>CAMJQC010000018.1 GCA_946407975.1 uncultured Bacteroidales bacterium
TTCTCGGAGAACACGGCAAACACCTTCTCGGTGTCGAGGTTACAGATGTCGGCCAGCTCCGGCACGGCACCATACAGCTCACCCGGCGAGAAAGCGGGAATCACGGCACCCGTGCGGTAGTCCAAGCGCGAGGCGATGGTGCCACCCGTGCCGAGCAGCTTCACGTGAGGAAGTCCCTCGGTATAAGGGAATTCCTTCTCCGGGATGTGGTAGTTGGCTTTCTTGTAGTCGGTCTCGACCATGCTGGTGATGGTGCTGATATCGACGCCGATGTTATAGCCCGTGTTGACTTTCATGACGATATGCTGGTCGTCCTGGAAGGCGGCGCGAGGCAAGATCGTGCCTTTGAAGAGGCCACCTGTGGTGTGGCATTCGGCCTGGCTCCACACACGACAGTTATATTTCTTGAGCACCTCAAGGGAGGCACCCCAATATCCTTGGAAAAAATCTTCAGCCATGTTGCAAATTATTTGATGTTGTTAGCCAATTCTTTCATTTCGATGTTGCCCATCGCTTCTTTCATCTGACCCATGATCCAGTTCTGGCGGTCGAGTTCGTTGCACTTTGCTTTCTTAGGCGCGAAGCCAACGCAAAGGTTGTCGAGCTTGGTGAGCAAATCATCCTTAGCATAGCGCTTGAAACCAATCTTATTGAGTACTCCTTCCATGCTCAAAGAGGCGTCTTCGACCAATGTCGGGGCCATGTTCCAGGCCAGACGGCAGTCAAGACCTTGCTCCTTCAGGAAGGCAAAGAGTTTACAAAGGGTCTCTTCGTTGAACTTCGAATCGGGGTTCTTGCCCAACAGGTGCTTGAGCCTCATGCCCACGAAACATCCGAGGGTACGACCATCCACGCCGAGTTTCTCAACGACTTCGGCCATAGCGGGGAACCAGTTCTTAGAGAAGATATAGGTGAAGCAGTCTTCCGGCACGTTCCATTCCTTGAGTTTGTAGTAACGGTCGATGATTTCAGTGGGCAGTTCGGCGCGCAAAGCCTTGATGAAGGCGGGGTCGAGCGGGATGGGAGCCGAGTCGGTATCGGGATACATACGGTCGGCGCCAGGTAGCACGCGTTCGAAGATGGTAATACCGTTGCAGACGGCCTTACGGGTCTCTTTCGGCACGCCGTCCCAGGCCATGAGACAGCGCTCTTCGATGGTCTCGATAGCGGTTGGCATATCGTTCTTCGGCCCCCATACGAGGATAAGGGCATCTTCGTCGGTGGCATGGATACGCTTGGCCAGCTTGTGCCATTGCGAATGCGTCAGGACAGGTTCGAACATCTCGTCGTGGAGCATGTTGGGACGTTCAAGGCAGGCGATGACCTTCAGACGGTCGGCAATTTCGTCGGCGAACATCTTACCAGGTTGCGTGAAGTGCGACAACACACCACGGAACTTGGGCAGTTTGACGAGTTTCAAGGCGCCACCTTTGGCTTTGTTGTCGAGGATAGGCATATATTCCGTAGGGAATGACACATCGGCCACTTCCACCTTCCAGCCTTCCTTGCTGATTTCACGGTTGAGGCGATCTTGCAACTGCACCAATGACCATTGGCGGAAGCATTCGTTGTGCGACAGCTCGGGAATCCATTTGGCATGTTGCACACCCTTCAGTTCGATACGGGTGCCACCCGTACAGCTCACGTTGACATCCTGACGGCCTGCGCCCATGCCCGTGCGGACCAAACCCGTGGAACGGCCAAGGAAACGGATATATTCGCAGGTCTCCTTCAGTTCGTCAGGGTTCTTACAGTCAGGATAGGTGACGGTCTCGATCAACGGTACGCCGAGACGGTCAGTCTGATAGATACGTCGGTGGCCAATGTCGCTGATTTCGCGGCAGGCATCCTCTTCTACACTCAGCTGGATGAGACGAATGTCCTTCTTCGGCAATTTCAGCAGACCTTCGACGCCCACGATTGCGGTACGTTGGAAGCCTGTTGGGATGGAGCCGTCGAGGTATTGCTTACGGGTGATGTGCACCTCGCCCACAATGTTGAGATTGGAACGTAAAGCGATGACGATGGCATTGTGCAAAGCCTCTTTATTAATGGGGAATGGCGGGGTGTCATCGACGTCGTAGGTACAGGCGGTGCCGTTCTTGATGCGATAGACGATTTCCTTTTTCGTCTTGAATTCCATCAGGGCGGTGCCGTCGTATTCGCCGAGTTCCGAAAGGGTGGGACGCATATGGCGTATCAGTTCGGCGTCGTAGTCCTCAAACTTGTTGAATTGTCCGGCGGGGCAGTGGCAGAACAGTTTCTCTTTCGTCTTGATCTGCTGGTGCACTTCCAGTCCCGACATGAACCCGATACGGTCGTAGTCCGCCTGGGTCGCTTTCTTGCGCTCCACGTAGCCGGCCTCTTGCTTGGTCTTCTCGTAATTGGCGCGGGGATCAAAGTTGGTGCTCATATTTATTGTCGTTTATTTCTGATATTTCTTTTGAAAAGGTCTTAAAAAGAATCCGCTAAAATAAAAAATAATTGTTTTGCATTTCGGAAAAATGATGAAAAAATAGGTGGGGATGGAAATAGGGTTTAGGATGGTTTAGGAATGACTTCGATTGAGATAATGTACGCATTATCTCCATAAGGCAAATGGATAAATAATTATTGTCAGACGCGATTCATCGCATCTCTACAATCCAAAACAACAAACAATTCAACAGGTTAAACAATTCAACGGTTAAACATCTCAACAAAACCTCTATTTTTGCAAAAATTTTCCCAATGGAAGAAAACTACCAACTCATCACGAAGACTGCTGCAGGACTGGAAGAGGTTCTGTCAGACGAAATCAAGGCCATGGGTGCCAAGAACGTTCGCATCATGCATAGGGCTGTGATCTGCGAAGGCAACAAGGAGATGATGTACCGCATCAACTACACTGCCCGCACCGCCCTAAAGGTGCTGAAGCCCTTCAAAGATTTCCGTGCCAGAAACGAGGACCAGCTCTATAAGGAGATCCAGAAAATCAACTGGTGTGAGCTTCTCCGCACCGACCAGACCTTTGCCATCGATGCCATCGTCAGCGGTCGCTGCTTCACACACTCGCTCTATGTCGCACAAAAGACCAAGGACGCGATCGTAGACCAGTTCCGCGACGTCTATGGCATCCGGCCCAGCGTCAACACGCTCAACCCCGACCTGCGCATCAGCCTGCACATCCGTGAGGACAAGGTAAAAGTGCTTTTCGACAGCTCGGGCGAGTCGCTGCACAAACGCGGTTACCGCAAGATGGTGGACAAAGCCCCGATGAACGAAGTGCTGGCGGCGGGTCTTATCCAGCTCTCGGGTTGGAAGGCCGACTGCAACTTCGTCGACTGCATGTGCGGCTCGGGCACCATCCCGATCGAGGCGGCCATGTTTGCCATGAAGATCCCGGCAGGCTATTATCGCAAGGACTATGGATTCATGAAGTGGGACGACTACGACCCGGAGCTCTGGCAGCGCATCAAAGATGAAGCCGACAGCCAAATCACCGATTTCGACCACGAGATCTGGGCCTCCGACCGCTCCGGCAAAGCCATCGGCATCACCGAGAACAACCTGCAGTATGCACACCTCACGCACGACATCAAGGTGATGAAGAAAAACATGGAAGACCTGGTGCTTCCCGAAGAAAAAGGCATCGTCATCATCAACCCGCCTTACGGCGACCGCCTTGAGGAAGACGATATCGACCAAGTGTATGAGAACATCGGCAATACGCTCAAGCGCAACTTCCAGGGCTGGAAGGTGTGGCTCATCACCGACGACGCCGTAGCCTTGAAACATGTCGGCCTCAAGCCTACCGTGAAAATCCCGCTCTGGAATGGTCCGCTGGAATGCCGTTTCGTACGTTTCGACATCTTCGAAGGCCGATACAAGGACATGAAAGCCCGTGAGGCTGAAGAAAAAGAAACAGAAAATCCTGAAACTGACACGGATAAAGGGGAGTAATTCTTTCCCTATTCCTAATATTAAACGTAGAGGCGGTGCATGCACCGCCTCTACTGGTTTTATAATATTCGGTTTGTCAGACGTGATGAACCGCGTCACTAACGCCCCTTACAACAATCGAAAAACAAACAAAAACAGTTCAACATCTATTTGTTATTATACTGATTCATCGTCCGGTCGGCACCTTGGGTGACAAAGCTCTTGATGATTTCGACGGCGACATCGGCACGTTGCTCTACGATGGGCAGTTCGCTGGCTTTCCATTTGCCTAGGACGAAATCGACCTGTCTCCCTCGCGGGAAGTCATCGCCTAAGCCGAAACGGAGCCGGCAAAAGGCATCGGAACCTAGTTTCTCGATGATGTCCGTCAAGCCATTGTGTCCTCCGGCAGCACCTTGTTTCTTCAGCCGCAACGTGCCTAAAGGCAAGGCAATATCGTCGTTGACCACAAGCAGGTTCTCCATGGGTATCTTCTCTTGCCGCAGCCAGTACTGTACGGCCTTGCCGCTCAGATTCATATAGGTGGTAGGCTTAATGACGAGCAAAGTCTTGCCTTTGAAACGCATCACCGAAGTCTGTGCCAGACGGTCTGTGGTGAAACTGCCTTCGAGGTCTTTCGCCAGTCGGTCGGCAATCATAAAGCCCACGTTATGGCGTGTTCCGTCGTATTCGGCGCCGATGTTCCCCAAACAGGCAATCAGATATTTCATTGTGTCAGGTTCAGCTGGTTTTCTCTTGAAAAGCTTGGCAAAGATACACATATTCGTTGTTTTTAGTTGCTTGACAGCATTAAAAAAGCCGTCCGAAGACGGCTTTTTCATATCCAGTTGCTTCTGCTTTATTCAGCAGCAGCTTCTTCAGTCTCTTCCTCGGCAGCAACAGCGCCACGAGCCGTGTTGACGGCAACGATAACGGTGTAACCGGGAGTGACGCAGGTCACGTTGTCGATAGCAAGGTCTTTCACCTTGACAGCATCGCCAATGTTGAGGCTGGAGATGTTGACTTTCACATAGTCCGGGAGGTCCTTCAAAAGACCGCAGACCTTGATTTTGCGGATGCTCTGCTTCAGCTTACCACCACGCATCACGCCAGGGGCTGAACCTTCGATAGCAATAGGCAGAACAACGGTAACGGGTTTGTCTTCCTTCACCACGAAGAAATCGGCATGCAGCACCTCGTCAGTGACGGGATGATACTGAATGTCTTGCAGAATGGTGTCATACTTCTGACCGTTGATTTCGAAGTTGATGACGTAAGTCTCAGGGGTGAAAAGGATTTTCTTGAAGTTCTTGGCTTCAGTAGCAAAGTGGATCTGCTCCGTACCGTTGCCGTACATCACGCAAGGGACCAATTCGGCCTTACGCAAAGCTTTCGTATCCTTTTTCCCTACGTTCTCGCGAAGAGAACCGCTCAATGATACAGTTTTCATAGCTTTGATTAATTAATGTTAATGTTAAATGTTATTTGAATAATGAACTGATTGACTCGTACGACTCGATGCGATGAATCACATCGGCGAACAAGTTAGCTGTAGATATCACGTGAATTTTCTTGGACGCATTGGCGGGCAGCGGGATGGAGTCGGTGACGACGACTTCCTCGAAGACCGAGTTGTCGAGACGTTCCATGGCGGGACCACTGCAGACGGCGTGTGTGGCGAAAGCGCGGACACTCTTGGCGCCGTTGTCCAAAAGAAGCTGACCGGCTTTGACGATGGTACCTGCTGTATCGATGATATCATCGACAAGCACCACGTTCTTACCTTTGACATCGCCAATGAGGGTCATGCTATCGACCACATTGGCGCGTGAACGCTGTTTGTGGCAGATGGCGAGGTCGCAACCCAAACGCTTGGCATATGCAGAGGCACGTTTGGAACCACCCACGTCGGGTGAAGCCATAAGCAGGTCAGAGATATTGAGGCTCTGGATGTAATCGATAAAGAGGCTCGAGGCGTAGAGCGAATCGACAGGAATGTCGAAAAAGCCCTGGATTTGGTCGGCATGAAGGTCAAGCGTGACGATGCGGTTCACGCCAGCGGCGACGAGCAGGTTGGCCACCAGTTTAGAGCCGATGCTGACACGCGGCTTGTCCTTACGGTCTTGACGGGCCCAGCCAAAATAAGGAATAACGGCAATAATCTTATGCGCAGAAGCACGTTTGGCGGCGTCGATCATCAGGAGGAGCTCCATCAGGTTGTCGGACGAAGGCATCGTGGACTGGACGATAAACACGTGATGGCCACGAATGCTTTCCTCGAAACAAGGCTGAAACTCATGGTCGGAGAACTCCGAAACGGTCGCTTTGCCAAGTGGTTTCCCGTATGCGGCGGCAATCTTCTCACCTAAATCATGGGTGGCTCTGCCGGCGAAAATAGAAACAAATCTTTCTGACATGGGTGAATTGCAATTATAGGTTTGTTTGCGGCTGCAAAAATAGGCATTTCAAGGCTAACCTCAACACTTTTTCTGCTTTTTTCTAAAAAAAACCGCCAACGCCCAACTGCTCTAGCTTTTTCTAGTGTTACCGAGAACAATGACAACGACATTTCGACTCCGCTTTCTCGTCCTGACCATTATTTTTTTCAACATCTTCATCGCGGATATGGTTTTTTTTGTACTTTTGCCGCCGAAAAATCCAACGCCTGCCGAAGTGGCGGAATTGGTAGACGCGTCGGTCTCAAAAACCGATGAGGTTAAACTCGTGCCGGTTCGATCCCGGCCTTCGGTACAAAAAAAGCCTTGACAAATGTCGAGGCTTTTTTTGTTTAGTATGATGTGGGAAAAAACAATAATCAGCAATAATGAACGATTATCCACTAGACGAAAAGGGAGTTAGGAGTGAGGAGTTAGGAGTTGTTCAGTTGAGGTCCCTAAGCCTGTCGAAGGGCCGATAAAGTTGTTCAGTTTAAAGTTGGCCATTAGCTCTTAACCATTAACTTACTATACGTCAGAAGATAAACAATTATCAATAATAAAAGGCCGAAAACAACCGGTTGGAATGCTCCTTAAGACGACATAGAAAGAGATAATCGCCAAAAACAAAAGCCACTCCGACTTACCTATAAGAAAAAACCTTAATTTTGCACCCATCGTTTGCCATAAGCAAGCTACATAATACGAACATCATTAATCAAAACACACAGACATGAGTCAGATAATCAAAGTATTAGGAAGAGAGGTTTTAGACTCTCGCGGTAATCCTACCGTTGAAGTTGACGTTTATACCGAAGCCGGCGCCATGGGTCGCGCTGCCGTTCCGTCGGGCGCTTCGACCGGCGTTCACGAAGCCGTTGAGCTGCGTGACGGCGACAAGAGCCGTTTCATGGGAAAAGGCGTCCTGAAAGCCGTTGACAATGTGAACAAAGTACTCGCTCCTCAGATCGAAGGTCTCGAGGTGAGCGACCAGGCCGAAATCGACCACTGCATGATTGCCATCGACGGCACGGAGAACAAAGGCAAGATGGGTGCCAACGCCATCCTCGGCGTCTCCCTGGCCGCTGCCAAAGCCGCCGCTCAGGAAACGGGACAGGACCTGTACCGTTATGTCGGCGGTTGCAACGCCACCGTGTTGCCCGTCCCGATGATGAACATTCTCAACGGAGGTTCCCACGCCGACAACTGCGTCGACTTCCAAGAGTTCATGATCATGCCCGTCGGCGCCCACTCCATCCGTGAGGCCGTCCGCATGGGTTCCGAAATCTTCCACAACCTGAAGAACGTGCTGAAAGGCAAGGGCTACTCCACCAACGTTGGCGACGAAGGCGGTTTCGCTCCTAACCTGAAGTCGAACGAAGAAGCCGTTGAGGTCATACTCCAGGCCATCGAGAAGGCCGGTTACAAGCCTTACGAAGAGGTTTGCATGGCCCTCGACCCTGCCGCTTCCGAGTTCTTCGACACCGAGAAAGGCGTCTACCGCTTGAAGTGGTCCACCGGTGAGGAGCTCACTCCTGCCCAGATGGTGGATTATTGGAAGCGTTGGACTGAAAAGTATCCTATCATCTCCATCGAAGACGGCATGGCCGAAGACGACTGGGACGGCTGGAAACTGATGACCGACACCATGGGCGACAAGATCCAGCTCGTGGGCGACGACCTCTTCGTGACCAACGTGAAGCGTCTCCAGATGGGCCTCGAAAAGAAAGTGGCCAACTCCATCCTCATCAAGGTGAACCAGATCGGCACTCTGACCGAGACCATCGACGCCGTCAGCCTGGCACAGCGCAACCGTTACACGGCTGTCATGTCGCACCGCTCCGGTGAGACCGAAGACACCACCATCGCTGACCTCGCCGTCGCTTTGGGTACAGGACAAATCAAGACCGGTTCCGCCAGCCGCACCGACCGCATCTGCAAATACAACCAGCTGATGCGAATCGAAGAGATCCTCGGCGACCGCGCCATCTATCCTGGCAAGAAATTCCCTTACAGAGGATAAGCTGGCCATTAGCCATTAACCATTTGCTGGTTTAGGCGAAACGGCCACAGATGGATGTCTATTCCAAAACAAAACAGGGCGACTGAAGTGATTCGGTCGCCCTGATTTTTTCATAGAAGCAGCCATTATCACCCCCACCCCCCGCTCAGCGTGATCCATACGAAGATGGCACCGAAGACAAAGGTGATGATGGAGAGCCAGATGCTGCCGTTCCGGTTCAGGTGGGTGCGAATGTAGTCGAAGTCCTTAAACTCCTTGCGTTTCCAGTCGGTGGGGAGATGCTCCTTCAGCCAATTGCAGTAGGCGATGAGGTCCAACTCGGGATGCTGGATGAAGTAGTCGCGGGTCTTCACCTCCAGCTTGGGCTCGTCGCACCAGGAGAAGCAATGGCACCACTCGACTTTCTTGTCGTCGTCGGACATGCCCAGACAGACCACGAGCTCGTTCTTGTTGCCGCCTTCCCAATAGGCGCGCTGCAGTTCGGCCACCTCGGGACCTTTGCCTTTGAAGCCGATGACAAAAAGACGGAACTGGTATTGCGGTCCACACAGGGCGTTCAGCAGCCTCACTTCCCTGATATGGTTGTCTGGAACATTGAGGTTGATGACCGTATTCTGGTCGTAACCCACTTCAGGATAGTCAACCAGCTCGTTGTCCACTCGCTCCTGTTCCCTGACGGTGGCGAACTTGAAAATGGAATCGGAGCCTATGACCTTATTGATATACTTGTGCTTATGGGTAAGTGGGATGCAGGTCTCAATGCTATTGTCCCAAAAGGTCACCCAGGCATCGCCATCCTTGGTATAATAGTCGCGGTGCATGTCCTTAAACACCCTTTCGGTCTTTAAGATCTTTCGCATGGTCTCATAATCGCGAAACGACATGGAATACTCTCCTGCATGGCAGGAATAGGTCCAGTGTTCGGGATGGTATTCGCGGTGCGAGCGGTCGACAGTCTCGGTACGATAGATGGTGTGACCATTGCTGTCGGTGCCTGCTGGCACCTCTCTCGTCTCGATCTGTACGATCCATTCATCCCAATCCTCATAATAGGTGACGGCCACGACATTGTCGCCAAGGAACTCCACGTCCTTCGTCTGACGCCGTTTCAGCAGCCACTGGGCCACAAACGTCACCAGCGACGAGGCGCCCACTAGAATCAGGCTCATCTGGATGGCATAGGCTTTGTCGTCGAGGACAGCGTAAAAGATGATTACGCCAATGATCGGGATGAAATAGGATAGGAAGGCCATGCTTTAGTCTTCAAACACCTTCACGTTGTCATCGATAGCATCTTCCATGACCTGTTTCGTACGCGTCGAGGAGATGACTTCATACTCGATGGGCGGGCGGTTGCCGAGGAACCACTTGGCAGGAAGCGTCTGCAGCAGGCTCTTGTGTTCGCGGATGATGTCGAGCATGCGCTCCTGGTATTTGGAGAACTCGGCGCGGAGCGTCTCGATACTCTGTGAGAGGCTCAAATACAACGAGGTGTCGAAATCGGGATTGTGCTCCTGGATCCATTTCATCAGGGAGCCGTCCTGACCTGTTCCGTAACGGCCTTCGATGAGCTTGGGGTAAATCTCCTCGAAAGCCTCGCGGTATTGCTCCGCCACTTCGGCTTTCTGCTTGATGACCTTCCACATCTTGTCGAAGACGCTCTCAATCTTGCCGCGCTGAGCCTCGGCCTCGTTACGCAGCCTGATTTCAAGGTTGTTGTAATAGAAGTACAGTCCGACCAATATCAGGACGATGACTGCGATGACGATAATTGCTATCATGGTGAATTAGGTTTTGATGATATTATTCTTTGACAAACGATTGGCGAACAAAGATTATAATCAAGGAACATTGTTTAGTCTTTATTCAAATCAGAAAACTTCTGAGCCATAGTGGGATTGTTCTTCGTCAGTTTCTTGATGCTGATATCCTGCGCCTTGTCGTTCGCTAGACGCAAGTTACGCTCCGAACTGACCAAGGCTTCCTTCACTTTCTGCAGATGATTTATGGTCTTGTCAATCTCATCGACGGCTTCTTTAAACCGGGTCGCAAACAAGCCGACATTTCTGTTAAACTTGTCCTTGAATTCGTTCAGATCTTCCTCAAAATGCGTGATGTCGATGTTTTGCGCTTTCACCAAGGCAAGTTCCGACTTGTATTCGGCGCTATTCAACGCCGCATTGCGAATCAGAGTAAGGATGGGCATGAAGCATTGCGGACGCACCACATACATCTTGGGGTATTTGTGCGACACATCGACAATACCCACATTATACAGCTCGCTGTCGGGCTCCAGCATCGAGACGAGGACGGCATATTCGCAGTTCTTCGTCGACCTGTCTTTGTCGAGTTTGGCAAAGAAATCCTCGTTTTTATGTTTGGTAGCCGTTGTGTCGTTCTCATTCTTCATCTCGAACATGATGGAGACATATTCCTGTCCATCATCGGTATAATCGCGGAAGATGAAATCGCCTTTGCTGCCTTGGCTGGCATCGTTGTCCTTTTCAAAATAAGCGTTCTGAAACCCCATCTGACGGGCTTTCTCAAACTCCATCTCGCAATGTTGTTCCAAGGTCTCGCCCACCATCTTCGTGGACATGCGCGCCTTGAGATCCTTATAGAAAGCTATGGCCTCATCCTTGCCTTTCAGCTGGGCCTCATATTGCTCCCTCAGACTTTTCTCCTCAAGTTCAGCTTTCTGTTGTGCCTGTTTAACGTCCGCCTGTAGTTGAACGATTTTCGTGTTTTTATCTGCCAATTCCTGGTCTTTCTTCGCCACAGCTTCCTGTACTGCCAGTCTTTGGCTCTGTTCATTATTGTTAATCTGATTCTGAAGTTCGGTGACCTTCTGAACATACCGCGTCGTAAGCGACGACTTCTCCTGCATGAGCTCGTTCACTTTCGCCTCTCCTGCCTTGATGGCATCATTAACGGCAAGTCTTTTTTCCGTCTCACTTTGCTGAATACGGCTCTCCAGTTGGGCTATCTTTTCCTTCAAGCTGTTCATTGATTCTCCATGCGCTTTTTCCGCCTCTGCCTTCTCCACATTGGCTTTGGCACGGATGGTCTCTTCCAGCATATGTATCTTTTCAGCGACCTCCTTGTTATACGCCTCGTCCTTCACCTGTTTCAGAATCTCGGCGTAGCCTGATTCATCGATGGTAAACACTTCACCACATTTCGGACATCTGATCTCTTTCATAATCCAACTATTAATTCAATGTCATTATACATTCTTCCCAAAACAAAGTAATGATACAAATCATTCATCATATCCAACTGATTCTGCAAAGTTACATCTTTTTCTCAAAAACGGCTGTAATGATCAACAAACAAAACGTGCAATTCGGATAAGCACTGTTACTATAGCTCTCTACGGCAAGATATGGCAAAAAAACTTATCTTTGCACCATGGAAGAAAAAGAAACACTATTAGGCAAGACTCCGGCCGAGATGCAGGAGGTGGTCGAGAAACTCGGCTTGCCCAAATTCACCGGAAAGCAATTGGTGGACTGGATCTACAACAAGCGTTGTGCTTCGTTTGACGAAATGACCAACCTGAGCAAGAGCGCCCGAGCCTTGCTTGAAGAACATTATCAGGTCGGTCTGCATGGTCCTTTGAAGGTACAGGTCTCCGCCGACGGCACGAAGAAATACCTCTTTCCTGCCGGACAGCATTTCGTCGAGGTGGCTTTTATCCCCGACAAGGAACGCGCCACCCTGTGCGTCTCCACCCAGGTGGGCTGTCAGATGGACTGTCTCTTCTGCGCCACCGGAAAGCAAGGGTTCCAAAAGAACCTCTCCGTGGCCGAGATCATCAACCAAGTGTTGGCCTTGCCTGAGTTCGACACTTTGACCAACATCGTCTTCATGGGCATGGGCGAACCGCTCAACAACTACGATAACCTGATGCGCACGCTCGACATCCTCACCCAGGATTGGGCTTTGGCTTGGAGTCCCACCCGCATCACCGTCTCGACCTGCGGCATCATCCCCAACCTGAAGCGTTTCCTCGAAGAGTCGAAATGCAACCTGGCCATCAGCATGCACAGCCCCTTCCACGACGAGCGTCTCAAGCTGATGCCCATCGAGAAGACCTATCCCATCAAGGAGGTCATCCACACTGTCAAGCAGCACGACTGGCGCGGACAACGCCGGCTCTCCTTCGAGTATATCGTCTTCAAAGACCTCAACCATAGCAAGGAGCATGTCAAAGAGATGGCGAGACTGCTCGGCGGCATGCGTTGCCGTGTCAACCTGATCCGCTATCACGCCGTGCCCGATATCCCGCTGAAGAGCCCCGACGGTATCGGGATCACCCTGTTCCGCGACGCGCTCAACGACAAAGGCATCATCGCCACCATACGCGCTTCGCGTGGCCAGGATATCGACGCCGCCTGTGGCCTGCTCTCCACCAAAAACAAACAAGTTTAAAAGGCCCTAATGGAAAAACTGCTTTTCATACATGGCTTCAACTCCAATGGGAATGCGGTAAAAGCCCAGGTCATGCAGCGCAGCCTCACGGATTATGAGACCATCTCCCCCACCATCGACTATTACAAGCTGACACCGAAAGAGGTAATGCAACAGTTGGGAGGACTCATCAGACAGCACCATCCCCTACTGACCGTCGGCTCCAGTCTCGGTGGATACTATTCCATCGCCTGCTCCGCCGCCTTCGGCATCCCCGTGCTGGCCATCAACCCGACCACCGAACCCATGGCCGTCAAGAAAGTCCCATTGGGTAAAGTGCCATTTTTAGCTTCGTTAGCTGTCGCAATCAACAACAAACCCGAAAGAGGAGAACGCAAGAATCTTGCTAAAGACTTCGCCTTAGGCGAAAAGATCATCGAAGCATACAAGCGGTTCCAAACCGAGGTGTTTGACAAAGCCATTCCAGAAGGGAAAAACCTGAATTTCGCTCTCGCTACCGATGACGAGCTTCTTGGAAGCCATAGATATCTCGAAGAAAAATACCCACAGCATAACAAGATTCTCTACCACGACAACTGCGGACATCATTTCACACAGTTTGAGAGCATCATTCCTTGGGTAAAAGAGCTAATCGAAGAGTATCGATGATCAGTTGTTGAGTCAGTTAGGAGTGAGGAGTTCTGTCATTGACTCGCTTTGCATCGTCTGATCTTCGGTTTTCAAGGGGAGAACGAAAAGAGGCAAAGCGTCTAACGGGCATGCTAAAACCTTAGTCTTATTGGGCAATTCATGAAGACAATCTTCCCATGAAGCGAATTTTGGGTTTCCTATAAGGAAAAACCCTATCTTTGCACACTCATAGTTAAAATCAATTCAACTTATCAATACACAAATGAAAAAAGTACTTGGAATTCTCGCTCTCGCCTTCATCATCTCGATAGGCAGAGTGTATGCCGACGAAGGCATGTGGCTCCCCATGTTCGTGGAGCGTCTCAATTATGTCGATATGCAGAAGATGGGTCTTCAGCTGACGCCTGAAGAACTCTACAGCATCAACCACAACAGCCTGAAAGACGCCATCGTGGGTCTTGGCAGCGACGCCAAACCGCGCGGTTTCTTCTGCACTGGCGAAATCGTCAGCGAACACGGTCTGCTGTTCACCAACCACCACTGCGGATACAGCTCCATCCAGAAGCTCAGCTCCGTGGAACACGACTACCTGAAAGATGGTTTCTGGGCCAAGAACTACAGCGAGGAACTCCCCGCCGCCGACATGACCGCTTCTTTCCTCATCCGCATGGAAGACGTCACTAACGACGTCCTGGGCGTCGTCACTAACGACATGGACTTCGCCGCCCGCAATATGGCCATCAACGCCAAAATCAAGGAACTGGAAGCCGCTGCTTCTGAAGATGGCAAATACAACCCCGTCATCAAAGGTTTCTTCGAAGGCAACGAATACTACATGTTCGTCTATCAAGTGTACACCGATGTCCGTCTCGTTGGCGTAGCCAACTCGTCCATCGGCAAGTTCGGCGGCGACACCGACAACTGGATGTGGCCCCGTCACACTGGCGACTTCAGCATCTTCCGCGTCTATGCTGACAAGAACGGCAACCCTGCTCCTTATTCCAAGGATAACGTCCCGTTGACACCCAAGCACCACCTGCCCATCAGCCTCGACGGCGTGCAGAAGGACGACTTCACCATGATCTGGGGTTTCCCGGGTTCAACCGAACGTTACATGTCATCTTACGGCATCGACTACAACGTCGACACCTTCTACCCCATCATCATCGACATCTTCGGCAAGCAGCTCGAAGTGATGGATGAATACATGCAAGCTGACGACGCCATCAACCTGATGTATGCCGACAATCACGCCGGCCTCGCCAACACCTGGAAGAACTTCATCGGCCAATGCACCATGCTCCGCAAGAACAAGGTCTCTGAGACCAAAGTCGCCCTTGAGAAAGACTTCATGTCATGGGTTTATTCCGATCCCAACCGTAAAGCAGAATACGGCCAAGCCTTGCCGAACCTGAAGAAAGCCTACGGCACTCTTGGCAAAGTCGCCAAATACATCTATTATCCCAACTTCGTCGCTCAGACGGGTCCTGCCGGCATCGCTGCCGCTTTCGCTCCTTATTATAACGCCTATGAGGAAAAAGACAAAGAGACGGCTGCCATGATGCTCGAACAACTCAAAGGAATGGATGTCGATGCCATGTTTGCCGAGACCAATCCACAAGTGGAAAAGAAGACCTTTGCCGAGCTTCTGAAGACCTATAAGAATGCCTTCAAAGCCGAAGAACTCCCCGAGATCTACGATATCATCGACAAAAAATTCAAGGGCGACATCGACGCCTTCGCTGACGACGTTTATGCCAACTCTATCTTCGCTACGCCAGAGAGCATCAAAGCTTTCCTCGAAAAACCGAACCCGAAGAAGATCGGCAAAGACTATGCTTACATCATGAGCACCTCTATGATGGGAAAGATCATGGAAAACGTTCCCGCCTACCGTGAAGCCATGAATGTGGTCTCCGAAAACGACCACGTCTTCGTTAAGGGTCTGCGCGAATACTACGCCGCCACCCAGCCTGAGAAGAGCCTCTATCCTGACGCCAACTCCACCATGAGAATGAGCTACGGCTCGGTACAGGACTATCAGCCCGCCGACGCCGTCCACTACGACTACGTCTGCACTGCCAACGGCATCATCGAGAAATATGTACCTGGCGACTACGAGTTCGACGCTCCAAAAGAACTCATCAGCCTCATCGAGAAGAAAGACTACGGTGTCTATGCCGACGATAACGGCGAACTCATCGTGTGCTTCCTCTCCACCAACGACATCACCGGCGGCAACTCCGGCAGCCCGATTATGAACGGCAAGGGCGAACTTCTCGGCCTCGCTTTCGACGGCAACTGGGAAGCCATGAGCGGCGATGTCAACTTCGAGCCTAAACTCCAACGCACCATCAATGTCGACATCCGCTACGTGCTCTTCATCATCGACAAGTACGCTGGCGCCACCAACCTGATCGACGAACTCGACATCCGCAAGAGCGAACCCAAACCGCTCCGCGTGGAAGAAGAAACTCCTGTGCAAGGTTAAGATTTACTGACAAAACAGTGTAAAAGAGGTCACCTGCGGGTGGCCTCTTTTGTTTTATCACAAAAACTTCATAGACAATAGGTTATAAGTATTTTTGTTAAATTAATGATTCTCTTTTATTTGCGATTTGTCAATAAATAGAAAAACATAGACAACACCTTTGTAGACCCCAAAAACACTTGACGGAATCGCTTTTGCAATAATTTTGCAATGAACTCTTTATGAATCAAGAGAATCATGCGACGTTTTTACTTTATAATAGGATTGCTGCTTGGCAGTTTTGCTATTCACGCACAAACCGAGACGGTCCATTTTTCCTTTACGGGAGGCTTTTACGAGAACTGTTTCTCCTTGGAACTCAGTTACGACAACCCGCAACACCATATCCGTTACACCGTTAACGGCAACCGTCCTACGGCTCAGTCCGCCCTTTACAAAGACCCCTTGATGCTTGACGAGCGACAGTATTCGGCCTCCGACATCTACACCATTGTCAACTGTCCGGAAGACGAGTTCTATCTCGCCGACTCCGTCAGGCACTGCATCGTCATCCGCGCCGCCGTATTCGATGAAAACGACAATTGTGTCGGTCCCGTGACCACAAACAGTTATTTTATCCACGCCTTGGGATGCGACACTCACGGACTCCCTGTTGTCTCGCTTTGCGCCGATTCTGTGGATTTATTCGATTATGAGACGGGCATTTTCGTTCCAGGAGCATTTTTTGACACGCTCAATCCAAATAAGAGTGGGAATTATTATCAAAAGGGGCGCGAATGGGAACGGCTTGCCAATCTGGAATACTATGAACTCAACAATACCGGCGTCAACCAGATTTGCGGCCTGCGGACCCATGGCGAAATCACAAGACGCTATCAACAAAAAGGAATGAAGGTTTTTGCAAGGGAAGAATATGGCAAGAAACGATTCCACCATGCATTTTTTGAGAACATCCAAAACAGCAGTTTCAAGCGTTTGGTCTTCAAGCCTTTCGCAAGCGCTTGGAACGGATCAGGATGCAAAGATTACATTGCAGGAAGAATCGCACAAGACATCGGGTTGGAATTTCAAGCTTCGAGACCCTCTGCTTTGTATCTGAATGGCGAGTTTTGGGGAATTTTCTATATAGCGGAAAAAATTGACGAACGCTATCTACAAGACCATTTCAACGTAAACATTGACAGTGTGAATATCATTGGAAGCTGGAATGGCGAAATCGATTATGGCAGTGCGGATCACTATTTCAATTTATTCAACTGGATAATGGAAACAGACCTTTCGCAACAAGAGGCCTATCAACAGCTGGAAGACAAAATTGACATAGAAAATTTCATTGATTACCAGATTTTTGAGATTTTCTCAGCCAATCTGGATTGGCCCAATCACAACATGCGCCTTTGGCAAGAAGGCAATGGCAAATGGCGTTGGATTTTCTTCGACGGAGACGCTTGCCTGGAATCCAGGTCTTTTGATGCTTTTGCCAATGCCGTTTATGTTGGTCCAAACACATATCCAAGCAGTACCCATGCCACCTTGTTTTTTAGAAAAATGCTAGAAAATGAGGAGTTTAAGCAACAATTCTCTGCACGTTTCTATCAATTCCTTGACTCTGAGCTCGCTTATTCCAACACAGGCCAATATTTCAATTCCATCAAAAATACGCTTGCCCCGATGGTCCCGCAACAAATTGAACGCTTCGGCATTCCTATTGATTATAACAATTGGCGGTGGTATTGCATGGCCACCATCGACAGCTTTTTGAGAAACAGAAGCTTTGACATCTACGAACAACTACCTGATGTACTGGAGTGTGACTCACCAATGGTTTATGCCTTCAACGTCTATCCAAACCCCTCAAACGGAGCGTTTTACGTGAAGTTCCATTCACAAGAGACAGAAAATCATAAAATCGAGTTATTTGATGTCTTGGGCAGACTTGTGTATCATGAATCCGTTTTTGGCGCATCAGAAAACAATGAAATCAGAATCAATGCGCCCTTACAATCCGGCATCTATCTGCTAAAGGCAGGCAACCACACCCAAAGAATAGTTCGATATTAATCCTTTTCACTTTCAGGTCAAAAAAACAATCCATATCTGGTGGCCGCTTTTTTTGTATTTTTGCCCATATCATGAGACGCCTCGGTTTCTTCATAGGGTTTTTGTTGTGCTGTCTGAACATTGCGGCGCAAACGGAAAAAGTCAAGTTTTCCGCTTCAGGAGGATTTTATGAAGATGTGTTCGATTTGTCACTCAGCTGCAACGATTTCCAACATCAAATCCGATACACCATCAACGGCAACAGGCCTACGTCTCAATCCAAACTTTACACGGCACCTTTGACCCTAGATGAACGCCAGTATTCCCAATCCGACATCTACACCATAGTCAACTGTCCAGAAGACGAGTTCTATCTCGCCGACTCCGTCAGGCACTGCATCGTCATCCGTGCCGCCGTATTCGACGAAAACGACAGTTGCATCAGCCCCGTGACCACCAACAGCTACTTCATCCGTTCGTTGGGTTGCGACACGCATGGTTTACCTGCCGTTTCGCTTTGCGCCGACTCTATCGGCTTGTTTAGCTATTACAGTGGAATCTTTATACCAGGCGCCTGGCAGAGTCCCTCCATGCCTTTATGGACTGGCAATTACTTTAACAAAGGGATGGAATGGGAACGCCGTTGTAATGTCGAATTTTACGAACAGAACAACACGGGGATCAATCAAGAAGCTGGTCTACGGACGCACGGAGGAGCCTCGAGAAGATATCAGCAGAAAGGCATGAAAATCTATGCTCGTGAAGAATATGGAAAGAAACGTTTCAAGCATGCTTTCTTTGACGATACACCCATCAACGATATTAAACATATGGTGTTCAAGCCTTTCAGATGCAGCAATTGGCTGCATACCGGGTTCAATGACTGTCTCAGCAATCGAATAGCCCGAAAAATGAACATGGAAGTGCAAGGAAGCCGTATCGTCGCCCTTTATCTGAATGGGGAATACTGGGGCATCTACTTTGCTGAAGAAAAAGCAGATGAACGTTATCTGGAAGATCATTACGGCCTCTTACCCGACAGTTGCACTATCATCAAAAAATGGAACGAACTTGAAACAGGCAACGATGCCAATTGGTGGCAACTCTACCATTGGATGGAATCAACCGATTTGTCGTCAAATGAGAATTACGAAACCCTTTCTTCCTGGATCGACATCGACAACTTCATCGATTATCAGATTTTTCAAATCTTTTCCGCCAATGTGGACTGGCCTGCCAACAACGTGTTGTGCTGGCAAGCGATGGGGAGCCGGTGGAGATGGATGTTTCACGATGGAGATGGATGTTTCTTTCGTGACTGGGATGCTTTCGCCAATGCGGTAGATGTAAGCGACAACATCAACCCTTCAAATGCCTTTTCGACGTTGTTCTTCAGAAGATTGTTGAAAAACGAAAGCTTTTTGGAACAGTTTAACGGACAATTCATCTATCAGATGGACCAAGCGTTAGATGAGACGCGCACATTACCCATTTTCTATCATATCGTCGCCACCATGCAAGAAGAAATACCCAATCAGAGCGAACGCTTTATGTTTCCTTCTAGCTTTGAAAGATGGCAACATGATTCTCAAATCGTAGAGGAATTCCTGAAAACAAGGAAAGAAACCGTCATGCAACAATTGGCAGCTTTCATCCAATTCTATTCTGGACTTGACGAAGCCTTTAGCCTGATGACCGAAGTCTATCCTAATCCTTTCCGTGATCAAATCAACCTTAACGTTTTTGCAAAAAAGCCTTTTGAATCACGATTGTGCCTTTACAACATGAATGGCATATGCGTCTATCAAGAACATGTAAACCTTCCCGCGGGCTACAGCCACATCTCTTTTAATCCGACTGTTCCTTCTGGCCTATACTTCTTAAGAATTGGCAACACGACTGCTCGGGTTATCAAAATGTAGTTTTTTTCTATTTTTGTGACAAATATTCCAACATGAAGAAAAAAAGCCGCCTCATTTTTGTCTTATTGGCACTGCTCCTCGTCATTCTATGCTTTAAACAGCACAAGAATCTCTTCTTCAACCCGATGCACAATTTCAAAGGAAACGTCGTAACCCTCGATATGGACCTGAGCCATGCCGTCACCGAAGGGATTGAGATACCCAGTATCAGCCAAACCGAGGACGAAAGCGGCTTATTTGCATTTCGCTTCTATACCTTCCATTGCGACAACCATTACTACAAGATCTATTATCAGAACGAATCCTATAAGTTCCCCGACACCAGTACCTTGGCCCATGAGAATTTCTATGGCAGCTGGGAGGACGTTTCGATAGGCTTTAAGCCCGTGCCAAAGCATAGTGTCCAGGACTATTTCCGCATCGTTGGCAACCCGCGCGATGAGAAGCTCTATTATGGTGTAGATATAAACGAGAACTATCGTGATCAAAAACACGTTGACTCCATCATACAGTGCATCCGAAACAGCGAGCCTTGGTTTGCCAAGGTCAAGACAAAGGCAGAACAAAACGGCATCAGCATCGATGAACAGCTGCACCGCGATGCGATGTGGGTGGTAGAAGACGACCTGAACAACGGCGACTTCAACCATCGCTGGAAACGCAACCCGCGCGTAGGTGAATATGAGTTCCTTCTCGTCGTAAGCGATGAAGAAGGTCTCGCCGAGATTCCCGAGACAGTGCAGTATATCGGGAAAACCGATTCCACAGGACAATTTGTCAACCCCTTCGGCTGGTTTGAAACACACCCGTCCGAACACATTAAAACGATTCATTCGAGAAGAAAACTGAAGACGCGCGCCGTCATCACCCCCGAGCAAGGCATCTTTGTCGACGAATCCAAAGTGAAAGACAACCGTTCGCTCGACTGCAACTGCAATATTGACGACAAACAATACAAAAACGCGCTCTTCGAACAGTTTTTCAGTAGCATAAGCCGTCAATACACGCTCCGCAACATCCCCGTAATCAAGGACGTGGTGGGCGACGACCCTTATACCCGTGCCGAATACGAAGCCAACAAGACGCGCTTTGATTCCACACAGCTGCTGATGGACTATCCCGTAGTTTCCGACCGACCCTGTTCTACCGTGAAGCTTTCCGAAAACGGTGATTACATCTCGTTGATCAACCCTGCCAGCACACCCGACAACCTAAAGAAAGAATCGACGGGCATACGGACCCGCATCGGCTTCACCTACGGCAAGTTCAGAGGCAAGATCAAGTTCCCCGTCATGCTCAACGAGGAGAACATCTGGAACGGCCTGACCTATGCTTTTTGGCTTATCTACAGCGACAACAACCAGTGGAACTACCGTCGCCCTAGTTATGCAGGTGGAGGTTACATCCCAAAATACGACGATTCGGAAAATCCGCAACGCACTCCCTTCAATGCGTATTCCGAAATCGATATCGAGATCGTAAAAGCATCAAGACATTGGCCAGTGGGTTATTACCAGTGGTTGCGCGGCGACTATCTGGAAGCATGTGTAGAAGATGCCACGCTCAACAACGACGTGATGTACTGCTGTACCAACTGGGACCTGGCCACACCTGAACCGCCCCTCTTCAAGGCTGGCATCGACAGCATACCGTATGGCAAAAACCATAAGTTCGAGACCATGCGCTGGTATCCCAACTATAAGGCGCTGACCACCCGCACCCCTATGCCGAACAAAGTGTTTGCCGAGAAATACTACTACTATGAAATCGAGTGGAGACCCACCGAGATCATTTGGCGCGTGGGACCTAGTCCTGACAAGATGCAAGTGATGGGCTATATGGACGACAAGCACACCGCTATCCCGAACAACCAGATGAAAGCCATCGTGACTCAGGAATACCATTACTCGGAATGGTGGCCTCCTGTTGTGTGGGAACAGGGGTTGATCCCATATCATAAAACCGCCATCGAAGGGAAGGTGTACGAGATTGTTGTGGAATAAACCAAACAAGCGCAACAATCAAAGCAAAGCTAAAACCATTTTAAGTTTGCCTGACAAACGACTATTCAGGCCATGTCACTTTGCCTTCAGCTATATTTTTCTCCACCATGAAAACGGCATTGTCGTGGATAAAATCATCTAACGGAATGTCCTTTTCGGCCGCTTCCTTTTTTAGGGACTCCAGCCATTCCCTATCGTTACGGATGGCCTGCTCCATTTTGGTAATCAGGATTTCTTTATAGTTCTCTTTGGTGATATGGTCGTCGCGCATCAAGGGTTTGCCCTGTAACACATTGTCGACTTCGGCATCGATGGTTTGCTGAAGCGTCCACCCGTTTATGACCATGTTATTCGTGATGGATAGCATCCATTCCGGGTCTGCCTTGATTTTTTTGCGGATGTTCCTTTTTTCAAAATAAGAATCCGATTTCAGTTTTGGGTTTCTTGCAGAAGGGACGCCGGCACCAGAAATCTCAGGAAAGTAAGACTCCGGATCCTTTTTCATCAGGTTCAGGGTGTACGCGTTCAATTTGTCGAGATAAAGCGAATCACTACAGTTCCATGCAATTCTATTTCTGACATCATTATCATGGAAAAGACTGTCTATCAACTCTTTCTGTCGCTCAGCAAATCGTTCCTCTCCGATACACAGCTGAATGATGGCATCTTCGGCAAAACCTTCGGTGGCACGATACATCTGGCTTGCGCTCGAGAACCAAACGATATAATCAGCATCAAGCAGGTAATCCAAACGATTCAGGAATGAGACACTGTCGATAAGTTTGTCATAACCCTGATAAGCCACTTTGTTGTAATACCAAAACTGAAAATCAGAAAACACTTCTTGGGGTGGAACATAGGCTATCGTCCTTAGTAAGAAAGAATTGCCTATGAACAAAGCGGCTGGTTTCGACGTGGCAGAGTCGCTTGTCAGCCAATAGTCTCGCTCCTTATAGTCAAACTTACGGTCAAACCTGATAGGTCGGATCAGGTTCAGTTCTGATTCCAGGTCACGGTTCTGGTCTTCTCCTATGCAACACTCCGAATGGTATGCATCTCCGTATTCCAAACGAGGCATTCGGATGTCCCTTAGCCGCTCCATGAACCGTATCAACGTATCGGTGGCATAGACGCAAGAGAAGTTCCAATGGTCACCGATAGGAGGAAACAGATAAAACGAGCAAGTGTCCTTCAGGCGGAAGAAATAATCGTTCACATCCATGCAAGGCATACCTGTTTCTGCAAAACGTTTCATGAAATACCGCCTTGCGTCAAGGCTGGCCGTGTCCTTCTCCCTCTTTGGCAGAAACTCGGGATAAATGATATCCTTACTTGGCGCGATGAAAGTCATCAGGGTAACATCATAATCCTGCAACACGCCCCTAACCTTATTCAACAGACGGACCTCTTGTTCATAGCCTTTCTTGGCCGCTTCGGCGCTGGGATACCAATGATACATCTCTGTGCCGTAATAGTCCTCGACATTATGATCATAATACAGCCATTTCTGTTTGCCTGCATGGATATAACTCACAAAAACCTTGCTATAGAAATCCCAACAATACTGATGGTAGAAACGAATGATGCCCTCACGAAACCCGAATTTGTTGGCGATGTATTGTTCCGTCTTTTTCTGAAAGAAGCCGCTTTTGTACCATTCCCACTTGAACACGGGCTTTTCGGGTTCCAGAAAATAGCCCTTCAGGTCTTTCGTCTTGAAAATATTGAAATGCTCCTGAATCATAAACGAGAACAAGAACGCCATCAAGAGGCCAAACAAAACGGCAAACAGTATGTT
The DNA here is from genome assembly GCA_946407975.1 of uncultured Bacteroidales bacterium. Classification (GTDB taxonomy): domain Bacteria; phylum Bacteroidota; class Bacteroidia; order Bacteroidales; family F082; genus Limimorpha. Next base: position 23,698 of record CAMJQC010000018.1, read on the forward strand.
GTTATTCTTCTTCATTCGTTTCTAATTCTTCAATGACAAAACCCTTTCGGCTGGATATCCATACGGTAGGCGTATTCGGCGTTATCATACAGCATCTGTTCCAAAGGCACACCTTTTTCCTCAGCTTGGCGCTGTACATTCTCCAGCCATTCCGGCGTATTGTTGATGCGTTCAATGGTCTTGTCTATTTCCTCGCTTCTATACGCAGCATAAAGGCTGTCGGCAGCATCAAAATCCGCGGGCGATTTGCCCATGAATTCCACGTCGAAAGCACTCAGATAACGCTCACAAAAACCATAGGGCCACAGATGGTTTGTCGCCTCGGTACAAAGCAGCAGAACAAAGTCCTGGCTTTCGATTTCCTTCTTGTAGTCAAGCGAAGTCACATCTACGACGCCCTCCCTTTCCGGATAGACCGTGCGGTTATAGAACCAGAAGCCTCCGTCAGAGAAAAGATGCTGAGGCAGCGACACATCCCAAGCCCAAACCGTCCACCAATAGGAATCAGCAATGGAGAGCACCTTGGGTTTCTCCCCTTCGGTATACTCGAACAAAGGCCTGTCTATCGGGTTATGACGGACAGGAAAGATGAGGTTCATCATCTTGTAGACGTCGTCATCCTGGTTCATCAACGGGGCATTCTCTTCGTAACCCGTACATATCAGATGAACCTGCTCCTTGCCCGTCTGCGCCTCCATATAATTGACCAGCGAATCCATGGCCAGCGAGGCGGCATAGACCGTCCAGTGGGCGCTGAGGTTGCAATAGAAAGCGTGCGCTTCGTTGCCTTTCTGTTGGCAGAGGTACTCGTTGAAATCGATATAATTCAACCCGTGTCTTTCGAAAGCTTTCAAAAACTCACGGTAGTTGTTCGTCTCCCGCTGTTTAGCCAGGTATTTCTCGGGGATGCATTCCGGATAATAGGACGCCTTGCCCAGTGCAAAGACCGGCAACAAGTCAACGCCTTTGGCCTTCAGCATGTCCTGAATGAGTTTCACTTGCCGTGTGGTCTTCTCGATCATGTCTTCGCCCACATAGGTCTCTCCCGTATAGCTGATGACGTAGGACTCTTCAAAATAGATATCGTCCTTACCCTTCACGGCATACTTCGAAGGGCTCTCGCCGAAGACGCTGAACATGAGCTGGTTGTTGAGCCGTATGAAGGACTTCCTAAATCCCGTCTGCTCCGTGCAATAGGTCGTCAGAGAATCCTGAACGGTTTCATTCACCAAAGCCTTGAAGTTCACATTGGGTTTAGGCGTCTCCACAAAAGCACCGTCGAGAGGCTTCTCCTTAACGACGCCGAAGATGCCCTGCAGCATCGGTAGGAAGAGTAGCAGCATCAGAAAGCCGAACCATATTTTCTTGAACTTCTCCATCAGAATCTGAAATAAATGAACGGGTTGAAACTGCCTTTAAGGATAAACGAAAGCGAGACGACAAGCAGGAGGATCATCAGCAGTCCGACCCACACATATTGCCTGACGTTATAGGAAGACCTGTCGAAGAAGAAGGCCTGCAGCTTCTCGCCCAAACGGGTCAAGCCGATGAACGAGAACAACAGCGCCAAAATCATGACGACGATAAACTGCGCATCACAAGGAACGGCCATTCCGTTGCCATTCATGAAGAACATGTTGCCGATATAATGGAAGGCGTAACTCAGGTTGTCAGCCCGAAACAGCACCCAGCCTATGGCAACGATGACGAAAGTGATGAGCACATGCGGAATCCGGCCCAGCGGCTTGCTCTTCTTGATCCAGAAGAGTTTGTCGAGCACGATGAACGTGCCGTGGAACACACCCCAGGCCACGAAGTTCCAAGCTGCACCATGCCATAGTCCGGAGAGGAAGAAGACAATCCAAAGATTGAGGTAGGTCCTCGCCTTGCCTTTTCGGTTGCCACCCAGAGGGATATACAGGTAATCCATCATCCAGCGTCCCAGCGTCATATGCCAGCGCTTCCAAAACTCCGAGACGTTTTGGCTGATGTAGGGATTGTTAAAGTTCTCGGGGAAGGTGAATCCTATCATCCTGCCGATGCCTATGGCCATGTCGGAATAGCCCGAGAAGTCGAAATAGATCTGGAAGGTGTAGGCCAGAATGCCGACCCAAGCGCCTGAAAAACCGATTTGACTCGTCGGCAGGGCAAAGACCTGGTCCACATACTCTCCCAACACATTGGCAATCAGCACTTTCTTGGAAAGACCGATGATGAAGCGGTACAACCCGAGAATCTTATTGTCTATCGTCTCGTTCGCCTGCCGGTTGGTGATCTGCGTCGCGATCTCGTTGTAACGCACGATAGGGCCTGCGATGAGTTGCGGGAACAGCATGATGAACAAGGCGTAATCGAAGATGCTTTTCAGAGGGAACGACGTCTTGCGGTAGACATCGATGGCGTAGCTCATCTTCTGGAAGGTGAAGAACGAGATGCCGATGGGCAGCACCACCTTGGTCCACTGCACCGAGGCCACGCCGAAAGCCGCAAGCACCGCATTCATGTTCTCGACGAAGAAGTTGGCATACTTGAAATAGGCCAAAAGGCCGATATTCAAGACGACAGAAGCCGCCAACAGCCATTTACGGCGTTTGGGTTCCTCCGTCTCCGCCATCCTTCTGACGATGAAAAAGTCGATGATGATGGAGCTCAGCAGGATCAGCAGGAACCTGGGAGACCCGAAGCCATAAAACAGCAGGCTCGCCAACAAGGCCACAGCATTCTTGCCCTTTCTGCCGATAACGAAATACAGTAATAGGAATACCGGCAAAAAATATAGGAGGAATATGCTGCTGCTAAATACCATGGCTGTCGATTTACAGTCAGATTAGAATCTGAAATAGATGAACGGACTGAAACCGCTTGCATTCAAGGCCCCTAGGCAGAAGATGAAGGCGAAGATACTGATGCAGAATGCTATGATGTGCTGTTTCTTGTTATACTCCGTAAAATACACCTTGTCCTGAACCTTCAATCCAAACTTCGACAGGGTGAAGAACGAGAAGAAGGCAGCCACCAGCATGGTCACATAAAGGTGTGGATTGTCGCTGAAATGGAAAGGAGCGAAGTCGAATGCGAACAAGCGTTTGATGAAGAGCCACGACAGGTCGATGCGCTCAATACGGAAGAAGCATCGCGTCAATACGATGATAAGGAAGGTGAAGAACACCGATGGTATCCGTCCTAGTTTCTCATTGAATTTCTTCAAGAACAGCTTATCTGCACAGATAAAAATACCTTGCAGGGCGCCATATACCACAAAATTCCATGCCGCACCGTGCCACAGACCCGAGAGCAGGAAACAGAACCACAGGTTGAAATACTTCCTTGCCTCTGTCTTCACACGGCTGCCGCCCAATGGGAAATACAGGTAGTGCTTGATGAAGGTGCTGAAGGTCTGATGCCAACGGCGCCAGAACTCGGAGATAGTCGTGGAGACATACGGGTTGTCGAAGTTCTCGGGGAATTTGAAACCCATCATTCGGCCCAAGCCTATGGCCATGTCGGAATAACCGGCGAAGTCGAAATAAATCTGGAAGGTAAAGGCGAAGATGGCGATCCAGGCCGTGGTGGAGTCGATGGTGGCAATCTTCGAGGCGATGTCGGCCAACTGAGTAGCGGTTAACACATCGTAGTTGGAAGGTCCTAACACTTTATCCACCTGAAAACCGATGACGTCGGCAATCAGGATCTTCTTACTCAAACCGATTACGAAACGATAGAAGCCTTGCAAGCGGTCGGTATAGTTCGACTCACGGTCGCGGATTTGATCTGCAATATCGCAGTAACGTACGATAGGACCAGCGATCAACTGGGGGAACATGGCGATATAGAGCATGTAGTCGCTCAGCTTCTTCATCGGCTGATTTACGCCGCGGTAGGTGTCTAAGGTATAGGTCACGCTTTGGAAGGAGAAGAACGAGATGCCGATGGGCAGAAGTATCCTCTCCCACTGCATAGGTTCATGATGGAACCAGCCAAGAATGGCATTCAAGTTCTCCATGGTGAAGTTGCCATACTTGAAGAAGAACAGCAACCCTATGCTCACCGCGATGGAGATGCCGCATATCAGTTTCTTCAGTCCCGCCTTCTCCGTCTTGCACATCCACCGCACCAGGAAGAAATTGATGATCATCGAGACGATAAACAGCACGATGAACTCGGGGGCACCATAGGCATAAAAAAGCAATGAAGCAAAGAGCAAGACATAGTTGCGGGCTTTCCTCGGCGTCAGAAAATAGACAAGGAAGAAAATCGGCATGAAATATAACAGGAATACATTACTGCTGAATACCATATCTTAATCTTTTCAGTTTGCAAAAATAGAAATTAATGTTTTGATAAAGGGTAAGAACCCATTTTGTATTTCTTTTCCATCAGCCAGACGGCATCGTCATGGAGCGCTTGCTCTATGCTTTTCCCATTAGCCAAGGCTTTGTTTTCTATAGCCACCATCCAATTGGAATCGGATTTCATTTGTTCTTCTATCGATTCTATCTTCCATTTAAAGAACGGGGCTAACGTATCGGAAACCGTCAAATGGTTTTGCAAGCCCAGATGCAGCAAACCATAGCGTTTTCGCACCGCCCATCTGGCATTCTCTTGCAGCGCCTCTTCCAAGTCCTGGTGCCGTATTCGGGCAGACGTCTTCACTTTGAGCAGCCATTCTGGATCTATCAGGATGAGTTGTTTAAAACGGGCAACCTCTTGGGGATAAAACGCGGCAAAATCCAGTTCCAAAACCTGGTCCTTGAGCAGGGCACCGCCTTCGACCACATTCTTGGCTTCGGCATAAAGCACCTTTTCAAAGGACATGGCTCGCAGAGAAGCCTGCTGTTTCAACGCAGCCGTCCAAACCGAGTCTTCCCGGATTCTCCCCGCTGTCAGGGCATAAGGCAGTTTAGGATTACGACTTGCCGGCACGTTTTCACCTTGGAATTCTTTCAACAATTCGATGTCCCAGATGAAATGGTTACGTGCAAAACTCATTAACTCATGGCGGTATTCTACGCTATCGGAACTGAATTCAGCGAACTTTTCCTGCACGTCGGCTCGCAAAGCCAATGTGTCGGCCACATTTATTATCTGTCTGAATAAAGAATCTTCGTCCATGCATAAAGCCAAGAGGGCATCTTCCACGAAGCCACTCGTCGCCTTATACATCTGATTGCCCGTAGTAAACCAAACGACATAGTCAAAATCCAAGATTTTCTCAAGAATATGACCATCCTTCACCTTGTATTGCTGTGTAAGATCCGGACCATAAAAAGCGGTGGAATAGTAATACCAGAACTCCACCTTGCTGAAAATCTCTTCCAGAGGAACATAATAATTCATACGCCAAAGGAAGGAGTTGCCTATGAAAAGCACTTTAGGTTTGACGGCTTTTTCTGTCTTCACAATCTGTATATCGGCTTCCGCCCCGCGAGGCTCACGGCTATAGATTCTACGCTGCAAGTTGAGTAAATGTTCCAGATCGTGGTCTGCCGTTCGATATGGAGCCTCCTTACCAAATTTCCAATTGCTCAACTGGATTTGCGGCATCTCAATGCCTTTCAAATCCTCCATAAAACGAAAGAGTGAGTCTGCGGCTACGACGGAAGAAAAGTTCCAATGGGCAGCTGTAGGCGGAATGAGGGGGAAAGAGGCCGTGTCCTTCATCTGCTGGAACCAAGAAGTCATCTCGATAAACGGGAAGTCTGTTTCTTTTAGCTTTTCAGCATAGTACAAACGGGCATTGGGATAGGTGGTGTCATGCTCGCGGTCTGGCAAGTGTTCGGAATAGAGAAAGCCTTTCTCTGGAGCCATGAAAACCATGAAATCCACACCGTATTCTTTCAGTATGGCACGCAGCCGATTCATATTCCTCACTTCACGGTCGAAATCCTGTTCCGCTTCCTCCACCGGATCCACCCAACGGTATATTTCAGTACCATAAAAATCGTTGACGCTCTGTACATAATACAGCCATCCATCTTTTCCGGGGATCACATCATGTGCAAACGTTTTCTTGTAAAAATCCCATAAATACTGGTTATAAAGTCTGACCACAGGCTCGCGGAAACCGAAATGCTGTTGCAAATAGGTCTCGGTTTGCCGCTGAAAGTCGCCCGACCGATAATTATCCATCATGAAAGTCGGTTTCTCCACCTCTTTCTCAACTCCATTCAGCTTTCTCAATTTGAACAGATCCAGCTGCTCTTGCAGCATGGGAACAAACGAGAGCACCGCCAAAATGGCAAACAGGATAATATGGGTTCTGTCGTTTCTTTTCAAGGTTAAAAACGGAAATAGATGAAAGGATTAAAACCAGTGACAAACAGTGAACCTACCGAAAGGACGAAAAGTACTAACACCACGACTGCCATTACTATCGCACTCTTTTTCGTGTATGGATGGACGAAGACCTTGTCTTGCAAAACCTGTCCCTTAGGTGCCATAGTAATGAACGAGAAGAGCAACGCCAAAGCGAGAACGACCCAGACATGAGCCGTCATCCCCGTAACGCCTCCGCTTCGGAAAGAGAACAAAGCCTGGTAATAACCGAGAGCGGATGAGAAGTCCTCTGCTCTGAAAAGTACCCAACCCATGTTGACCACAAAAAAGGTCAGGATGGCGGAAGGTATTTTGCCTATTTTCTTCAGCACGTTGAGCATGAACAACCGGTCGAGAATGATGAAGAGTCCATGAAACACACCCCAAAAGATGAAATTCCATGCGGCACCATGCCAGAATCCAGAACAAAGGAAGACGATGGCGAGGTTCAGATAGGTCCTGGCCGTTCCCTTTCGGTTGCCTCCCAATGGGATGTACAGGTATTCCTTCATGAAAGCGCCTAAGGTAATATGCCATCTGCGCCAAAACTCGCTGATGCTCTGGCTCGTATAAGGATCATTGAAATTTTCAGGAAACCTGAACCCCATCATGCGACCCAAACCTATAGCCATGTCGGAATAACCAGAAAAATCGAAATAGATCTGCATGGTATAGGCCAAAATGCCAATCCATGCCGTTCCCGACGACAGTTCGGCACTATTCATGCCGAAAGCATAATCTGCATAGTAAGCCAAGGTGTTCGCAATCAGGACCTTCTTTGACAAACCGATGACAAAACGATAAAAACCTGCCACAAAGTCTTCGGCGGTCGTTTTTCGTTCGACAATCTGCTGTGCCACCGTGCTATATCTGACGATAGGTCCCGCTATCAGTTGAGGGAACATCATGATATACAGCACATAATCCGTCAGTTTACGGCTGGGCTGAGAGGTGCCTCTATAAACGTCAATTGTATAAGTGACAGACTGGAATGAGAAAAATGAAATTCCGATAGGCAAGGCTACTTTTATCCAAGGGATGGCGTCCCAATGTGCCAGGCCTAGAAGTGCATTAAGGTTATCGACAAAGAAATTGGCATACTTGAAATATAGCAACAACCCCAACGAAATCAAGATGGAGAGTGCACAAACGAGTTTCCTTTTACGTTGTGTCACAGTAGCTGCCATCCATCTCACAACAAAATAATTCAAGATGCAAGACGCCACAAGAATAAGCACAAAATCAGGAGCGCCATAGGCATAGAACACCAAAGAGAATAATAGCAAAGTGTAGTTGCGGAACTTTTGTGGCGTAATGAAATACGCTAACAAAAAGATAGGCAAGAAATACAATAGGAATATGTTGCTGCTGAATACCATAATGTCATTTATTTTTACTGTTCTCTTTGCTTCTTTAATACGTATATGGCGTTGTCACGCAAGTTTTCATCCATCGTAATGCCCCTTTCTTTCGCTTGCTTCTTGATTTTTTCCATCCATTCTGGATCATTCTTGATTTGATCTATAATGGCTTGGATCTTTTTCTCGTAACCGACAGCACCCTCTTCACCGTAAAAATCTGATACCGTTTCGCAGAAACCGCACAAGTATTCATACAGGTAAGGGGCTGTGAAAACAGCGAGAATAATATCGGCGCTGTCAACGACCTGATAAGCCTCTGGCAGATAACTTACTTTTCTATTATTGTATTTGGGATTGGAAGAGATTATTTCCTTGTTGTATTTCCAATAATCCCAATTGGCAAAGGCATCAATAAAAGCCGAACGTCGCAATTGGACGAAATAGCTGTCGGCAATCACCAAAATGTTAGGCTTGTCTTTGCCAACCGTATCGGTCAATGCGGTTTTGGGGTTCGGCAGTTTCTCTTTCTTCTTTAAAGGGAAAAGCAAATTCATCAAGTTTTCCAACTCTTTATCCTGACCGGAATAGTGCGTCGTCAAATTTATATCTGCACACTCAACCGTCGGTAAGTCAAAGCCTGTGATTTCCTCAATTTTACGCATGATGGAATCTGCTACAAAAGGAATAGTCGACTCCGCCCAGTGGGTTCCTAATTTCGTATAGAGCGGATATGGAAACTCTTTCTTGAGGGACTTGAAATAAGAATAGAAATCAATGTGGTTGATGCCGTTTTCCTTGAAAAGCTGTACGTAGTATTCCTCCAGCGAAAAATCTGAAATGGAATCGCGGTATTCTTGTGGAAGCCATTCTGGGTATGTCGCTGTTTTTGTAGGGGCGAAAACGGGAAGAAACGCAATACCATGGTTCTTGAGTGTGTCGATGAGCACCAACGTTTTTGCCACATTCTCCTGCGCTACCAGTTTGGCACTGTCAATAGTAGTATAGTTCTTTATCAATGTCTTTCCCATGGCTTCATCGAGATACATTCTAAGAAAAAACTCATCGTTTTCCCCTTTGATCAGATTCTGATTGCTGATGATACCAAAACAATCGTGCATCATCTGATTATATGCCCTGACAAAAAACTCCTTGAAACCACCTTTTTGTTTGGCCCGTTCCGCCAGATAATCCTGGTAACTGCCGTCGGAAAAAGTCTGATAAGTAAGACTGACCTTCTTAGGTTCCTTTACATAGCCTCCCAGTTTCTTCAACGGCAAGACATGCGTGAAACCCTGTACCAGAATGAGCATGAGAATGATGGCAATCCCCCATGCCAGACGTACAAATAATCTGTTTCTCTCTGTGCCTTTGCTTTTCTTCATTTTCTCTTATTGATATAATTTGAGGTTTAATTGAAAGGTGTCATAAGTCTTGCTTTTTCCGACCTCTTTCCAGGTATGCTGTCTAACAGCGCTTTAAACTGTATGGCAGGATTGACATTGATCAGATATTCCACTTCCTTTTCCAGATTATCTTCGAAGCTCAAACCCCTGTCCTCTGCTTTTTTTACCAGACTTGCATAGACTTCATCATCCTGCAGCATTTGTGTCTTTATCGCTTCTCTTTGCGCTTCAATCTCCGATTCATCATAACACAACTGTAACAATGCCTGGGTTGAGAATCCATTACCTAAATCATATAAGTTTGACGTACAATATATCAGCATGACGAACTGCAAAGAACACAGTTCCTCCACCAGGTCAAGGTCCTTAACCTTTTCCTTGGGCTTGTCAAAATACACCTTGCTGTTGTAATACCAATACGGACTAGAGGAAAACAAATCCCTTTGGTTTATCTGATTTACGATATTCCAATAGAATGAATCGCCTACCACAAGAAACCGGGGCATTGCAGCACCCTCCACCGGCGTTACCTTAACATCCACATACTGATGGGGAATTGTTTTCATCGGACGCATCAGATTCATCAAAGCTTCAAGATCATTATCCGGAGACTTCGCCCTGCCAACACGTTTATTAGAGATTTTCAAATCATTCAACTCAACACTCCCCAACTTTTCCATATAATGCAAAATACTGTCAGCAGCATATACTGACGCAATTCTGCTCCAATGCGTTCCTTTTTGCGGAAACAGTAGAAAATCAGCGGTATCCTTCATCTGCAGGAACCATTCCACCATATCGATGTAATTGACGCCTAACTCTTTGAGCCGATCAGCATAATAGGGATATGCCCTGACCTGATCTTTTCTGAAATACTTAGTGTTTTCAGGCAAGTACTCAGGATAGATAAGATCCTTACCCGGCAGAAGACAAACGAAAAGATGCGTTCCATAATCTTCAAGGATGTGTTGAAGCTGATACAAGCGCATTGATTCACGTTCAAACTGTTGCAGCATGGCGGAAGAATCAGCGGCATAATGCGACGAACGCCCCTGATAATATTCCTCTACAAACCATGGCTCGTAATACCAGCCTTCCTTGCCCTCCACAAACTGGCCTTTCGTGACATATGACTTCTTGTAGAAATCCCAAAGATACTGGTTGTAGAGCCGGATTACATTAGGCCTGTAACCGAAATGCTGCTGAAGATAGGCTTCACATCCTTTTTGAAAAACACCATCACGGTAACTCTGGAGCGTCAGTCGGGGCATAGGTTTCTCTTCCACCACACCGCTTAATTGCCTCAGACGGGGGATGTTGAGATGCTCTTGCAGCATGGGTGCAAACATGAGCAAAGCCAGCAAGGCAAACAATATGACCGAATAGTGCTCCTTTTTCATTTTATAATAACTTGCAAAAATAAGGATTTATTACTATAGTTGTGATAAACAGCGGTAGAACACTGTTATTATGTCATCGTTTTTTCTGATTTAAAAGGCAATTTCCGTATTTTTGTGGCATGAAAATGAAAAAGATCGAACTCCTCTCCCCTGCCAAGGACTGTGAAGTGGGCATAGCCGCCATCAACCATGGAGCTGATGCCGTCTATATCGGCGGTCCTGACTTCGGCGCCCGAGAGAAAGCTTCTAATTCCATAGCCGACATCGAAAGGCTTTGCCGTCATGCGGCTTTGTATGACGCCAAAGTCTATGTCACGCTCAACACCCTGCTCTTTGACAACGAGCTGGAGCGCGCCCGCCAGATCGCCATCGATTGCTGGAATGCCGGCGTCGACGCCCTCATCGTGCAGGACATGGCCTATCTCATGATGGACCTGCCACCCATCCCACTCCATGCCAGCACACAGTGCAACAACCTGACTTTGGAGAAGGTGAAGTTTTTGGAAAAAGCAGGCTTCAGTCAGGTGGTGCTCGGTCGGGAACTGAGTCTGGAACAGATCCGTGAGATTCGCGAAAAGACCAGCGTTCCCTTGGAGTTTTTCGTGCACGGCTCACTCTGCGTCAGCCAAAGCGGACAGTGCTATCTGAGCCAGTACATCGGCAACCGTAGCGCCAACCGGGGCGCCTGCGCCCAACCCTGCCGTCTGCCTTGGAATCTTCTCGATTTGGAGGACAACACCTTGGTCAAGAACAGGCATCTGCTTTGTCTCAAGGACCTCAACAACAGCGCCCATCTGGAGGAACTCATCGATGCGGGCATCACGAGTTTCAAGATCGAAGGCCGACTCAAAGAGGCAGATTATGTGAAGAACGTGACGGCGTTTTACCGTCAGAAACTGGATGAGATCCTTGACAGAAGAGATGACCTAGAGCGGGCTTCCCGAGGGCATAGCGCCTATACCTTCGAAGTCAACCCGGAGAAATCCTTCTCGCGTGGTTTCACAGATTTCTTCATCAACGGCCGTCAAAAAGGCATCGACTCGCCTTTCACGCCCAAATCGATGGGCGAATATGTGGGCGAGGTGGTCTGGTGCAACAGCACCCGCATCGACCTGAAGACCGACAAGGTCCTGCACAACGGCGATGGTTTCTGTTTCCTGAATCAAGACCACGAACTGCTGGGCGTGCGCGCCGACCGGATCGAAGGAAACACCATCGTCAGCAACCGCCCGCATGGCGCCACAAGAGGTGTGAAACTATACCGCAATTACGACATAGAATGGCAAAAACAGGTGGATGCCTCAACAGGAAATAGAAAAATCGACATCGCCTTACAGCTGTCGGATACCGATGACGGATATGAGTTCTCAGCCACCTTGGTCGGTGTAGATAGCGTACACACCGTCTCTACCAATGCCGCCGTGGTGAAAATCCCCGCCAACAACCCTGAAAAGGCCATCGACAACATCCGCAAAAAGGCCTTGCAATGGGGCGACACGCCTTTCCTTCCCACCAAGCTGGACCTGATTTTCGATCAGCCCTATCTCATTCCTGCCAGCGTTATCGGTGAGATGAAACGGGATTTGGCAGAGAAACTGACAAATCAACTGATTGAAAACCATCAGGATAATCGGGGATTAATTGGAGACGCGATAAATCGCGTCTCTACAGACGAACCCTATCCTGAGTCGGAACTGTCCTTCCTCGGCAACGTCACCAACGCCTTGGCCGCCGATTTCTACCGTCAGCACGGCGTCACCACGGTTGAGGACGCCTTGGAGAAATCCTTGTCAAAGGAGCCCGACCTCAAACTGATGACGGCAAAACACTGCATCCGCTATGCCAACGGGCTTTGCAGTAAAGAAACCGGAAAGAAAGCCGAACCGCTCTTCCTGCAAAACGACAAAGGCACCTTCCGACTCGAGTTCGACTGTCGCCACTGCCAGATGCATGTTTTTTCAACAAGACCTCAACAATATTTCAACGATTAAACAACGCTATCCTATATGAATCTATTTCAACTCTTCAAAAACATCCGTCCTTTCGTAAAGCCTTACAAATGGCTCGTCTTCCTCACCCTCGTGCTGACGCTCATCGGCTCTTTCATGGCGCAGGTCAACGCTATCGTTCTCGACTGGACGGTTGACAAGATCAACGGACTCATCACCAAAGGCGTCGACTGGGGCGCAGAGGCCATCCGTATCATCACCATCATCTCCATCGTGCTGCTCGGCAAGGAAATCCTTTCGGCCGTCATCACCTTTGCCCAGAACTTCTTTGGCGAACGGATGCGCATCTTCGTCAGCCGTGACCTCTCGCAGAGCGTCATCGAAAAGGTGTTGACCTTCCGCATGGCTTATTTTTCGCAAAGCGACAACGCCACGGGCAAGCTTCAGGCACGTATCGACCAAGGCGTGAGCAGCCTCTCGCGCACGGTGCAGAACTTCTTCATCGACTTATTGCCGCTATTCACCAGCGCCATCCTGGCCTTGATCCTGATGTTTGCCGCCAACGTGTATGTGGGTCTCGTCGCCCTTGCCATCGTGCCCGTCTATTTCTGGATCACCTACCGCCAGGCGAAACGGCTCAAAGGATGGCGCCGCGAGATGCGTTCCCATATCGAGACCAAGAGCCAAGGCATCAAGAACATCATCGACTCCATCAACGTCATCAAGAGCTTCAACCGCGAACAGATCGAGGGTCAGAAGCAACTGGATATTCAGAATCAAGTAACTGAAAACCAGATGAAAACGAGAAAAGTCGCCTTCTATTACAACGGCATCAAGAGCTTCGTGAAACAGGTCGGCACCGTGCTCGTCATCATCCTGACGGCTTATCTGGTCCTGAAAGGCTATCCCGGCATGACCATCGGTAAGATCATGTACCACGTCATGCTGTTCAGCAATGTCATCGCACCCATCACGCAACTGCAGCGCATCTTCGACGACGTGAACGACGCCTTGATCTACGCCGAAGGCTTCTTCGGCATCCTCAACTCCGAGGAAGAGGTCGAGCCTTCGGGCAGCTATCGTCCTGAAAAGATCCACGGCTTGTTCGAACTCAGGGATGTGGACTTCACCTATCCCAACGGCAACCAGGCGCTCTTCGACGTGGACATGAAAATCGAACCCAACAAGATCACCGCACTAGTGGGTCTCTCGGGCGCGGGCAAGAGTACCATCGTCAACCTGCTCGACAAGTTCTACGAGCCGCAAAAAGGCATCATCACCCTCGACGGCATCGACTTGCGCGAATACGACACCCAGTACCTCCGCGAGAACATCGGCCTTGTGCTGCAGAAGAACCATATCTTCGACGGCACCATCGAGGAGAACATCCTCTATGGCAACCCCAAGGCTTCCCACGAAGAAGTGGTGGAAGCCGCCAAGAAATCGTACATCTACGACCAGATCATGCAGCTGCCGAAGCAGTTCGAGAACAAGGCCTCTGACCTCTCTGGCGGACAGCAGCAGCGCATCGCCATCGCCCGTATGTTCCTCAAGAACCCACCTATCATCTTTCTCGACGAGCCCACGGCCAGCCTCGACGCCATCGCCACTGAGCAGATCAAGAACAGCATCGACGCCATCAAGAAAGACCGTACTGTCATCATCATCTCCCACAGCATCTCGCAGATCATCGACGCCGATTACATCTACGCCCTCCAGACAGGTCATGTGGAAGAGTCGGGCGACCCCGATGAAATCTACAAGAAAGGCGGTATCTACAAGGATATTATCGATGCCTCAGCCCGCAGCCTGAACATTGAAAAGATTGCCAGGACCATCGAGAATCTGGACGATGACGATTGATTTTGATAATCAGTTTATTATATAAAAAATGTAGAGACAGTGCATGCACCGTCTCTACACATTTTATACGCACCAGACATTACATCCTGAACACCCCGAACTGCTGTTGCGGGAAAGGCTTGTTCAGCGAGGCTGCGATACCTAAGGCCAAAACGTTTCGCGTGTCGACAGGGTCGATGATGCCGTCGTCCCAGAGACGGGCCGTGCTGTAGAAAGCAGAACCTTCGTAGTCGTATTTGGCCAAAATCTCTTTCTTTAGTTTGGCAATCTCATCCGTCGGTATCTCAAGACCTCTGTACTTGTATTGGTCTTCCTTGACAGTAGCCAGCACATTGGCGGCCTGTTCTCCACCCATGACCGAAATCTTGGCATTGGGCCACATGAACAGCAGTCGTGGACTATAGGCCCGACCCGCCATGCCATAGTTGCCGGCACCGAACGAGCCTCCGAAGATGACGGTAAACTTAGGCACGTTGGCGTTGGAGACAGCATGCACCATCTTGGCGCCGTCCTTGGCGATGCCGCCCTGCTCGTACTGCTTGCCGACCATGAAACCGGTGATGTTCTGCAAAAACACCAAGGGGATGTTGCGTTGGCAGCACAGCTCGATGAAGTGGGTGGCTTTCAAGGCGGATTCAGAGAACAGCACGCCGTAGTTGGCGATGATGCCTACCGGGAAGCCCATGATATGGGCGAAGCCGCACACGATGGTGGTGGCATAACGCGCCTTGAACTCCTGGAAACGGCTACCATCGACGATGCGCATGATGATTTCGCGTGGATCGATGAGCTTATGGAAATCGATGGGAGCGAGTCCATAAAGCTCCTTCGGGTCGTAAAGCGGGGCTTCGACAGGCAGCATGTCCAGTTTCTGACGATGCGACTTCTCCAGAGTCTTGAAGATATTGCGGCAGATCTGCAAGGCATGCTGGTCGTTCTCAGCCAGATGGTCTGCGACACCCGAGATAGAAGTGTGCATCTCTGCTCCACCCAGGTCCTCGGCCGTCACCACCTCGCCCGTCGCGGCCTTCACGAGAGGCGGACCGCCCAGATAGATGGTGCCTTGGTTACGCACGATGATGGTCTCGTCACTCATGGCAGGCACATAGGCGCCACCTGCCGTGCACATGCCCATTACGATGGCAATCTGCGGAATGCCCATGGCCGACATGCGGGCCTGATTGTAGAAAAACCGCCCAAAATGGTCACGGTCGGGAAAGACTGTATCCTGTTCCGGAAGGAAAGCGCCGCCGCTGTCCACCATATAGACGCACGGCAGGTGGTTCTCCATGGCAATCTCTTGCGCCCGGAGGTGTTTCTTGACAGTATATTGCATATAGGTACCGCCCTTCACTGTGGCGTCATTGGCCACGATGACAGCCTCACGGCCTTGGATGACCCCAATGCCCGTGATGATACCTGCCGACGGAAAATCGTTGTTGTAAGTGCCATAAGCCGCCATCGGCGAGAGCTCCAGAAATGGCGTGTTCGGGTCAATAAGCAGGTCGATACGCTCACGGGCCAGCAGCTTATTGCGCTTCTTATGCTTGGCCACCGCTGCTTCGCCACCACCTCGCATGGCCTCAGCCATTGCCTCGCGATATTGCGCCATCAGGGTGAGGAAATTCTTCTCGTTCTGCTTGAACTCTTCGGAGTCCGTCTTGATATTCGATTTCAGCACTTGCATGGCAGTATGTCTTTATTGAAAGCACAAAGGTAAGTAAAAATGCCTCATTCACCTCACACTTTGAGAAAAATGCTTTTTTTCAACCATGTTATTTTGAACGAAGAGAATAGGAATTTGAAATATTTCACCTATTTTTGCGCTTTAAAACAAGGGTCACTCTTTAATCGAAACAATGTCAGACAAAAACACCAACCAACGCCGTGTGGCCGGTTCTTATGCCATGTCGCTGATCAGCATCACCCTCGTCTTGCTGCTCCTTGGCTTGTTTGCCATGCTTATGATGCATGCCAAGAAACTGTCGAACCACATCAAGGAGAACATCGGTTTCGAGGTGGTGATGAACAGCAATGTCAAAGAAGCCAACATCCTGCGCCTGCAGAAGGAACTCGACGCTATGCCTGCCGTGAAATCGACAGAATACGTCACTAAGGAAGAGGCTATCAAACGGCTGAGCGAAGACCTTGGCGAAGACTTCCTGAAATGGCTCGGCAATGAAGAGAATCCTTTACTTCCTTCCATCGATGTGCGTTTCAATGCGGCTTATGCCAACAACGACAGTCTGGAGGCCATCGAATCACGGTTGCTCGAAAACTCCGACATCAAGGAAGTATATTATCAGAAGTCCTTGGTACAGCTTATCAACCAGAATGTGAGACGCATCGGCATCGGCCTACTCATCGCCAGCGCCATCCTACTCTTCATCTCCATCACGCTGATCCGCAATACGATACGCCTCTCCATCTATGCCAAGCGCTTTTTGGTCCGCAGCATGCAGCTCGTTGGCGCCACCGAGAGTTTCATCCGCCGTCCTTTCGTCAAGACGGGCGTCACGCAGGGCTTTTTCGGTGCCCTTATCGCCGACCTGCTCCTGTTTTTCATCATGTTCGGCCTCACCCGTCGCTTGCCAGAGCTGGCTTTGGTGCAGGATACGAAAACCTCTATCTGCATCTATGTCGGACTGATCATCCTGGGCATCATCCTAGCCGCGCTCAGCACACGGTCCGCTCTGCGGAAATACCTTAACGCCGACATCGACAAACTATACGCATAAAAACCCTATTTTTGCAAAAAAATTGAATTATGGCTAAAGAAATTGGCAAAAAAGACATAAAGAAAGCCACAGAAGGTGATGACAATCAAAATGTCATGCCTTTCGGCAGACAAAACTACATCCTGGTGCTCATCGGCATCGCCGTCATCGCCTTAGGGTTCATCCTGATGATTGGAGGCGGCTCCTCCGACCCCGACGTCTTCAACGAGAAGATGTTCGACTTCCAGCACATCACCTTGGCTCCCATCCTTGTCTTGCTCGGTTTCGTCATCGAAATCATCGCCATCATGCGGAGAAAACCGAAAAACGAACCTAAGGAATAACCACCATCAACAGCATAGACCATGAGCGCACTTAAAGCCCTATTGCTCGGCATCCTGCAAGGCCTGACGGAGTTTCTCCCTGTCAGCAGCAGCGGTCATCTGGCCATTCTGTCTCATTTCTTCGGACTCTCGGGTGAAGAAAGCCTGACCTTCACCGTCTTGCTCCATGTGGCCACCGTGCTCAGCACCATCGTGATATTGTGGAAAGAGATCGTGTGGATCTTCAAAGACCTGTTCGCCAGACAGTCGTGGCGTTCGTACCGCGACCTCAACGAAGGCACGCAGTTCGCCATCAACATCCTCATCTCGATGATTCCTGTCGCCATCGTGGGTTTCTTCTTCAAGGACAAGATTGAATCCGTATTCGGTTCAGGGCTGCTTGTGGTGGGCCTCATGCTGCTGGTGACCGCTTCACTTTTGGCTTTCTCACATTTCGCCAAGCCGCGTCAGCGCAGCCGCATCTCGCCGTGGCATGCCTTTGTCATCGGTATCGCACAGGCCGTGGCCACCTTGCCCGGACTCTCGCGTTCAGGTTCTACCATCGCTACCGGACTACTCCTTGGCAACAAGAAAGAAAAGCTTGCGCAGTTCTCTTTCCTTATGGTCATCCCGCCCATCATCGGCGAGGCCTTGCTCGATGTAAAAGACATCGCTGAGGCCGGCTTCAGCACGGCCATGAACGGCATCTCCGCTGGCACCGCCCTCATCGGTTTTGCGGCGGCTTTCCTCACCGGTTGTCTGGCCTGCAAATGGATGATCAACATCGTGAAGAAAGGCAAGCTCATCTGGTTCGCCGTGTATTGTGCCATCGTGGGTCTGCTCGCTATTGTCTTACCATATTTCCTCTAAATGTTCAACTTCGAAGACGGCGAGGTCATCCTCATCGACAAGCCCACCGACTGGACCTCGTTCGACACGGTCAACTTCATCCGTTCCCTCGTCAACCGCTGCTATGGCATCCGTAAGCTAAAAGTAGGCCATGCCGGCACCCTCGACCCACTGGCTACCGGACTGCTCATCCTCTGCACGGGCAAGATGACCAAGCAGATCGATACCTTCCAAGCGCAGGTGAAGAGCTATACCGGCACCATCCTCCTCGGACAGACCACCCCCACCTTCGATTTAGAGAGCGAACCCGACGCCTTCTATCCTACCGACGGCATCACCGCCGAACAAATCGACAAGGCACGACAGCTCTTCATAGGCGACATCAAGCAATACCCTCCCAAATACTCCGCCATCAAGATCAAAGGCAAACGCGCCTTCGACTACGCCCGTTCCGACGAGGAGATAGAACTGAAAGCCCGCGACGTCCGCATCGACGACTTCCAGCTGCATCTCGACCGTTTCCCCGAACTCGACTTCGAGGTCACCTGCAGCAAAGGCACCTACATCCGAAGCCTTGCCAACGACTTTGGCAAAGCCCTCGGCAACGGCGCCTGCCTCAAAACCCTGCGACGCACCCGCATCGGCGATTTCAAGGTTGAAGACGCCTGGAGTCTCGACGACCTCAAGCAACATATCATCGACACCGGCGACGCCTTTAAAGAAAAGCGCAGACGCGAACAGGAACAGGAAGAGAAAGCCAAAAACAATACTGGAAATCAGTAGGTTAAGAAAAAAACTTGACAAACCTTCCTTCTTGATGTATCTTTGCGCCTCTTCGCTTCAGCCAAGACACATATACAATCATATAACCATGAAACTATCCCAATTCAAATTCAATCTTCCCAGCGACCTCATTGCCCTTTACCCGCCAGCGAACCGTGACGAAGCCCGGTTGATGGTGGTGGACCGTCGGACAGGAAAAATTGAGCACCGCGTGTTCACCGACCTGGTGGACTATGTGAAAGATGGCGATGTCTTCGTCATCAACAACACCAAGGTGTTTCCTGCCAAACTGAACGGCGAAAAGGAAAAGACAGGCGCTAAGATTGAAGTGCTGCTACTCCGCGAACTCAACCACGAAAGCCGTCTATGGGACGTCCTCGTCGATCCGGCCCGTAAAATCCGTATCGGCAACAAACTCTATTTCGGCGAAGGTGACGAACTGGTGGCCGAAGTCATCGACAACACCACCTCACGTGGCCGTACGCTGCGTTTCCTCTTCGACGGCACCTACGACGAGTTTAAGAAGACCCTCTTCGGTCTCGGTCACACCCCGCTGCCCAAGGAAATCAAGCGTGACGAAATGCCCGAAGACGCCGACAACTTCCAGACCATCTATGCCAAAGTCGAAGGCGCCGTCTCGGCTCCTACGGCAGGCATGCACTTCAGCAAGATATTGATGAAACGTCTCGAGATCATCGGTGCTTCCTTCGCTGAACTCACCCTGCATCCCGGCATCGGCAACTTCCGCGACATCGAAGTGGAAGACCTCACCAAGCACAAGCCAGATTCCGAAGAGATGGAGATCACCCAGGAATGCTGTGACCTCGTCAACGAGGCCAACCAGCGCCACAACACGGTCTTTGCCGTCGGCACCACCTCCATGAAGGCTTTGGAGACCGCCGTCACCATCTCAAGCAAGGTGAAGCCCTTCAAAGGCTGGACCAACAAGTTCATCTTCCCGCCTTATAACTTCACCGTGGCCAACGCTATGATCACCAACTTCCACCTGCCCAAGTCACCTATGATGATGGAAGTGGCCGCCTTCTGCGGTTACGACCTGCTGATGAAGGCTTACAAGGAAGCCGTCGCCGAGAAATACCATTTCTTCACCTATGGCGACGCCATGCTGATCATCTAAGAGAACAGCAAAAACGATATCAAAAAAAAACGGGTCGCATGGCCCGTTTTTCTTTTTGTCAAAACCGTCCCCTTTTTTTTCGATAAATGTAACATGTGTGACAATTCCATGAAACGAAAAGGTCTATTTTTGCACTCGAAAGAATCCTACGATGGACATTGAAAAAATCCTTGAAAAAGAGCATCTTGAAAAGCAAGATATCCTAATGCTGCTGGCGGCCGAAGGCGACAACAAGAAGAAGCTTTTCGCCAAGTCCCTGCAGGTCAAGCTGAAGCACTTGGATAACTATGTCCACCTCCGTGGCCTGATTGAATACAGCAACATCTGCACTAAGTCATGCCTTTACTGCGGCGTGAGGAGCAAGAACACCAAGGTCGAGCGTTATACCATCAGCGACGAAGAGGTACTGGAATGCGCCGAACTGGCCTATAAGCTGGGCTATGGCTCCGTGGCCTTGCAGAGCGGCGAGCGCTTCGACCCAGACTTCACCCGGAAAATCACCTATCTCGTCAAGGAAATCAAAAAGATCGGCGACGGCGCCTTGGGCATCACCCTCTCTCTGGGCGAGCAGAGCGAAGACACCTACCGCGAGTGGTTCGAGGCGGGCGCACACCGTTATCTGTTGCGCATCGAGGCGTCGAACGAGGCCTTGTATTACAAGATCCATCCTCACGACGAGCGTCACGACTTCAAGCAGCGTCTCAGTTGCATCGACATCTTGATCAAGCTTGGCTACCAGACGGGCACCGGCGTCATGGTCGGCTTGCCGTTCCAGACGCTGGACGACTTGGCCGACGACCTCCTATTCTTCCGTTCAAAAGACATCGCTATGGTCGGCATGGGGCCTTTCATTCCTCACCCTGACACGCCCCTCTATCAGTATGCAGACCAAATACCATCGGTCAAGGAGCGCATGGACCTCACGCTAAAGATGATCGCCATCTTGCGCCTCATGATGCCCGAAATCAACATGGTGGCCGCCACCGCCAACCAGACCATCGACCCGCTGGGCCGCGAGAAGGCCATCGCCGTGGGCGCCAACGTCATCATGCCCAACCTCACGCCGAATGAATACCGCGAGGACTACCTCATCTATCCCGACAAGGCCTGCGTAAGCGACAAGCCCGACCAGTGCTACACCTGCCTCGACATCCGTATGCAAAGCATCAACCACAAGGTGCTTTACAACGCTTGGGGCGACTCGGTGGCGTTCCTGAAGAAACACGGACAGAAATAGGCACGGCGTTACGTATTAATCTCCACATTTTTATTGTCATCCGTTAAGCAAAAAACCTTATTTTTGCGCCAAATAATTACAAACCTATGAATCAAGACGAATTCTTTAAAAAGATAACCGCTCATGCGAAAGAATACGGTTTCATCTTCCAGTCGAGCGAAATTTATGACGGACTGTCGGCTGTCTATGACTATGGTCAGAACGGCGTGGAGCTGAAGAAAAACATCCGCGAATATTGGTGGAAAGCCATGGTGCAGATGCATGAAAACATCGTTGGCATCGACGCCGCCATCTTCATGCACCCCACCACATGGAAAGCCTCAGGCCACGTTGACGCCTTCAACGACCCGCTCATCGACAACAAAGACAGCAAGAAACGCTATCGCGCCGACGTGCTGGTAGAAGACTATATGGCTAAGATTGAGGAAAAGATCAACAAGGAAGTCGAGAAAGCCAGGAAGCGCTTCGGCGACGCCTTCAACGAGGAACAGTTTGTGACCACCAACCCACGCGTCCTCGAACACAAGGCCAAGATTGAGGAAATCAGCCACCGCCTATATGGTGCCATGGAGAAGAATGACCTCGACGCCATCAAGCAGCTCATCCTCGACCTCGAAATCGTTTGCCCCATCAGCGGCACCCGCAACTGGACCGACGTGCGTCAGTTTAACCTGATGTTTGCCACCAAGATGGGCAGCGTGGCCGATGGCTCCGATACCATCTATCTGCGTCCCGAGACGGCACAAGGCATCTTCGTCAACTACCTCAATGTGCAGAAGACAGGCCGCATGAAGATTCCGTTCGGCATCGCCCAGACCGGCAAAGCCTTCCGCAACGAGATTGTGGCGCGTCAGTTCATCTTCCGCATGCGCGAATTCGAGCAGATGGAGATGCAGTTCTTCGTCCGTCCTGGCACGGAGCTTGAATGGTTCCAACACTGGAAGCAGGAGCGCCTCGCTTGGCACCTCTCCTTGGGTCTGCCTGCCGAGAAATACCGTTTCCACGACCACGAGAAGCTGGCCCACTACGCCAACGCCG
>CAMJQC010000019.1 GCA_946407975.1 uncultured Bacteroidales bacterium
TGAAGTCGCCAGCATAGACAGGGGCCTTGAATTCAATCATGTCGTATGCGCAGAAGAGGCCTTCGTCGCCGTCGCGCATAATCAAAAGTTCGGTAGCCACGTCACCGAAGAGGTGAACCATGTGGGCGCCGTCAACCAAATTGCCACCGTAGTGGGCATCCTTTGCGCTCATGCGCAATCTAATCTTTGTTCTGTATTCCATGATCAGTTGTTCAATTATTCAGTTGTTCAGTTATTTCTCTACGTAAATACCGTCAACATAGATACCGGAGGCATGGACGCATTCGGGCTTGATTTCGCCCACCTTGACGAGCTTTTCAGCCTCGACCACGACGTAGTCGGCAGCGGTAGCCATCAGCGGGTTGAAGTTGTTGGTAGTGCCAAGGAAGACCATATTGCCGAATTCATCGACGATATTGGCACGGAGGAAAGCAATGTCGGCCTTGAGGGGCTTCTCCAGCAAATACTCTTTGCCGTCCACCTTGATGATTTCCTTGCCGTCGGCCATGATGGTGCCCAGACCCGTAGGAGTCAGCACGCCACCGAGGCCAGCGCCGTAGGCGCGGATACGTTCTGCGAGCGTGCCTTGAGGAACGTATTCCACAATGAGGGTGCCCTCATTCTTCTGAATGGCAGTCTGCTTATTGGTACCGGTGTGCGAAACGATGGCTCTCTTCACCTGATGGTTGCTCACCAGTTTGCCATGGGCCACTTCATCGTAAGCCGTATCGTTGGCAATGATGGTAAGGTCTTTCACGCCTTTGGCCACAATAGCGTCAATGATTTGCACAGGGCTTCCCACGCCAAGGAAACCACCGATCATAATGGTCATGCCGTCATGAACCTTCTCGACGGCCTGTTCTAATGTAATCTGCTTATTCATAATATGTTACAATTTGTAATTTATTAGTATTTCTAAAAAGATTAAGATTGCAAATATAGTGATTTTTCTAGCTTTCCAAACCATTTCTCTAAATAATTAAGGTGTATTTACAAATATCAGATAGAATAAAAAAAGAAAGCCGCCGGAGATTCCGGCGGCTTCATATTTAATGGGTTGATAATTAGTTGTTCATCACTTCTGCAACGCCCATCATTCGGGTATCGACTGCATCGTAGGCAGCAGCGAAGTCTCTGATGAACCGCAGCACTTTGCTGCTAGGGGTTTGTGTTTCGAAGCGGAAAGCATCTCTGATTTCCTTCACAAAAGATTCGTCGAACAGCTGTTCGGCATTTAGGGTAGAGTCTTTTATCATAGGCACTTTTTAAGTTATTCATGCCTTTTAAACGCAACCCTCTGCGGAATATTATATGAAGATGATATTTTTTTTGAGAATCAATAGGTCAACGAGACGTGGTTGGCCACCATCATCTTACGCAGGTTGATGAGGGCATAGCGCATACGGCCCAGAGCCGTGTTGATGCTCACATTCGTCAAGTCGGCTATCTCCTTGAAACTCAAGTCATCATAGATTCGCATACGCAACACCTCGCGCTGTTCGATCGGAAGATATTCGATCATCTTGTGCAAGTCGCTATGCACCTGATCCATGATCATGCTCTGCTCCACAGAAGGATCTGTAATAGGTGCATTGTCGATATAATTGTAGTCCTCCACTGCCGACTCGACGGTGGGAATACGGTTCGACTTGCGGTAATAATCGATGACAAGATTGTGCGAGATACGCATGGCAAACTGCAAGAACTTGCCTTCATCCTTATAGACGCCTGCCTTGATGGTGCGGATGATCTTCACAAAGGTATCCTGAAAGACATCATCAGCCAACTGCTTGTCTTTCACAAGCGTCATAATGTAAGAATAAACTTGAGCCTGGTAACGGCTGACTAAAATTTCAAAACTGGCGAGATCTCCGTTGCGGTAGTTCTCGACAAGTTCCTTATCGCTTCTTTGTATTTCGGACATAAGCCCCTATTTTTATGGCAACTGGTGCCGATTCATAAGGGTAGAAATCTCTCGATAGCGTATCTTTTAGTTAGCAATAAATTTGCTGCAAATATAATGCAATTTTTATTTCAGTCAAGCGTTTTTCTTATTTTTTTGCAAAAAAAGTCCATTTTCGGGGGCAAAAGCGTACTTTTGCAAGCCAAAATTATCATTTTGAAAGCAAAAGAGACCTCATATATAGACATTCGGCACGCCAAGGTGAACAACCTTAAGGACTTAAGCGTAAAAATACCCAAAAACCAACTGGTTGTGTTCACTGGCCTTTCCGGTTCGGGCAAGTCGTCACTGGCATTCGACACGCTTTATGCTGAAGGTCAAAGGCGCTATGTAGAAAGCCTGAGTTCATATGCACGTCAGTTTATGGGCAAGCTGAACAAACCCGATGTGGAAAACATCACAGGCCTCTCACCTACCATTGCCATAGAGCAGAAGGTGACTTCGCACAACCCGCGTTCCACCGTTGGCACAAGCACCGAAATCTACGAATACCTGAAACTGCTGTACGCGCGCATTGGGAAGACCTATTCTCCCATCTCTGGCAAACTCGTCAAGAAACACCAGGTCATGGATGTGGTCAACTATATCCTTGGCCTTGAAGAAGGCACTACCGCCTATATCGCATCTCCGATTGTACTTCCCGAAGGACGCAGCCTCGAAGAGCATCTGAACATCCTAATGCAACAAGGGTTCTACCGTATCCTCTTCAACGGAGAGACTGTCAAAATCGAGGACTTTCTCGACGCCAAGAAGAAAACAAGTCCCAAGAACATCAAGCTGATGATTGACCGCACTAAGGTCAACGAAAACATTAGAGATGAGATCGGCAGACTATCCGACTCCGTGCAGACCGCTTTCTACGAAGGCAAGGAGACCTGCCTCGTCGTCACCGAAAAAGACGGCAACAAACACAGCAGCGAGTTTTCTTCCCGTTTTGAGGCGGACGGAATGACCTTCGAGCAGCCTACCACCAATCTCTTTGCTTTCAACAACCCTTATGGCGCCTGTCCCACCTGCCAAGGCTTTGGCAATGTCATCGGTATAGACCCCGATCTGGTCGTCCCGAACAAATCCCTGTCCATCTATGAAAATGCCGTTGCCTGTTGGCGTGGCGAGAAGATGAGCGAATGGAAAGACGCCCTCATCCGTGTGGCAGCAAAATTCGATTTCCCGATACACAAGCCTTATTATCAGCTTAGCGATGAGCAAAAAGAATCCCTTTGGAAAGGAAACGCCTATTTTCCAGGCATCTACGCGTTCTTTGATTTCGTCGAGAGTCAGTCGTACAAGATTCAGTACCGTGTCATGCTTTCCCGTTACCGTGGCAAGACGGTGTGTCCCGAATGCCATGGAACGAGACTAAGGAAAGAAGCGCAATACGTGAAGATAGGCGGCAAAAACATCAGCGAACTGGTCATGATGCCGTTAGACGATTTGAGGACTTTCTTCGACGGATTGAAACTCGACGCCAACGAAAAGAAGATCTCCTCCCGACTGATGGTCGAGATCACCAGCCGTCTGCAGTTTTTGCTCGACGTGGGTTTAGGATACCTTACGTTAAACAGGCTCTCCAACACTCTCTCCGGAGGCGAATCGCAACGCATTAACCTGGCCACTTCGCTTGGCTCCAGCCTGGTAGGCTCCACTTATATCCTCGACGAGCCCAGCATCGGGCTGCATTCACGCGATACGGAACGTCTCATCACCGTATTGAAAAGGCTTCGTGATATCGGCAACTCGGTCATCGTGGTCGAACATGATGAAGAGATCATCCGCAGTGCTGACCAGATTATCGATATCGGTCCGAAAGCGGGTATATATGGCGGTGAACTTGTCTTCCAAGGCACTATTAACGAACTGACACGATGTGAAGAGAGTCTCACAGCTCAATATATGACGGGCAAGATGAAGATACCAGTGCCTGCACAACGCCGTCGCTCCAGCAACGCCATCATCATCAAAGGCGCCACACAGCATAACCTAAAAGGCATCACGGCACGGTTTCCGCTGAATCTGATGACCGTCATCACCGGTGTCAGCGGTTCGGGCAAATCCACTTTGGTAAAGGACATCCTCTACCCTGCCTTGTGTCGCTATTTCGGCGAAGCCACAGAGAAATGCGGCAGCTATGGTGCCCTCGAAGGCGACCTCAGCCTCATCCAGTCCGTGCAGTTCGTCGATCAAAACCCCATCGGCAAATCAACCCGTTCCAATCCTGCCACATACCTGAAGGTCTATGACGAGATCCGTCAACTCTACGCAGACCAGAAGCTCGCCAAAATGCGTGGCATCAAACCAGCTTTCTTCTCTTTCAACGTTCCAGGTGGCCGTTGTGAGGAATGTGAAGGCGAAGGCATAACGAAGATAGAGATGCAGTTCATGGCAGATGTCTATCTTCCGTGCGAGGCCTGCCATGGCACCCGCTTCAAGGAAGAGGTCCTCGACATCAAATACGACGGCAAACACATCGCCGATATCCTCGGCATGAGTGTGGACGAAGCCATCGACTTCTTCACAAATTCAAGCGAAAACAACTCTTCCACCGTCGGCAGAATCATCAACCGGCTGACTCCTTTAAAAGAAGTCGGACTAGGCTACCTCAAACTCGGTCAGTCGTCCAGCTCGCTCTCTGGAGGCGAAGCACAACGTGTGAAACTGGCGTCATTCCTGGTAAAAGGACAAGCGGAACAGCCTACCCTGTTTATCTTCGATGAGCCGACGACTGGCCTTCATTTCCACGATATCAACAAGCTGCTGCAATCCTTCAATGCCTTGATCGACAACGGCCATAGCGTCATCGTCATCGAGCACAACATGGACGTCATCAAGTGTGCCGACTGGGTCATCGACCTGGGCCCTGAAGGCGGAAACGAAGGTGGCAACATCATCTTCGAAGGCACGCCTGAAGACCTTGTCAAATGCAAGGAATCCTATACGGGAAAAGCTTTGGCAGAAAAGATGAAATGACCTAGAGCTGTCAGGCGTCAGGAGAAAACAACAATTACCAATAATTGGCAATAATAAGAATGCCGAAGGCATCCGCTAGAGATGTTTGCGGTCATGGTCTTTTGCGTTATTTAGCCGCCACGGTCTTCTTGTCATGACGCCACAGCTGCCAGCTGTTAAACAGGTTCTGCCAGATGGAGTAGCACGCCATATAAACGGACGACAGCGGCGTGAGATAGGTGTTGGCGATCCAGATGCCGATAGAGGTGTTTTTCTGTCCCAACAGCTGACCACCTGCAATACGGTCGCCGTATTTTCCGCCCAGCCACTTGCCAAAGCCGAACTGGATGGCGCAGAACACCAGCGAGGCTACTGCCAAAATGATGATGGAACTCACGTTGCCTTCGCCATTCAAGAAGACAAAATCTATGGTCTGCCCTAAGTTGATAAACAGAGCGATAGCCCACATATAGAAGGTATAGCCCTTGAAACGGCTCAGTGTCGTGCTGACCTTAGGCGCAACATGATAGAAAAACAGCGCCACGAAGAAAGGCAAGCCTATGACTACGCCTATCTTCTTTAATATCATCAGAAAGGATTGTAAAAAAGGCAGGTCACGGTTCTCGCCAACAAAAGAGAAGATGAGCGGCACCATCACGGCCGCCATCAAGTTGCCGATGATGGTATATGTCGTCACCGTCTCACGGTTGGCGCCCAAGATACAGGAGATGACCACTACTGAAGCCGCAACCGGACAGATGATACCCGCCAATATGCCTTGTGCTACGATTTCGTTGACATTCAACGCATGAAGGATAAGATAACTCCCGACGCTCACCACGATCTGAAACAGCATCAGCCAGACGTCCAGCATCGTCACCTTTAGTTTCTTCATATCCACTGCCACGAAATTCAGCAACAGGATGGCAAAGATGAGATAAGGCACCAACCATTTTATGGTAGCGCAGAATCCATGAAAAACGAATCCTAATAGCAGGGCTACGGGGAGGATATAATCACGAAACTTATTCATCGATGCCGAAAATGAGCCGCAAAAGTACAAAATTTGTACATTTGCAGACATTTTTAAGCACATGAAATCTACCGAAATCACACATCCTTTGAGCGAGCGTCAGCAGAAAGTCGTCGACACTTTGAAAGGCCTTGGCATTACATTCGACATCTATTTCCATCCGCCCATCCCAACCATCGAGGAAGCCATCCGTTACTGGAAGCAGTTCGACTCCACCCATTGCAAGAACCTGTTTTTCAGAAACCACAAGGGAAACCAGCACTATCTCGTCATCTTCGAGTGCAGCCATCAGATGGACATCCACGATCTGGAGCACCGTCTGCATCAAGGCAAGCTGAGTTTTGCCTCCGAAGCCAGAATGGAAAAATACCTCGGGCTGCTCCCTGGCAGTGTCTCCCCTTTCGGACTCATCAACGACGAGACCCATCACGTACATCTCTTCATCGACAAAAACCTTGCCGACGCACCCTTTTTGAGTTTCCATCCCAACGACAACACCGCCACCATCGTCATTCGCAACGAAGACTTCATCAAATTCCTCGATTCCACAGGAAACACTTACGAATTCATCGAATTATACGATTAAGGTCGCTTTTTTTCTTTTTTCTTTGTCAATTCGGCAAAAAGCACTATCTTTGCAACCTATTTAGTCGGAGATAACAATTCTGACTTTCAATGTTTCACGAAATTTGATTTTATGGATTCAACCCGAATCAACGTGTGTGTGAATTCCGAGATCGGAAAGCTACAACACGTATTATTGCACACCCCAGGCCCGGAAATCGAAAACATGACGCCTGAGAACGCCCACGAATTTCTGTTTAGCGATATTTTGAACATGCAAGTGGCGCAAAAAGAGTATGGCTATTTTAAAAAAGTCCTTCAAAAAGTCGCTCAGGTCCACGAGGTGAACGACCTTCTTGCCGACATCCTCATGGATGAAAGGATAAAGTCGAACCTCATTGACAAGATCTGCAAAGCCGAAAACGCCACATATATTGCACCTTATCTGAAGACCATAGAAGCCAAGTCGCTTGCTAACCAGCTGGTGGAAGGCGTCAAGATCAAGGATATATCCTATATCGATGAGAAGCCGTTTTCTCTGCAGCCTCTCGCCAACCTGTTCTTCATGCGCGACGCTTCCTTCACCATGTTCGACAACATCATGATCAGCAACATGGCCAGCAAGGTACGTTCCCGCGAGTGCATCATCCTGGAAGCCATATACAACTGCCACCCCATGTTCGACGTACAAGTGGTCAACCCGGCCATCCAATATGCCTCGAACAACATCGGCACCGTGGAAGGCGGCGACGTGCAGATCGTCCGCGACGACGTCATCGTCTGCGGTCTCGGCGCCCGAACCAACATGCACGGCGTGGAGTCGCTGGTGGAACATCTGAAGACCCGTCCCGGCGTCAAGCACCTTTTGTTCCAGGAGCTGCCCATGATGCCGGAATCGTTCATCCATCTCGATATGGTCTTTACCATGCTTGACGTGAACGCCTGTATGGTGTATGAGCCCGTTATCATGAACGATCGATTCAAGACCTTCCACATCACTATCGACGGTGCCAATGCCGTTGGCAAGGAAGAACGCAACCTCGTCTTGGCCCTAAACAACCTCGGCATTCTTGTCGATCCGATTTTCTGCGGAGGTTCAAGCAGCACCTACTATCCACAACGCGAACAATGGCACAGCGGCTGCAACTTCTTCTGCCTCGCCCCTGGCAAGTTCGTCGGCTATGGTCGCAACCAACACACCATCCAAGCCATCAACGATGCCGGTTACAACGTCGTCACAGCCTCTGAAGTGGCCAACAACAAGGTCGACCTCGAGAAGGAAAAGAAATGCGTCATCGCCATCGAAGGCAACGAACTGTCGCGTGGTGGTGGCGGCGCTCGCTGCATGACCATGCCGTTGCAACGTATGGCCGTGGATTGGTAACACCATCCAACAAAGAGCCATAAAAGAAATGAGGGTGCGCCCATCGCAGGCACACCCTCTCGTTTTTTTTCAGCAGAGAAGCCTATTCTTCGTCGCTGACGCCGATGTCTTCCATGAGCTTCTGAATGCCCGCATCGAAGACGACTTCGTGGACAATCATATCCATGATTTCGGAAACCATGGTGTCGATCACCTCGGGGTCGAACTTCATCTGCTCCGCCACCACATGACAGAGGGCCATCTCCATCTCATTGATGTCGCCATCCACCATCATCAGCATGACGAGGTCATAGAGTTCTTCTATGCGCTCACTTTTCTTTCGCGGCAAGTAGAACTTCACCTCTTCAGGATGTTCCAGAATCTTATCTAGTTCCTCTTGGGTCATCCCCGCCTCTTCGGCGACTTCAAGTATGACTTCCTGCTCATCAGGTGTCATCACGCCATCCATTCTCGAAAGGGCGACTAAATTGCAGACGTGGCTTATCCTTTTCTTTTTGTCGCCACTCATAAACAAATCTTTGATACTCATGTTTTTAAATTTTGACTGTTATTCTCTATGGCTTAAAAAATACTTACTTCGTCAACCATAATCCACGACTTCTCTCCTGCATATGGATGCCAATCCGGCAATACACCTGGATTTTCCACCTTTATGCGTATGCCTCTCACCTTCTTGACATTGAGCAAAGCCCTGGCTTCCACCCTGCCAAAACCCTTCATCCTATCCGGTATGTCAAAGACGGGCAACTCGGCATTCTGCCACTCGCCATAGGTCTTTCCATCAAACGAATAGCATACTTTCACCGATTTCGGCCATAACACCCAATCGTTGGGACGGTGGCAAAAGCCTATCGTCAACTTGTTAATATCGACGGGCGTAGCGAGCTCGATGGTGGCATCCATATCCGTCCCTTCAAAGCCTAACCAATCACTGCCATATTCTCCCGCCACACCTTTTTTGCCATCCATCAAGGCGATATCGGCATCTTTTCCATAACGTTCCGCCGGAGGATCAACAAAGGTCGTCCTCAGCATATAAGAACGCTTGAAAGGCTTATAAACCGAATAGGAAGGCATCTTGCCCTTGGCGAAAGCCTTAGCCTTGATATCGCAAGATTTGAGGATGATGAAAGGCTTGCTGTACAGATTCGATTTCTCGGTGGGTTCAGTGCCATCTGTGGTGTAGTAGATCTTTGCCGACGGATCGGCACAAGCCATGCTTACCGACAATGGACGGTTGAACAGACGGTAACTCGTGTTGCCCAACATGCTACCGGTGACAACAGGCGAAGGCAGCAGCCTTTCCGTCGGATCTGGGATGATCTGTCCGTATAAGACAAACGGGTCATCTTCATCCAAAGCGTATCCTTTGAGACGAATCGTGTATTCGTAGATTTGATTCTTCAAGACATATTGCTCCGCAACGCCAGGTCCACAGGTCGCCGTCCCAATAGGGGCCTGCTTGTAATCCAGGTTTACCGTCAGGTAATCCTCAGGTTCCAAGTCCTTGATACGGCGGGCGGCAGTGATATTGTCATCGTCATAATTGTAAGCGCTGAAATTGAATGTCGTGTCCATGGTGACAAACAGCCCCAAGTTCTTGTCCAGGTTCATCAAAGTGAACCAACGCACATCGGAGCGGTTTCCGTTATCTTGCGGCACCACATGCTGTTCGAACATGTCTAGTGCATCGATGGGGTAAACGCCCATCTTGCCAGAGGCGTTCCTGTCGGGATAGTTCTCGGTATCCTTGCCGTAATAGATGAATTTGTCAAAATCCAAAGGCACCTGCATCTGCATGCCAACCTTAGGCAAAGACGTCACCGTCTCCATAGGCATGACACGGTTGTTCAGGATGACATTACCATCAGGATAAATGGAATACAACTGATTGATAACGATTTGCAAGTTGTTACCTTCATCAAACAACTTCAAATTCTGCTGATAGGAGACGGTACCATCGTCTTGTTTTTGCACTCTCCTGCCTTCAGCGAAGGAATGCAGATGCTGCAGCCCCGCCCTATTCCATCTAGGCAACGCCCAACCGTCCACCTGATCATTCAACGTGGGAGCGCGCCAGAAGTTGGGACTCAACGCTCCCGACAGCAGTTCTTCTCCTTTGATATTGTAAGAGGTTATCGCGCCTGTGGTTTTGTCAATCGTAACGGAGAAACCTTCGCCCGCAAAAACGATTTCGGAGACGTTCTCCGCGACATTTACGTTTCCCACAGCGACGACAGGTTTTCTTTCGGCAGATGGCCAATCCAGCTTGAATTCGTCGTAGGCGATCTCTGTGCCGGCGGGCATGAATGGCATGCTCTCTTTCAACGTTACGGAGAATCGGACAAAGAACTCCTCACCAGGATTACCGTAGATGCGAAGTCGTTCAATATTGAACTTCTGCGTCTCGAATGGTGCTGCGGTAAGCGGTATCTCGCCCTTTTGAAGCACTTTCTCGGCCGAGAAGATGATATACTTGCAGTTAAAAGCGCTGGCATCGGTAAACGACATCCAATTTTTTACCTCAAAGATGCCCGTTTTTGTGTCGACAGCTTTGAATTTCAGGGGCTGATACACTTTCTTTACCTCTGCTGCATGATGGTGCGGCGTGCGGTCTGATTGAACGACACCGTTGGCACAGAATGCATCATCGTCGCCAACGCCATAGGCTTCTCCCAAGTCGCCGCCGACGGCCAGCCAGTCGATATCTTTCTCATCGTCATGGACGATAAAGCTTTGGTCGACCCAGTCCCACACACAGCCACCCTGCAGCTCCTCTTTCTCTTCGATGAGGTTCCAGTAATCCTGCAGTCCGCCCATGCTGTTGCCCATGGCATGACAGTATTCCACCATGATGAACGGCCGGTTCAGGCTGTCGATATGCTGCTCGGCAAAACGTCTCAGATAGCCCGTACTGCTGTACATCAGGCCGATGACATCGGTATTCCGATCCAATATGGCGCGTTCGTAGGTCACAGGGCGAGAGGCATCGCGTTGCTTCATCCAATCGAAGGTATATTCGAAGTTGACGCCGTTGCCGCATTCGTTGCCAAGCGACCACATCACCACGCAAGGATGGTTCTTGTCGCGTTCCAGCATATTGCGACTGCGCGACCAGATCATATCACGGTATTCCTCATGTTTGGCAAGGCTCCGCTCACCATAGCCCTGGGCATGGCTCTCGCAGTTGGCTTCGTCCCATACATAGAGGCCGTAACGGTCGCACAGCTCATACCAATACGGATCGTCAGGATAATGGCAGGTACGCACCGTGTTGATGTTCATCTGCTTCATCAGGGCGATGTCTTTTTCCATCAGTTCATGCGACATCACATGGCCCGTATACGGATCGTGCTCGTGACGGTTTACGCCTTTGACGAGGACATACTTTCCATTGATCAGGAAACGGCCGTCCTTGACCTCAGCGGTACGGAAACCGATATGCGTCGTAAGGCTTTCTATCACGCGGTCTTTCCTATCGGCCAATACGATTTCCAAATCATACAGGTTAGGCTGTTCCGCCGACCATTTCCTCACCTTCCCTATGATGCCATCAAGCGGTTCCACCTTCACCTTGGCATAATAGGCGCCGTCGGCATTGGCTTCAAAAGCCACATCTGTCAGGTCTTTCGGCAGGATGACCTGCTGATCACCATTCTTGATACAGACCGCCAGATGCGTGCCTTTCTTCACGCTTGCCTTGGCATTTTGAAGCGTCAGGTCAAGGGAGAAAGTGCCTTTATCGTAGTTCTTATCAAGGCCGGCATGCACCTCATAGTCGTATACATTCAACGCCGGTTTGGCATAGACGATCACATCACGTTCGATGCCACTCAAGCGCCAGAAATCCTGGCACTCGAAATAGGAACCGCTGGAGAACCGATAGCACTTCACGGCAAGACGATTCTTACCCTCTTTTACATAAGCCGTGATATCGAAATCGGAGTTCGTCTTGGCATCTTCGGTATAGCCCACGAAATTGCCATTCACCCAAAGGTAATAGGCGGATTTGACCGCACCGAAATTGATATAGATTCGATGGTCTTTCCATTCTTTAGGAATCTCGAAATCAGTGACATAACATCCAACGGGATTGTTCACCGTCGGAGCGAAAGGCGGCTCGTTGGGTCGAAATTCGTTATCCGTATTCACATAGATCGGCACGCCGTATCCGTTCAGTTCCCAGTTGGCGGGCACCTTGATGTCATCCCACTTTGAGGCGTCGAAATCCTCCAGATAGAAATTGGCGGGCGCATCGACCTGTTTGGCCACCCAGTTGAACTTCCAAGTGCCGTTCAGCAAAATGCTGCAGTCGCCATCGGGGATGACGGAGACACGAGGATACAGCTTATTGATTTCATACACCTCGACATTGTTCCAAGCGTTCATTTGTTCTTTGGTCTGGCCGAATACCGTAACAGAAAAAAGAAAACCTAAAAGAATCAGAAACAGTCCACGTTGCAGACTGCACAAAAAGACATGCTTTTTCATAGGCGTAAATTTTTGCGAATATAAGGATTTTCGTTGAACGTTTCCCTTTTTAATAAAAAATCGGGGCCTTGACGGACAACCCCATATACGCACTTTTTGTTATTTTTGCATTCTCATGCTGACGAAACGACACTGCATATTGTCCCTCTTCCTGCTCCTGACGGCTTCCGCAATCGGACAGTCGTTATTGAACGATCCCGTCGTCCCTGACTCGTTGCTACAAGACAGAAAAACCGCCTATCACTACTACAAGGCGCACTATTGGGATGAATGCCATCTCAACGACAGCAGTCTCGTCAAGATACCTGCTTTTAAGCAACGGCTGCTCGCTTTCTTCGAACAGGTCGTGCCACCCTTGCCCGACTCCATCAACATGGAAATCGACAAACTAGTGGCATCTATCGACAACAAAGCCGTCCGCGACGAAGTGTTATGGACTTTATTGGAAAAATACCTGCATCCAGAATATATGACGCACGACCAGGTGTTCATTCACCTCAGCGACCGCTATTTCTCACAACTGCCTATCAGCGGACTTACTGAAGACAATCGGCGACTGATCATGGCGAAAGCCGACCAGTGGCGCAGACTGATCCTGTTTTCAACCGCACCCAATCTGCAACTCTTTGACAAGAAAGGCCGTACAATCAATATGCAAGACATTGAAAGCGAATACCTTGTCCTCTTCTTCTACGACCACGACTGCGACATCTGCAAAGAAGAGTCGCACGACTTAGAGGCATTGTGTCAGGTCCATCCCGAGGTAAAAGTCCTCGCTATCGACACCAACTATCCTTTCAAACCCTACAAAAACGGATTCATCCATGTCAGCATCATCGGTCACGGCGACGACCCGATGGAGACTTACGATGTAGAGACCACCCCGCTTCTCTATATCCTCGACCGTAACAAGCGCATCATTGCCAAAAAGCTCATGGCGAGTCAGATCGAACAACTCCTATTTCCATGAAAGAGAACGAGACATTTGCAGACTTAGACCTCCGGCAGACGCCTTTGGACGCCGCCTATTACGGTTGCACCTTCAAGCACTGTGACTTCACCGAGCGACTGTTCAAGGACATCGTCTTCGAAAACTGCCGTTTCCTCTCGTGCAACTTCAGCCTGTGCAAGATGAAAGGTACCTCATGGAATCAAGTTGAGTTCCACGCCTGCAAGATGACGGGCGCCAGCTTCAGCGCCTGCAACCGTTATGCCTTCAACGCCAGTTTCAAGGAATGCCAGATGCAGTATGTCTCCTTCCAAGGATTGAATCTGACGGGTTTCCGTTTCTCTTCGTGTCGGATCGTAGAGGCTGACTTCGGCCAATGCGTTTTGAAGAAAGCCATATTTGACAACTGCGACCTAGACCGCTCCTTCTTCGTCCAATGCAACCTCGAGGAGACCGATTTCCGCACCGCCTATCATCTCGTCCTCGACCC
Organism: uncultured Bacteroidales bacterium; assembly: GCA_946407975.1. Classification (GTDB taxonomy): domain Bacteria; phylum Bacteroidota; class Bacteroidia; order Bacteroidales; family F082; genus Limimorpha. The sequence continues at coordinate 13,821 of CAMJQC010000019.1, forward strand.
CAGCCAGAACAAAATGAAAAACGCCCGTTTCTCCCTGCAAGGGCTGCCTGGACTGCTGACGCAATACGGCATTCAGATCGAATAAAAATCGAGTCCTAGGCTGACGTACTTTTCTATCAAGAATTAGAGAAAAACAGAGAAAACTGAAGTCAGAAAGGGTATTTAGAGGCTTTTCGCAGCGAAAACGATTTCGCTAATTCCAACGCGAAACGCAGATTCCCATTTATAATCCAAATTGAAATTCTTTTAATTCTTGACCCAAAAAAAGATCTTTCGATTTTGACGAACTGAAGAGACCTCAAACTTCTGATTTAGATTTGTTTCCAAAGCCGTTTCTTTCATTAAGCGGATTTTTCTCTATTTTTGCAGCAAATTACAAGGCCATGCCTATCAACATCATGAATGACGATACCATCTGTGCCCTTGCCACCGCGCAAGGCATAGGCGCTATTGCCATCATCAGGGTCTCCGGCAAGCAGTCCTTCCCTATCGTCAACGCTTTGTTTAGACACAACGGCAGACCGCTTGTTATCGACAGCATCATCTCGCACAAAGCCTATTTCGGACAGATCATGGATGACGAGCAGGTGCTTGATGAGGTGCTAGTCACTTTCTTCAAAGGTCCCCATTCATTTACAGGAGAAGACAGCGCCGAGATCAGCATTCATGGTTCCGTCTATGTGCAACAGCGCCTTGTAGAGTTGCTCATCGCACATGGCGCTAGGATGGCGGAAGCAGGCGAATACACGCGTCGAGCCTTCGTCAACGGACGCTTTGACTTGGCCCAAGCAGAGGCTGTCGCCGACCTCATCGCGTCGCAGAACGAGGCGACGCACAAGGTGGCCATGAACCAGATGCGTGGCGGTTTCTCAAAAGAACTGCAAGCACTTCGTTCCCAGCTTCTCGACATCACCTCCCTGATGGAACTCGAACTCGATTTCAGCGAGGAAGACGTGGAGTTCGCCGACCGCAGCCAACTCACAACGCTGGTGGGGCAAGCCATTCAACATATCAGCCGTTTGGCCGACAGTTTCCGACTTGGCAACGCCATCAAGAACGGCATACCCGTGGCTATTGTCGGCACTACCAACACGGGCAAAAGCACGCTGCTCAACGCCCTGTTAGGCGAAGAGCGTGCCATCGTCTCCGACATCGCCGGCACCACGCGCGACACCATCGAAGAGACGCTCAACATCGGAGGAGTGTTGTTCCGCTTCATCGACACGGCTGGTCTGCGCCAGACCGACGAGACCATAGAACAGATCGGCATAGAACGCAGTTATAAGAAACTCAGCGAGGCCGACATCGTCATCGGCATGCTTGACCTCACAGCGGGTTATGACGCCATGCTCCATGCTGCCTCTGACATCATCGAGAAGCTCCGTTTCGACCAGCAACATTTAATCCTTGTGCTCAACAAAGTCGACCGACTGGAGACCGAATTCAATAAAACTGAAGAATTAAGAGAAGACCTTCATCTTGGTGATAATCAATCTGATATCATTGTCATCTCTGCCAAAAAGAAACTTGGACTAGATCAACTCAAGCATTGCCTCTCTTCCTTGCAAAAAAACTATGCTGGCGAAGCCACCTTGGTCACCAACCTGAGACATTTCGAGGCGCTCTGTCAAGCACTCGACAGCCTAAAAATCGTTGAAAAAGGTCTGGAAGAGCAAATCCCCACCGATTTGGTGGCTCAAGACCTAAGGCTTTGCCTCTATCATCTGGGCAGCATCACAGGCGAAGTCACCACCGACGAGGTGCTCGGAAATATCTTTGGGAAGTTCTGCATCGGAAAGTAGATTACTTTTCTTCCATCATCCAAGTGAATCCCATAGCAGTGCGGACGGCCGCATCTTGAAAATGGTTACCCTCGTTCCAAATCATGGTTTTATCACATTGCAGGGCTTCATATTGTTTCTGAATGCATTCGCCCACACAAGCCAAGACGGGATTCTTCGCCTGTGGTTCCTTTTTGCCTAGACTCAGATAGACGCGGCCCGCCTTCATGTCATGACTTATGGCGAACTCCGTCCATTCCGAAAACCACACCGAAGGTGAAGCGCCCACAATTCCTTGAAAAGCATCGGTCTGATAACCGCTCCATAGGGCAAACAAGCCCGCCAAGGAATAACCTCCGAGACAACATTTCGATGCGGATGACAAAGGCAACAGCTCCCCTTTTACAAAACGCAAAGTCTCCCCTGCTCCTGCTCCGAAAGGCTTGTTACGAAACACTGATGGTGCCATCCATGGCGAAAGTTCCTCGTTCCAGTCGTTGACACGAAAAGCGACCAATGTGAAAGGCGTTTTTGAATGACTTGCAAGATATCCCATCTCTGTTTCCAATCCATCCATATCGTGTTGATCTACAGGCTGGATAAGTGCCCATTCTGCTTCAGCGCATTCGAAAACGATCACCTGACGGCCATCAATTTGAAGTTCCTTGCGGTTATGCATTCTATTGTCGCTTTTACGGTTTCTCTTTGCAAAAGTACGAAGGAAATCCTTAACTTTGTCCCCAGAACAACAATACTATGACTATGAAAAACCTGACCATCATCGCTTCATTGACCATCGTCGCCTTGGCTTCGTGCACGACACAAAAAGAAGGCCTCGACAGTTTCAAGACTCAAAAAGGAACGTCCATCTCCCTGCATTGCATCAAGCACGGCAGCCTGTACATCCAATATGGCGATAAAGTGATTTATCTCGACCCTGTCACCACGGCAGTACCGCCAGAGACCGACTACACCACCATGCCTAAAGCTGACTACATCTTCGTCACCCACGAGCATGCCGACCATCTGGACTCTATCGCCATCCAGCAGTTAAGCAAACCAACGACCCGGCTCATCGTCAACCCACGCTGTGCCGAGATTTTGGGCACAGGACAAGTCATGTGCAATGGAGAGATGAAAGACTTCGACGGCTTTGCCGTGCAAGCTGTGCCTGCTTACAACATCACGCCTGGCCGCGAGATGTTTCACCCCCAAGGCCGGGACAACGGCTACGTCTTCGATTTTGAAGGCTTCCGCATCTATGTGGCTGGCGACACCGAGGACATCCCGGAGATGGCCGACATCGTCTCACCTGATGTGGCTTTCCTGCCTTGCAACCAGCCTTATACCATGACGCCCGAGCAACTAGTGAAGGCGACAAAAGCACTTCAGCCCAAAGTGCTCTTCCCTTACCATTACGGACAAACCGACGTCAGCGTCATCGCGCCCATGCTGGAAAGAAGCGGTGTGGATGTGAGGATACGGCAGTATCAGTAAAAAGGTGTAATAATCTACAATACCACTAAGGTATCTCCACCGGTTCCCCTAGGAATTTGGGTTGTTTCCCAAAGACGACATCCGTCACGGCCTTGACCCGTGCCAGCTTCTCTCGCAGGTGGTTTTTAAGATAGACATGCCGATACATGACGTCTTCGGCACAATAGGCTATGGCGTCAACATCCTGTGTCTTGGCAAGGTAAATCGCACGCTCGTTATGCCAATTTTGCGAAATTACTATCAGGGAGTCCTGACCAAAGACTTTTTTGGCGCGCACCATGGAGTCGAAAGTGCGGAAGCCCGCATAATCAAGGTAGATGGCTGAGCCAGGCACCCCTGCGGCCACCAGGGACTTTCGCATCTCTTCGGGTTCGTTATAGCCCTTCCTGTGGTTGTCGCCGCTGACAAGAAGATAAGAGACCTTACCGGCAGCATACAGCCTTGCAGCCGCCTCTATACGACGAGCATAATACAAGTTGGGCGTCCCCCTATCTGTATAAGGCGAGGTGCCCAGCAACAAGCCGACCTTTCGATAGGGCACTTCTTCGAGGTCTGTGTAGACACGGCCTTTAGAACTCTGCTTTACCATATGGTCACAGATGATAAGCGACAGGACTGACAATATAACAGCTAACAATAGCAAACGCCATACAATACGCCAGCCACGTCGACCAATCTTTCTTTTCAATTCCTGACCCTTGTTTTCCATGTCTTACTCAAAAACCATTCAAACCATTCATTTTGCCTTCTTCCCTGCCCTCACAATCTCATACGATTGTCGGACTAATTCCTTGAGCAACGCCTCATCGACATCGGCATCCAGTCTGACATTGATCCAGTAGCGCGCATCGCCATTGAAAGGCTTTCCTATGCCTCTATAACGTTCCGTCAAATCTATAATTGTCTCAGGCTTGTTTTTCAATGTGACATTAGTGAAATCATCAATATTGAAATAGCAAAACATGTGACCATTTACGTAAAAGACCAGAATGGTGAAACGGCCGTGTGAGAACTTCTGAAACGGCGTATCCTCCATCACGTCGGGGAAAGAAAGGCAAAACTCACGAAAGGTCTCTATGTCCATTGTTTTTCCCCCTTACGCAGTTTGATAAAAAGAGAAAACAAGGTGCCAACTTTTATGTCTTCTGGGGCATCCATAGCAGGCATCAATAGGTGAAGCTACTGCCACCGATGAACTGCCTCAGCAAGGAGGTCGGCGGAATCTCGTTGTCGGAGACGGGCGTGAAGTAATGGATGAAACGCAAAAGCCGGTGCGCCTCACAATACTCTGGGCAATTCTTTGGCACGCTGGCAAGGATAGGCTCAGCATGGTTACGCATTACGGCAAACTCCAGCAGATAGGCCGAGTTGAACATCACGTCGGCCTGTTCCTGGTATGGATTGATCCATTTCCGCTCAGAGTCGCACACGCTGGGCCATTGACTGATGGTCTGACGTGCAGTGAAAGCGCCCTTGTTGAAGTCGCGTACGATGCGGCGCAACAGGCGGTTGTCGTCGGAAGGGATCCAGTTATGGTCATCGAGAGCCGTGCTGGTCAAAGTGGAGATGAAAATACGGAACTTGCCCGTCTCGGGGACCTTTTGCGTCAGACGAGGGTTCAAAGCATGAATGCCTTCCAACAACAGTACCGAGCCTTTCTCCAATTTCAGTTTCTTGCCATTGTATTCGCGGATACCTGTAACGAAGTTGTACTCCGGCACTTCGACCTCCTCACCTTTCATCAAGGCTATCAGATCGCGTTCCAAAGAACGATAATCAACGGCCTCGAAGTTATCGAAGTCATATCCTCCGTTGGGCAGTTTCGGCGTATCCACACGGTTGACGAAATAATCGTCGGTGGAAAAAGAGATAGGCTTCAAGCCGCAGGCTTTCAACTGTATGCTCAGACGCTTGCAGAAGGTGGTCTTGCCGCTGCTGCTCGGTCCCGTGATAAGGACAAGACGCAAAGGCGTCTCGCTATGATAACGGCGGTCTATCTCCTCGGCAATCTGTACGATCTTCTTTTCCTGCAGCGCTTCAGCCACCTGCACCAGTTCGCTGGCGTTACCACTCTGACAGGCTAGGTTGACATCACCCACGGTGCTAAGGCCCATGATGTCATTCCATTTCAGATTCTCTGAGAATACCTCAAAGGTCTTCGGCTGATCAACAAAAGGCGCCATCTGATCCGGATGATCCATATTTGGAAGCCGTAGCAATAGGCCTCCGCGATAGGGTTCGAGTCCCCATACTGTCAGGAACCCCGATGATGGCACCAAACGGCCGTAATAGTAGTCGGTAGTATCACCAAGGGTGTAATAGTCCATATACACCTGGCCAATGGTCTCCAACAGTTTCACCTTGTCGGTCTGACCCAGATCCTTAAAGATACGGATAGCATCCTCTGTCCTGGCCTCATGGCGGTGGAACTGGATGTCCTCTTTGACGATAGCACACATTTGGTCCTTGAGCTGACCGATTTCTCCTTCATTCAGCATCTTGCCGTCGGCTTTCGTGACTTTACAATAGAATCCATTGGCAATGAAATGCTCCATATTCAGCTTACTCCCCGGGAAAAGGTCCTGCGAAGCCTTATACAGCAAAAAACACAGCGACCGGCAGTACACATGCCGCGCCGAGGTGTCGCGTATATCCAGAAACTCGACATCACGGCTGTTATACACACGGAATTTCAGTCCTTGCGAGACGTTGTTCACCTTGGCTGATACGATGGGATAAGGCCGTTCAAACTCGAAATCGGGCAACATCTCCAACAATGTGGTTCCTTCTTGGAAGGATTTGGTCGTACCAGTGTTTTTGCAGTAGACTTGAAGCATGATACAATGGTTAAGAGGTTAGCGAAAGAATCAGGTAATAAATCAATTAATCATCCAGGCCACGCCGAAGCTGACTAGGTTATAATGGTTATAGTCATTCAGATTGAAATCCGAGGACAAATCGAGTTGCAGACGGCGGGTCACCAGCCAGGCGAGACCCAATCCCAGAAAGCAGTCCGGATCTTCACCCTTGGCAAAGACATTATAGTTCTCGATATAAGCGCTGAGGTTGTCAAGGAAACTATAGCCAAGGCTTATGCCTGCAAAAGCTGACGGCACAGCGCTCTCACCATCCCATAATCCTCCAACATTATAACAGATGGAGAAACGGTCTGAGATGTCATTTTGAAACAGAAGGTATAACGATGGCGCCGTATGAGCCACACGGAACTCCGTCGCTCCGACAGGCAACGCCATCTCGGCCAGCAAGCCGATACTTGGAAGAATGCCGTTCCCCTCGTACATCTTTATCTTGGCTCCAACCACGAGGTCGGGGAAACCGACAGTAGGCTCAAAACCGCCTTCGTGACCGCTCATCAGGAGCTCCGTGCTTAAGCGTAGTTCGGCATTTTCCGAAAGACCATAGCGCAACATAGTGTTGTCCAAAGTCAAGGTAGTGCTGCCTTCGATGCCCCTGTAGTCGCGTTCCCAAGCGAGACCGTTTTCCCAATTCACCTTATGCAAGGGCATGACATCAGTTCCCCATATCACGCCAGGCCGGTCAGCGACAATGGTCGGAAGCTCTTCCTGGGCGAAACAGCATATAAACGAAAGCATGATACCGGAAAGCAGAACTATTCTCCTCATTATCATTCTGATTTATTGAAATTTAAAACAATCAAAACTATTCCTCTGCCTGGTTTTGGATGCGGTTGACGGCATCGATGGCCAACTGATAGTTGGGCCTTCTTTTCAAGACCTCCTTATAGACCTCTGAAGCATCGTGATAATTTCCCATCTGTTCCAGGACACGGCCTCTGTTGAACAAAGCATCAAGATAATCCGGGTTGACGGAGAGCGCCTGTTCGAAATACTTCAAAGCCACCTCATTGTTACGCAAATACACAAAATTGGTGTAGCCCATGTTGTAGAGAACGATTGGGTTCTCAGGCTGTGCCATAAGCAGGGTGTCATAGTGCTTCAGGGCTTCTTCCGGTTCGCCATGCTCCTGCAGGTAGAGAGCGAGTTCATAACGAGCGTTGGCATTGTCGGGGAAGTTCTTCTGAACGCTCCTGATGTAATCCAAAGCGTAAGGAGGTTCCTGTACGGCATAGATGCGGCAAATCTGCTCTACCGGATCATAGAAACGGTTATCCTGTTCGTAGGCATATTGGAAATTCTTAACAGCGCTGGCCGTATCCTGTGTAGCCACCATGAAATACATGCCTTTCAGAAAATATGCCTGCGGATTATACGGATTGATTTTCAACGCCTTGTCGATATAGGCGGCCGACAGATTGAAATTCTGCTGCAGGAGATTCAATTCGCCCAGTTTCACCAAAGGGCGGGCGTCCATAGGGTCAATCTCTGTGGCTCGTGTCAAAGCGTTGCTGATATTGGCCTCATCGCCCAACATATAATAGATGTCAGCAAGCAACATATAAGGATCCACCTGATTCGGTTTTAGCGAAATGGCCTTATTCACGTCAATCATTGCGGCGCTGACCTGTTCGTTAGCAAGATAACCCTTTGCACGCATTAAATATAGGTCTGATCGGGTGCTGTCCATAGCAATGGAATCGCTATACACCTTGACCGGGTCCACCATCACATTTGTCTCAGGAGTTCCCTCTTTTTCTGGAGCATTACCCTTCTTGGAACTATGGCACGACATAAATCCCGCCAACAATAGAATGCCTATAAACAAACGATAATTCATATTTATATCCATTTGAAAATCAACTATGTATAATTACCATAGAGACGGTGCATGCACCGTATCTACATATAATAACAATCTATCATTCCGATTTCTCCAGCGCCTCATAGATCTTGGCAATGAGCTCATCGGCCAATTCCGGATTGTCTTCAATCAGTTTCTTCACGGCATCACGACCCTGGGCCAGTTTTGATTCGCCATAGCTGAACCAGGAACCGCTCTTCTTGATGATGCCCAGTTCCACGCCGAGGTCAACGATTTCGCCGCTGCGGGAGATGCCTTCTCCATACAGGATGTCGAATTCAGCCTTACGGAACGGAGGCGCCACCTTGTTCTTAACGACTTTCACCTTGACACGGCTTCCCACCACGTTCTCACCGTCTTTAATCTGGCTGATTTTACGGATGTCGATACGCACAGAGCTGTAAAACTTCAGGGCATTACCACCCGTCGTCGTCTCCGGGTTGCCAAAGAGCACGCCGATCTTCTCACGCAACTGGTTGATGAAGATGCAGACACATCCCGTCTTATTGATGGTGGCGGTCAGCTTACGCATGGCTTGCGACATCAAACGGGCCTGCAACCCCATCTTGCTGTCCCCCATCTCGCCTTCGATCTCACTCTTAGGCGTCAAAGCGGCGACGGAGTCGACCACGATGACATCGATGGCACCTGAACGGATCAGGTTCTCGGCGATTTCAAGAGCCTGTTCGCCATAGTCTGGCTGAGAAATCAGCAGATTCTCGACATCCACGCCCAACTTGGCGGCGTAGAAACGGTCAAAAGCATGTTCTGCATCGATGAAAGCAGCGATACCGCCCTTTTTCTGCGCCTCGGCGATGACATGCAAGGCCAGGGTGGTCTTACCAGAACTCTCAGGTCCGAAGATCTCAATAATCCTTCCTTTCGGCAGACCGCCAACACCCAACGCATAGTCCAGTCCGACCGAGCCAGTGGAGATGCTCTCCATCTTCTCGGCCTCTTCGCCTAAACGCATGATGCTGCCTTTGCCAAAGTTCTTTTCGATGTTTCCCAGTGTGGCTTCCAAAGCCTTTAGTTTTTCCTGCCTCAGTTTTGCGGCATCTTCTTGTGATTTGTCTGTAGTCATAGTATGTTGTTTTTTATTGTTGTTCAAATGTATAATAGTTCAACAAGTGAAAAAGTTCAAAGGTTTTAGCGTATAAAAGTCTGAATTGATTATTTGTCAAGGATTTGTTCGGCATGGGCTGCTGTTTTCACCTTGGTGATGACTTCTTCGATGACACCTTTCTCATCGATGACATAGGTGGTGCGCACAACGCCCATGTATTCGCGTCCGTAGAGCTTCTTGAGTTGCCAGACGCCATAAGAAGTCATAATGGCCTTATCCGGGTCGCTCAACAAAGGGAACGGAAGGCTTTGTTTCTCCGTAAACTTCTTGTGCGACGCCTCACTGTCAGGGCTGACGCCCAAAACGACATAGCCTTTTGAGAGCATGTACTCATAATTGTCACGCAAATTGCATGCTTCCTGTGTGCATCCTGGTGTGTTGTCTTTTGGATAGAAGTACAGAATGACTTTCTTACCTATGAAATCGCTCAGACTGATCTTCTTTCCATTCTGATCTGACGTCGTAAACACAGGTGCGGGGGTTCCTTTTTCTAACATGATTGTAATTTTAAGAATGGTACAAAAATAATAAACTTCACCGAAATTTCAACGAGCAACCGCTCTATTTTTTCATTCGGTGATGCAAAGAAAAAAGCTTTGTCAAGGACAAGTCGTAAAGTAACCGTTTGTATCCGATAGTATCCGGTTGTTAACGGATTTCTATCTGATATTCAGCTTTTTCTATTTTTCTTATAGAAATCGCATATAGCCGTAATGCCACAGTTTTCACAATGTGGTTTACGGGCGAGGCATACATATCGGCCGTGCAGAATGAGCCAATGATGCGCTTTTGAAAGCACCGCTTTAGGAAAATGGGCCACCAAGGTCTTCTCTGTCTCCAAAACGTTTTTCGAGTTCTTGGTGAGACCGATGCGGTTGGCCACACGAAACACATGGGTGTCGACCGGCATAGCGGGTTGTCGGAAGGCCACCGCCATCATGACATTGGCCGTTTTGCGACCTACTCCTGGAAGCTTTTGAAGGTCTTCCAGATTATCGGGCACTACCCCACCGAAGTCACACACCAGCGTCTGGGCCATGCCTAGGAGATTTTTGGCTTTATTATTAGGATAGGAAATCGACTTGATATAGGAATAAATCTCATCAACCGTTGCGCCTGCCATGTCCTCTGGATTCGGGAAACGCTGGAAAAGCGCCGGCGTGGTCATATTGACGCGCTTGTCGGTACATTGGGCGGACAGAATGACGGCCACCAGCAGCTGATACGGATTCTTGTATTGCAGTTCAGATTCCGCAATAGGCATGTTAGCCTCGAAATAATTTACGAAGACGTCGTACTTTTCCTGAATCTTGGTCATTTTCAAAAAAATGGATCCTAGATGATATTGCCCTGGTCGTCAACCAGAACACCCCAGCTGACAGCGGTCAAGCCTTTTTCATCGAAGAAGAAATCGATGAGCCCGTCGTCAAAAGAAATACGGAGCTCGCCATCCTCGGTATCCTGGTCCATTTCCTTGAAGCCTTTTTCTTTCATCATTTCGACGATCGACTTCTGGTCCATCTCAAAGACCTTCTTTCCATAAAGGGTAGCCTCCTTGTTCTCTGTCTCAAAACATGCAGCTACCGATTTGGTCATGCCTTCAAAATAGATATTGGTCTTTATGCCCTCATATTCATAGTAGATTGAGCGGTTTCCCGTCTCCTCCATATCGTTGAGTTCCTCATAATACTCAGGCATTCCCAATAACTTGACAGTATCGTCGATTGACAACCCAAATTGGATATCGCCAAAACCTTTCAAAGGCTCAATTGTAAAATTCTTCATCATTTTATCTTAATATTCAGTTGCAATAATACGTTTTTTATGGATTGCAAGCAGTTCCAATGCATTTTTTTTACTTTCTTAATCAAATCGGATGGATTTGGTGGGACTGATTCGATTAATGACTGCGGTAGGTATCAGAAGCATAAGCATCCAGAGGAGGAACGTCCCCAGGTTGACAAGCAAAACCGTGCCAACATGCAATTCAATGGGAACGGCAGAAAGATAATAAGTCTCTGCCGGCAACTTGATGACACCCGTATATTTCTGAAGAAAACAGAACCCTAAACCGACGATGTTGCCGATAAGCATGCCTATGCCGAGGATCTTTAAAGAGCGCATCAAAAAGACATTGCGAACGAACTTGTTTGTCGCTCCCATGGCTTTCAGGAGACCTATAGTCGATGTGCGCTCAATGATGATGATCAGCAGCATGCTTACCACCGTGATGCCCGCAACCAGAAACATCAGCAGCATGATGAGCCAAACGTTGGTATCGAGCAAATCAAGCCAATCGAAGATTTGCGGATTGCTTTCCCTTGCCGTGTATGAGGTCAATTCGGCCGGTAAGGCCCTATAAAGTTTATCATTCACAACGTCAATATCCGCATTGTCATCCAGCCATATCTCCAACAAACCCGCTTCCTGATCTTCCCAGCCGTTGAGACGGCGGATCTGATTCAGATCGGCAAAGACAAAACGCTCATCAAACTCATATAGTCCCGTCTCAAAAATGCCAACGATTTGAAATTTTCGACCTCTAGCCTGCATATCCTTGTCAACAAACCACACCCTTACATCATCATCCAGATTGAGCAGCATCTTATTCGCGATCACCTTAGAGACAAGCACTTCCGTAGAACGGACGCTATCAGTAAACTGCGGTATTCTGCCTTCCAACAAGCAAGATGAGAAATAGGTCCAATCGTAATTCTGGTCCACACCTTTGAGCACCACACCCTGAATTTCATCCTCTGTCTTGATCATGCCCGCCTTATTGGCTGCCAATTGATAATGACGCACACCCTCAACGGAACTCAGTCTTGAAATCAGTTTTTCGTCAAGCACAAAAGGAGTCTCTTCTACCGACTCATTCCTGTCGAGGGCCTGCACATGGATAGGCGCCACAAAGCCGATGACTTTGTCGCGGATGCCATTCTTAAAACCGACTACCACGGCCCAAGCAATCAGCATCACGATGATGGCCAGCGCCACACTCGTCACCGCCAGGCGCATCACCGTCGAAGAAAGATTCTTTTTCGCAAGCGAAAACAAACGGTCTGCTATGAATTTCGATCCTGATGCCACAAATAATTCCTTTACATCACAAGATTTGCACAATCTTTGTATTAACTTTGCAAAGGTATAAAGAAATCACAGATGAAACGACACTTCTTCAGCACGATTTTCATTTTGGCAAGTTTCCTGTTGCCATTGCAAGCCCAGATACTTCACATGGACAACGAGGAGAGACTGACCCTCGTTCCCAAAGAGCAATATGTAGCGGCCGCCCAGCAGATGGACGATTATCTGCCTCTTCTTGAAGGCAAACGTGTCGGCGTGGTGGCCAACCAGACCAGCATTGTGGGCGACACTCATCTCGTTGACACCCTGCTCAGTCGCGATGTCCGGATAGTGAAGATTTTCACCCCTGAACACGGCTTCCGTGGCGCTGCCGATGCTGGCGCCAAAGTCAACAGCGGCAATGACGAAAAGACAGGCCTCCCTATCGTCTCGCTTTATGGCAAGACGAAAAAACCTACGCCTGAGATGTTGCAAGGCCTTGACCTCATCCTCTTTGACCTGCAGGATGTCGGCGTACGCTTCTACACCTACATCTCCACCATGACCTATGTGTTGGAAGCCGCTGCCGAAAACGACATTCCCGTCGTCGTCCTCGACAGACCCAACCCAAATGGTTTCTATGTTGACGGGCCGGTACTGAAGTCTGAAAACAAATCCTTCGTAGGGATGCATTCCGTCCCTGTCGTCTACGGCATGACCATTGGCGAGTATGCCTGCATGGTCAACGAAGAAGGATGGCTAAAAGATGGCATTCTATGCGACCTTACCGTCATTCCCATTTCCAAATACGACCGTAACGCCATCTATGAGCTACCGGTGAAACCCTCTCCCAATCTGCCCAACTGGGAATCGATATACCTCTATCCCACCCTGTGTTTCTTCGAAGGGACTATCGTCAGCGTGGGACGTGGCACCGAACATCCCTTCCAGATCTATGGCCATCCCGCCATGCGAGGCGACTACAGCTTCATTCCCAAAAGCACGGCTGGGGCCACAAAACCATTATTAGAAGGACAAAGATGCCGTGGCGAGAACCTGACGGAATATGCACATGCCTATGCATACAACATGGAACAGCTGCAGCTGGATTGGATCATCAACGCCTATCGCCAGCTCAGCGACAAGGGGTTTTTCACCAACTATTTCAGACTTTTGTCGGGTGACAAGCAAATGCAACGTGATATTGAAAACGGCAAGACCGCCGATGAGATACGCGCCTCATGGAAGAAAGACCTCGATCAATTCAAGGAAATCCGAGCGAAGTATTTAATCTATTGATTACGAGCCAAACACTTCATCTATTAAGATGACAAACTGCTTATAGGCATCTGTTTCTGAAAGTATCGACATGGCCTTGGCCAAAGCGCGGTAATACCACTCCACATCTTTTTTACCATCGGGAGCATGAAAAAGACTCCATGTAGAATCGCCTTTTTGACGATAATCCATGGCAATACCCCGCATGTTGGACAGTTTGTCACCAAGAGCCACCACCTTGCTGTCGTATGAGGCGTTAGCAAGCTGCTCGACTTGAATTGTTTTCTTCGCTCTCCATGACATCGTTTCTTCTATAGGCGCCGTCTCATGCTGAACAAGCGATGCAACTCTATCACCAAACCTATCACGAATTTGTTCAAGGGTCACGTCGGTATCTTCAACTGTATCATGAAGTATGGCTGCAGCCAGCATTTCCTGGTCGTTGGTGATAGAAGCCACAATACTGGCAGCCTCCATCGGATGGATGATATAAGGATAGGCCTTTCCACGGCGTTCGGTACCACTATGGGCTTCGATGGCAAATTTTGCCGCCTCATCGAAAAGCGTGGTTTCCAACGGATTGTTCATAATTATAATAAATTGATTTTCAGTGCCTGTTCGTAGATGCGTTGGGCACGTTGAGCATTGTAGTCGCTTTCTCCATAAAGAACAGCGAACAGCCGTGTCAGTCCAGCCTTACCAAAGCCTTGCTTGAGGATGACGACGATACAAATGTTTTGCAACGCCACAGATGAAGCCACGATGTCAAGACCCGTTCCAGCCAACTGGATGAGCGCCAGCTGATAAGCTCCTTCGCTATACGTTCGACGCAGCCGTTCGACATCGCCAATGGTCTTCATGCCCATGTGCAACAGAACATCATAATACGGCAACAGACTGTCTTCGTACACCTCAGCCTGATTGATGCCTGCAATCTTCTCGACCAACCGTCTAAATGGCTTCAGTTGTAGGTAACTGCGGAAAGTGTCGCCATTGAGCGGCACCTCGTCAAAGTTACCTGTCGCCACTAACGACTGCACATGACGACGATAATCGGTAATCTCTTTACGGAGATGGCTAAACTGTTCATCAGCCATTTCCAACATACCAGCCAGACGGATCATATTACGCTGATATTCAACCGGAATTTCCACATCGCTCTTATAGCCCATATCGTGATACATATTGGCCCACATGTGCTGAAGCATGCTGCGCATCTGCAATTCAAAACGAATCTGGTTCAATTGGGGCATGTCAGGGTCGTAGTACATCGTTTCAGGCACACGGCAGATATAATGCAATGACAGATAGCCGAAACGGTCAATCTCCAGCGTCTTGCGTTTGTCGATCGAGTTCGCCCAATCAATGTTGAACATCTTTTCCATGAGAGCCGATATGACGTCGACATCATCGTTATAAAAGGTGACAGCACGCACTCCGAGTACATCTGTGATATCGCCAAGTTGATGGTATTTATATCCTTTCAATTCCAGTTTTTTTGTCAAACTGGCCACTGTCTTAATCCTCGACTCAAGTGCTGCAACGACGATCCCATGTTCGTTGAAGCATTGGCGCAGCTTTTCTTTGACAACAGACTCCAACTTTCGAAAGACGGGCAAACTTTGGCGATATTCGTCGAGAAGCATCTCAATGTGCATATCGTGTTTCATGATTTCAAGAGTCAAAGGATGGTGATGATGTTGGAGAAGCCGGTGATATCGAAGACTTCTTTGACGTGGGGATTCATATTGCGCATTACTAGATTACCATGCCGTTCAATGAGGCTTTTCTGCAACAGCAAGAACACACGCAAACCTTGCGATGATGTGTAGGACATCTCCGAACAGTCAATGTCAACAAATTTGCAGTCGCCTTCAAGGAGTGCAAAGATGTCGTTCTGAAACTGGTCGGCATTTGTGCTGTCGATACGCCCGTTGAGGGTTACATAGGTTTTGTCTGGCAGTTTATTGATCTTGATTTCCATATCTATTCATTTACTTTCTTTTTCATAATCAACACATTATTCCCATTTTCGTACTTGTATTCGATGTTATCCATCATCTTCTTGCACAAAAAGATGCCAAGCCCCCCTATCTCGCGTTCTTTTACAGATAACGTGATATCCGGGTCAGGCATCTCCAATGGGTTAAACGGCACACCCGCATCGCGCAGCTCAATGGTGAGCATCAGAGAGTCATTGTCGAGGCTCGTGCCTGCCTCGAGCCATCCAATGCCGCCCTCATAGGCATAACGCACAACGTTTTCAACAGCTTCCTCAACCGAGATCTCTATTTTGAAGCGCAAGCCGGCATCAGTTGGGATGTCAGGCGAGGTCATCAGGAATGCGACGATCTCGCTGGTCTTGTCAGTAATTGGATTGAATCGTTTTTTTATCATAGACTATTAACTCTCTATTGGTAACTTTATACTCATTATCGTTATATCATCATTCTGAGGGTTGTCTTTGGTGAAATCGCACACAGACTGGCAAAGGCTCTCCACGATGGCTTTTTCATTTGTCGGGTCGGCAAGCGTTTCAGGAGACGAATCTACATGTTGTTTGGCCCATGCCATCAACCGTTCATTGCCATATTGGCTTTTGTCTGACGACTCGGCCTCTGTCACCCCATCCGTATAAGCGATGATGCGCGTGCCCAACTTGAAATCGATCTGTTCGGCCTCATAAGGGAAACGCTCACTGATGCCCAACGCTATGTTAGGCTTGCTTTTCAGAAGATATGGCTCGGCATCGGGAGGTATGACAAGGATAGGATTGTGTCCAGCATTACAGTAGTCCATATGTCCTGTCTTGATGTCGAGACGAGCCACAAACATCGTCACGAACATCCCCGTTTTGTTGGTTTCACTGAAACTATCGTTGATACGGCATAGCGTTTCGTTCATCGGAAGACCCATATCCCCCACAACGTGCAGGGCAGCACTCGTAATGGCCATCACCAGCGAGGCAGGTACGCCTTTGCCCGACACATCGCCGATGGCAAAATAGAGCTGATCGCCTTTCAAACTATAATCGTACAAGTCGCCCCCCACCTCTTTGGCTGGATTCAGCATGGCGAAAAGGAAGGGTGGAAAATCGGTACGCAACATGCCTTTTTGTATGCCACGAGCCATAGCCAAATCCAGCTCCATCCGTTCTTTAGCGGCCGTCGTTGACTCCAGCTCCTCGCTATAGCGAGTCGAGCGTTTGATGACACCGCGACTGACGAAAAAAAGTACAATGAAGCTGACTATCGCAATGACGCCCATATAAATCAACAGCTTGGGCGACTCACGCCACCAATCCATCGGATAGATGGACTGATCGGCAATGACAAAAGCCGCAATCATTTGCGCTAGCAGAGAGACGACCAGCACAATGCCAATAATCCTCCAACTTAACCTGTCTGAGAAAGATTTACCGCTCATAATTTTAATTAACGAAATGCAAATTTACATATTTTATCGGAAAATCCATATTCTTGTTTTTTTCTATTTTTGTTTCCGAAAACACTATTTCTATGGGCGCACAAAAGATTTCCTTAAATGACTATATCCTTACCGGAGGCGGATTTAATGGTGAGAGCTATGACCACAAGACCGACCCTTCCATCATGCTCAAGCTTTATCATCCAGGCAAGATCCAGCAGCCTCTTGATGAGATGAGAATGGCTCAGAAAGTATATGACCTAGGCATTCCTTCGCCTCAGCCTGGCGATTATGTCGTGACAGAAGACGGCCGCTACGGCATTCGTTTTCATCGCATTCTCAACAAAACGTCGTTTTCACGCGCCGCGGGCGACCATCCCGAAAACGTGAAGCAATATGCAGAGGAATTTTCCGAGATGTGTCTTCAATTACACTCCATCCATGTCGACACCCAACAATTCGAGAACGTGAAGGAACGCTATTACCGTCTCTTGGCTGAAAACCCGTTCTTCTCGGTTGAGGAGAAAGAAAAAATAGCCAGCTTCATCTCCTCCGTGCCCGACACCGATACGGCCATCCATGGTGACCTGCAATTCTCCAACGCCGTTTTTAATGAGGAAGGGCACTATTTCATCGATCTCGGTGACTTTTGCTATGGTCATCCGTACTTTGACGTGGCGATGATGTACTTATGCTGCATCCTCAACAGTGAAGATTATATACAGGAGTATTTTCACATGAGCAAAGCCACCGCCATCAGTTTTTGGGAACACTTCGCACACGCCTATTTTGGCGACCAGCGTTCGCTGAAGGACATAGAAGAAGAAATCCGCCCCTTTGCCGGGCTCAAGACACTCATCATCGAGCGTGACTCCCGATGCCCGATGCCTTTAATCAGGGAAGCGTTAAAAGGGATTCTTTAGTCGGCAACGTCACCGCACTTCAGTCTGACGTGCTCCGCCAACAGCTCCGCTACTTTTTCGGTATCCAAGCCCGTGACATCCAGCACGAGATCATAATTATGTGCGTCGTAACGCGATGTGTCGGAGACCGTGCGGACAAACGTCTCGCGTTCTTTGTCAATGCGTTCAACCAGATTGCGGGCTTCCTCCTCATTGAGATGTTGCTTCTCGCTGATCCGTCTCATGCGGGCTTCTTTGTCGGCGATAATCAGCAGATGAAAGGCTCTAGGATGGTTGCGGAAGATATTGAAACCAGAACGGCCAACAACGATAAACGGTTCTTTTTCAGCTACTTCGAGCAGAAGTTCCCTTTCAGCATAGTAGAGGGACATCGGCGTAGCTTCCTGCTCTTTGGTATCAATACTGGCCACCGCATCAAACTGCTGATAGAAATGGCAAAACTCGCTCCACCAGTTGGTCTTTTTTGCCTTCACGCGCTCCATTTCTTTTGAAGAGATGCCAAACTTCTCGGCCACCGTGTTCAAGAAATGGCGGTCATAGACTTTCAAACCCAGTTTTTCGCCCAATTTGCGGGCGATTTCGCGACCCGCAGAACCGCACTCGCGGCTGACGGTAATGACAAGATTATCCATGTGTTCTTTTTTTTCGATGTTTTGCGAAGTGTAAAACTTCTTGCAAAAATATGTTTTTTACATTTCCATGCAAAAAAAATCCTTTGAAAGCAGACGACTTTCAAAGGATTTCAACTGGCTTACACAAAAATCATCTGCGAATCTTACCTGGATATACCTTCAAAGCTTCTTCGAGGCACTTGATGGCGGCCTTGAGGTCATCGATGCAGATGCAGTAAGTGATACGTGCCTGATGACGGCCCTTCTCGGGATCGGCATAGAAACCCGTAGCAGGAGCCAGCATCACTGTGGCACCATTGTAATTGAAGTCCGTGAGCAGCCACTGGCAGAACTTGTCGCTGTCATCGACAGGCAGATCTATCACGGTATAGAAAGCACCCTTTGGCATCGGGCAGAAACATCCTGGAATCTTGTTGACGCCTTCGACCATGACATTACGGCGTGCCACATACTCGCGCTGAACAGCATCGAAATACTCTTGCGGCGTATCAACGGCAGCCTCGGCGAAGATCTGTCCGAAGCTCGGCGGTGAAAGACGAGCCTGGGCAAGACGCATGGCGATGGCATAGACCTCGCTGTTACGGGTAACCATGCAGCCTACACGGGCACCGCAGGCGCTATAGCGCTTTGAAACAGAGTCAAACAGGATGGTATTGCGTTCAAGCCCCTCAAGCTGCATCACGCTGAAATGCTTGTGACCATCATAGCAGAACTCACGATACACCTCATCGGCAAAGAGATACAGGTCGTATTTTTTGACTAGACCGGCCACCTTCAACAGTTCCTCATGGGTGTAAAGATAACCCGTCGGGTTGTTGGGGTTACAGATCATGATGGCCTTGGTATGAGGCGTAATGGCCTTCTCAAAGTCCTCGATAGGCGGCAGGGCAAAACCCGTCCTGATGTCGCTCGGGATCGTGACAATCTTGGCGCCTGCCAGCTTGGCGAAGGTGTTGTAGTTGGTATAATACGGTTCTGGGATAATGATTTCATCACCTGGGTTGAGGCATACGGTGAAAGCCATCTGAAGGGCTTCGCTGCCTCCTGTGGTGACCAGCACCTGATTCGGGGTTACGTCGATGCCATGACGGTGATAATAGTTGCAGAGCGCGCGACGATACGAAGGGATACCCGCCGAGTGGCTGTATTCCAACACGCCTTTCCACTGAGGCAACTCACGGGCAGTTTCAGCCAAAGCGGCGAGAGCTCCTTTCGGAGTCTCGATGTCAGGTTGGCCAATATTTAGGTGATATACATGAACGCCGCGTTCCTTGGCAGCATCAGCAAAAGGAACAAGCTTACGGATAGCCGACTGCGGCAGTTCCATACCTTTTTGTGAAATTTGTGGCATAAGTGTTTGTTTTTGTATTAAAAGCCATCTAACAGAATCATTAGACGGCTTTTATGATTGACGAATTAAAATGATTGATAATCAATTGTTGTTGACAGGAGAACCGTTTCCTAAACTGCTATCCTTCTCCGGCATGACTTCAGTAGGCTTATCCATCACTTTCCCTTTGATACGCAAAACGACAGTGGTATTCTGAACAGCATTAGAAGTTACCGTAATAGTCTTGTTAATATTACCTGCACGAGTGGTCTTATAGGTCACCTTGATAACATCCGATTCGCCAGGAAGTATGGGTTCTTTAGGCCAAGTCGGAACCGTGCAGCCACAACTCGACTTTGGTTTTTGAACAATCAATGGTTCAGTCCCAGTGTTGGTAAACCTAAATTCACACTCTCCATTACCACCATAAGGAACTACACCATAATCATGGATGATTTTTTCAAATTCAATCTCGGCGCCATTTTTAACTTCTTGAGCCTTGACTGCTCCAGCCATAAGCAGGAACAAACCAAGCAGATAAATAACTCTTTTCATCGTGTT
The DNA here is from genome assembly GCA_946407975.1 of uncultured Bacteroidales bacterium. Lineage (GTDB taxonomy): Bacteria > Bacteroidota > Bacteroidia > Bacteroidales > F082 > Limimorpha. Next base: position 34,181 of record CAMJQC010000019.1, read on the forward strand.
ACTTTTTATTTGGGGTACAAAATTATGATTTATTTTTTTATCTTTTTCAAAGAATGAGAATTTTTCAATAATAGAGACCAAAAACCATACCAAACCGCCATGCCCTTCTTGAAAGAATAGTTTTTTCATGAAAAAATCTTTTTTTTCAGAATTTGTAGATTGTATTGAAAATATTCCTACTTTTGCACCCCGAAATGAGGCGGGATAGCTCAGCAGGTTAGAGCGTCGGATTCATAACCCGGAGGTCTCGAGTTCAATTCTCGATCCCGCTACCAAAAAAAGCAAGGTTCCAAATGCCTTGCTTTTTTATTTCCCTTAAAAGCAATCGTTTTCACATTTTACACGAGCTTCTTTGCCTTTGAGAGCACCATGAAAAGAATGGAGAACAAAATCAAGGCGATGCCGATTCCAATATGCACGGTAAAAGGTTCGTGAAACACCATCGTACCGACGACAATGGCGGTTAGCGGTTCCAGGATGCCCATGACCGAGGTCTTGGTAGGCCCTATGCCCTTGCTAGCTGCAGCTAACGTAATGGTGGCTACCGTCGTCGGCAAGACCGCCAATCCGATGACATTCCACCAACTGACGGCATCTGGCACAGGATTCAAGTCAAGGCCACAGCGCATAAACAAGAACAACTCCATGCTGCCTACCAGAAAACAGTAAAAGGTCAGAGTGAGGTTTGGCATGGATTTCAGCAGCTTGCTTTGGTTAACGATGATGATGAAGAATGAATAACTCAACCCCGACAAGACCACCAGCACGATGCCGCGCCAGTCGATGAATCCACCCTCGCCATTGAAGGAAAGCAACACCGCACCTGCCACACCTGTGAAAATCGAAATCCATGTACGGCCACTGGGATGCTGACCCAAAAGCATCATCAAAACCGCCACCATAATGGGATACACATACAGCACACTCGTGGCGATACCCGAAGGAATGTAATCGTAAGCGAAGAACAAAGTGACACTGCAAGCTGTGAACAGCGTGCCGATCAACAGCATCATCAATAACTGCTTCATGCTGATTTTCAGGCTTTTTCTTGTAGCCAACATAAACGCCAACATCAGCAAAACGGCAATGCCATAACGGTAAAAAAGCAACGAAATGACATCAAGGCCTTTTTTCAGTACAGGCACGCCAAATAAAGGATTCATGCCGTACGTGATGCCTGAAATCATGCCCAGGGCATAGCCCCACCAGTTAGAACGTTGCTTTATCATTTCGGGCGGCAAAAGTACGGAATTATTGTGTCTAAAATGCAGCTATAGGGTGACAAAAAACTTAGTTTTTCCCTTTATACAAATGGATACTCCACAGCCTCCAAAAACAAGGCATGGGCGGGCACTGACAGACCGGCCTCGCAACGGTCTTTGCGTTCGATGACCTGACAGAACCCCTCCACTGTCATGCGCCCCTTCCCCACTTCGAGCATCGTACCCACTATGGCGCGCACCATGTTGCGCAGAAAGCGGTCCGCCTTAATGTGGAAGACCAGCAGTCCGTCTTGCTCAAACCATCTGGCCTCCAGAATCTTACAATTGTTGGTCTTCACCTGGGTATGCACCTTCGAGAAGCTCGTGAAATCGGTGAAGTCTTTCAACCGATCAGCCGCCTGTTGCATTTTCTCCACGTCCAAAGGGCCATAAAGATAATAGGCATCGTGCGTGTGGAACGGGTTTTTCTCACGCGTGACGTAATAATGATAGGTACGTGAAACGGCATCGAAACGGGCGTGGGCTTCGGGATCAACCTGCCAAATCCTATACACAGCGATATCGGCAGGAAGGAACAGATTCAACTGATTGACCAAAGCATCTATGTCCGCAATGGCTTCCGTCGTATCGAAATGGGCATAGTAGTTACGGGCATGTACCCCTGTATCGGTGCGACCGCAACCCGTGATTTCGATCTTTTGCTTCAGCTTCAGGCTCAGACATTTCTCCAAGGTCTCCTGTACGCTCTCAGAATGAGGCTGCACCTGATAGCCGTGGTAGTTTGTGCCGTCGTAAGCGAGATGGATGAAATAACGGATCATAGCCTGTTCTTTTGTTGCAAAAATAAAGGTTTTTCACATACAAAACGATTTCACGCCTCATCCAACAAAAAAGCCCGCATGGTTTCCATGCGGGCTTATGATATCAGTCAGATGCGATCAGTTCTCAAACACGAGGGCTTCGTCGCGCACCTTGACTAGGATAGGCTTCGTCTTGTCGACTTTCTCAGCCAGCACCATCTTCGAGAGTTCGTTCAGTAGTTCACGCTGCATCATACGCTTCACAGGACGTGCGCCGTATTGCGGGTCGTAGCTCTTGCGGGCGATGAAGTCCACCGCTTCGTCGCTGATGTCGATATCGATGTCGTTGTTCTTCAGCATCTTCTTAACCTGGTTGAACTGCATCTTCACCACTTCGGCGATCTGGCTCTCGCTCAGCGGACGGAACATGATGATGTCGTCGACACGGTTGAGGAACTCAGGACGCATGAACTGCTTCAGCTGGTCCATCACCTCGTTACGGGTCTTCTCGAAAGCGGCCTCGGAATTAGCCTCTGCAGCCGTTGAGAGATTGTTCTGAATGATGTTAGCGCCGATGTTGGAGGTCATGATGACGATGGTGTTCTTGAAGTCCACCACACGGCCCTTGTTATCGGTCAGACGGCCGTCGTCGAGCACCTGCAGCAGGATGTTGAACACATCGGGGTGCGCTTTCTCAATTTCATCCAGCAGAATGACGGAATAAGGCTTCCTTCGCACCGCTTCGGTCAGCTGTCCGCTCTCTTCGTAGCCCACATATCCTGGAGGCGCTCCGATCAGACGAGAGACCGTGTGACGCTCCTGGTACTCCGACATGTCGATACGCACCATGGCGTTCTCATTGTCGAAGAGGAACTCCGCCAAGGCCTTTGCCAGCTCGGTCTTACCCACACCTGTCGTACCCATGAAGATGAACGAGCCAATAGGACGTTTAGCGTCCTGCAAACCCGCACGGCTTCGCCTGATGGCATCGCTGACGGCCTGTATGGCTTCGTCCTGACCTACCACACGCTTGTGTAGCTCGGTCTCCAGATGGAGCAGTTTCTCACGTTCGCTCTGCATCATCTTGCTCACCGGGATGCCCGTCCAACGCGACACGATCTCGGCCACGTCGTCGGCACCGACCTCCTCATCCACCAGCGGATGGTCGCCTTGAGCGGCTTGCAAGTCGGCCTTGGCCTTCTCGATGGCGGCTTCCGCCTCGCGGATCTTACCGTAACGCAACTCGGCCACCTTGCCGTAGTCGCCATCGCGTTCGGCCACTTCGGCCTCGTGACGATAAGTCTCTATGTTGTTTTTCTCCTTCTGGATCATCTCCACATACCGGCGTTCCGTCTCCCATTTCGACTTGATGGCAGAACGCTTGTCGTTCAGTTCGGCGATCTCCTTCCCTATTTCCTCCACCTTCTTGACGTCGTTCTCGCGTTTCAGCGCCTCGCGCTCAATCTCGAGCTGACGTATGGCGCGTTCCACGTCTTCAAGGTCTTCAGGCACCGAGTCAATCTGCAAACGCAGACGCGCTGCCGCCTCATCGATCAAGTCGATGGCCTTGTCGGGCAGGAAACGGTCAGAGATGTAACGCACCGAGAGTTGCACGGCCGAGATAATGGCTTCGTCGAGGATACGGATGTGATGGTGGGTCTCATAACGTTCCTTGATGCCACGCAAGATGGAGATAGCCGAGGCTTCGTCAGGCTCATCGACCATTACGATCTGAAAACGACGCTCCAACGCCTTATCCTTCTCAAAATACTTTTGGTATTCCTTCAAAGTCGTGGCACCGATGGCACGTAACTCGCCACGCGCCAAAGCCGGTTTCAAAATGTTGGCCGCATCCATGGCGCCTTCACCGCCGCCAGCACCCACCAGGGTGTGGATCTCATCGATGAACAGGATGACCTCGCCATCGCTATTCACCACTTCCTTGATGACGTTCTTCAGACGTTCTTCAAACTCACCTTTGTATTTGGCTCCTGCCACCAAAGCACCCATATCGAGCGAGAAGACCGTCTTGCTCTTCAGGTTCTCCGGCACATCGCCGTTGACGATACGCTGGGCCAGACCTTCCACGATGGCGGTCTTACCCACGCCCGGCTCACCGATCAATATAGGATTGTTCTTCGTGCGTCGCGACAGAATCTGTAGCACACGACGTATCTCCTCGTCTCGGCCAATCACCGGGTCAAGTTTGCCTTGCTGGGCCAACTCGTTCAGGTTTTTGGCAAAACGGTTCAACGAGTCGTAATTCTGTTCTGCATCTTGCGAATCGACCTTCTTGCCCTTGCGGAACTGCTGGATGACTTTCTGTAACTCATCCTTACTGACGCCGTTCTGCTTCAGCAATGCCGAGGCAGAGCCGTTGCTGTCGAACAACGCCAGCAGCAGATGTTCGACAGAGACATACTCGTCGCCCATCTTTTGGGCCAATCCCAAAGCCGCATTGAAGGTCTTGCTGAGTTCGGTAGAATAATACAGCTCGCCGCCATTCACCTTGGGCTGGGCGGCTAACTCGCAATCCAAGTCGGCATTCAGACGCTCGACATTCACGCCGAGTTTCTTCAGCAGATTGGGAATTAGGTAATCGTCGGAGAGCAGCATGCCTTTCAGCAGATGGATATTCTCCACCGTCGGGTTCTGTTGCGACCGGGCGATTTCCTGCGCCTTTTCAATGGCTTCTTGTGATTTGATTGTAAATTGGTTGAAATTCATGATTCAAACTCCTTTTTGCAACATCATCATCAAATTATTTGCCAAAACACATTAGATACAATTTGACGCTGATTTATGACAAAATTACAGAAAATCAACAAGATACATTGACATATATGACAACTTGTCACATCAAAACAGATCAATTCATGCTGATCGGCATGGACGTGTGCCTTAAAGTACGATTCCCTTATGCTGCGAATTGCAAATCCTAATTCTTAACGCTTATCTTATACACCGGAGTGGAGACACGAATTAAAGAAAAGGCTACGTCACCAAAAGTGTTCTGAATCACATTCCTTTGCACATCACGAATATAAGAAGGGAAAGAGATGGAAATATATTTATTCCCAAAAACATCGGAAGTAACATGAGTGACATGAACCTTACTTGTATCATAGGCATACCCCGTTTCCGTATTATACCATTTTAAAACGTAACTGCTTCCAACGTCCACGTGCTCGACAGGTATCAGAATAGTGTTGTTGTTAGAACTGGGTCTTGGTTTTTTTGATGTATTATGGATGTTGTAAACATACCCACGGGAATCAAACACACCATCATTGACAAAATGCCCGGCTTTTTTTGTCCCTTCTGAACGTGCAGCGACCTTATCCGTAAGCCGGCGCAAAGATTGATACGCAAAAGCCGTGTCCTGACTCCAGCCATAAATGGTATCCTCGGTTGCATTTATCATATAGTATGTCTGAATATGATTGGGAAATTCCAATCTTTTTTTCCCTACCTCTTTACCCGTTTGATGTGCAGTAAAAGACTCAGAGAGGATTGGAAGCCGCTCGCAGAAATGCAGTATAGGAGCATAAAGCTTAAACAAACCTTTTGAATCAATGTATGTCCACCACCAAAACACTGCGGGACCCATAGAGGAAGAAAACAGAGACGACCACAAAGAATTATGCAAGTCTATACCATATGGATCCTTATCAGCATATTGGGGAGCCGGAGACGTCTGTCCAAAGCCAAACTCGCCCGTAAAGAACGGCTTTGACGGATATTCTTTGTGAACGTCGATAGCACTCTTGTACAACAAATATGAGAATTGTTCGGTTGACTTTGCTTTCTGAATGTTTTGATAATTATGCTGTTGAACAAAGTCCATATCATCAAATAAAATGGAAAACAAATCCGGGTGTTCCTTTATTCCTCCCATCGAGGTGGTAAGACAATGATTAAAAGGATCAATTTCAGACACATAGGCAGCCATCTCATTATGCCAATCACGGACTTCCTGATAGATTAGCTCGTTATCATCACACATATCGAACAAATTGCTCACCTCATTCCAAAACTCCCATGCCATGATATTGGTTGCATATCCCCAACGCGAGACAATATACCGTATTAGGTTCTTTGTTATATGAATGGCTTTTTCATCCGTAAAAAACTCACATGGGCTTTCCAAACCCAATATGGTATGATAAGGGTTGTTTGACCAGACGCTTGGATTATTTACGTCTTTACTGGTATTCTTTTCGAAATCTCCGAAATGGAAAAAGCACGGCATGATAGTAACATCATGTCGCTTGGCATAGGCGACAATGTGGTCAAGTTCAGCAGCGTCTTTTTGATTGATGGTATGATCAAAAAAGACAACGGGCGCATGGGCCTTCCCCGGCAAGGCAAATTCTAAGCCATATAATGAAAGATACTGGTATCTGCTTATCCAAATGCGCATATAATTGGCATTGCCATCTAGGGAATCGATATATCTATCATATTCATATATTCCGAAAGGTTCTGAATAGCAGGGCACTCCTTTGTGATAAGCATAACCATACCATGCAATATTTGGCCCTATAGGGAAAAAAGAATGGAATTGCCTCATCCCGTCTTCAACAACGTCCCTCTTTAGGAACCTCTTGTTTGCCATCGAAATAAAGCCTTTACCATTGCCTATTTTATTGCATGAAAAGCTCAGCGTGCGCGTCCCAGAAGCAGGCATCTGAACGGATCCGCTACGGTCAGTAACAGTAAGGCGAAAAGTCCATATCCCTATTTGAGTCGGGGTAAATCTGACCCTCCACCCTACATCCTTGACATTAGGACTAGCCACCTCGTATACTTTCTGTTTTTTAAAAGTATAGCCTTCATAATAGAAGCCATTAACGGCATATCTACTGCCATCAGGGGCAATAAACTCGGCTATAACGGAAATGACGTCCGGATCATAAGGATTATCATAGGATTTGTTCAATTGAAATGACAATTCACACAAATCAAACAAATCAACCGAATTGGGATATACAAGATTTGTAACTCGCGTTTGACAATAGCCGCCTACCGCTACCATTCCCAATATTACCAAAAGAACTAACTTTTTCATTATTCAATTTATAAAGATTATTCAAACAGCATTATAGTCATCATGTTCAGTATATGCTCAATCGCATTGAAAACGCATAATATATCTGACGACTTATTAAAGAGCGCTTTTGTCCGTTGTCATCATTTCTTCTCCCAAAAACTTCTGGTGAAAAGAAGTAGTACCGTGAAAATTTCAAGACGGCCTACTAGCATATCAAGAGACAACAGCCATTTTGCTGCATCGGGTAAAGACGCGAAGCTATAGGAAGGCCCCGTAGCCCCAGAACCAGGCCCAAAGTTACTGAAACATGAAAAGAAGGATACGAAGGACTCTTCAAAACCCAAGTCGGTCGTCGGCAGGATAATCATATTCACAACCAAAATCAGGATGAAGAGCGAGAAGAAGGTGCAAACGCGCTTCACTGCCGTCTCATCGAGTTTTTGGTCGGAGAGCTTGATGCTGAACATACCTGTGGGATGAATAAATTCCTTTACGGAGTTTTTAATGTATTTGTATATAACGATAATACGCACCATCTTCACGCCACCCGCTGTGGAACCGGCGCAACCGCCTATCATGATGAAAAAAGCGGAAGGTATCAAAAACATGATGCCCCATTGGTCATAATCGAAAATAGAACTCTGATAACCCGTACTGGTCAGCATAGTGGCAGTATGAAACAAAGAGGTCCGAAAGGTCTGCTCCGCCCCATGTGGCATTTTGGCCAGCTGTTGCTGCGTGACGCCATCGAAATGGGGGGCGAGATAGAAGAGACCGCAAAACAATGCCACCGCACACACGATGAGGACCAAATAGACCTTCAACTCTTCGTTTTTCCTAATCACATCAAAACGACGCGTAAAGGCAAAAAAATACAAGGCGAAGTTGATTCCGGAAAGAATCATGAACGCTGAAGTCACGTACTCTATGTAGGGAGAGTTAAAATAGCCTATGCTCGCCTGATGTGTACTGAAACCACCCGTGGCTACAGTGGTCATGGCATGGCAGACGGCATCGAAGAGCGACATCGGCCCCACATAATAACAGGTGCCACAAAGGAAGGTCAATATGAAATAAATAATCCACAGGTTTCGCGCCGTTTCCTGCATTCTAGGGGAGAGTTTCTCTACACTCAAACCCGAGGATTCGGCGGCAAATAGCATCATTTTTTTTGAGCCTTTGGCAACAGTAGGAATAAAAGCCAAAGTAAACACGACAATTCCCAAACCGCCAAGCCATTGCATAAGACAACGCCAAAAGAGTATGCCATGAGGCTGACTGTCGATGTTTTCCAGGATGGTTGAGCCCGTGGCTGTAAAACCCGACATGGTCTCGAAGAAAGCATCTGCAGTATTGTCAACTGTGCCGTTGAGCAAAAACGGGAACATGCCAATCAAAGAGAAGATCACCCATGCCAATGTGACCACCAGATAGGAGTCGCGACTCTCCAGCGGCTTGCTTCTCTTGCTTTTGCTGATTAGGAAAAGTATCAGGCCTAAGATCGCCGAAATGGCTGCTGGCAACAGAAAGCAAAGATAGTCGTCCTCTCCATTATTAACGTGATAATACCAACTTACGCCGGCTGTCAGCAACAAAGCCGCCGTCTCAATAAACAACAGCACGCTGAACAACCTGCTTTTCATCTCTACATTCTTTATTGTTTAAAGGTTGGTTTCATCCCACGGAGCAGCCCAGCCGTCCTTGTCGTCAACAGCATCGTCGTCATCATCCGACTCCGACGCCTTGAGTTTGCGTTTGTCTTCCTCCTTGATAAAAGGCATAACCCACTTGCGGAAGTTAGCCGATGCGATGGCCGTGATGGGACCTTCTTTTTCGGGTGACACCGCCAAGTCGATCTCGTCTTCGGCGAGTTCGCGCAACCAACCCGCCAGTTCCCAGAACTCCATTTCGGATACAGCATAGCCTTTCCAATCGCCCTGGGCAGCCATTTCGGCTTTGTCACGGCTTTCCCAAACAGGGATATAGGAGTTACCATCACCGTCTTCCAGCATGGCAAACATGCCTTCCATAGCCTGCAACAGCCACACTTTGCGTGAGGCGGATACAGCAGCTAAAAACTGTTCAAGGCTTTCCATAACTATATGATTTAAGGGTTGTCGATTATCGTCTCTGTTGTTGTAACTTGGCCTGCTGTTTCTGAGCCTCTTCCAAACGTTTCTGCCAATTGGATTTCTTGACGGGCTTTTTCTTGTTCTTCTCGATAGTGGCACGCACCTTGTCCTCGTTGATCATCTTGCGGAAGACGAACATCTGAATGAAAGTGATGATGTTGACGAGCATGTAATAGTAACTCAAACCTGAAGAATAACTGTTAAAGAGGCCCAAAAACATAATGGGCATCAGGTATGTCATGATCTTCATGCCTTTCATGCTCGGATTCGAAGAGGTGTCCATCTGCTTGTTACTCACATAAGTATAGATGAACGTAGTGATGGTCATAAGCAAGCAGAACAAACTGACATGGTCGCCATAGAACGGAATGTTGAAAGGTAGGTCGAGAATACTGTCGTACGTCGAAAGGTCTTTTGCCCACAAGAACGGCTGTTGACGCAACTCAATACTCGCCGGGAAGAAACGGAACACGGCAAAAAGAATAGGCATCTGCAAAAGCATGGGTACGCAACCCGAAGCTGGACTCACGCCTGCCTGACGCTGCAGGTTCATGACGGCCTGCTGTTTCTTCATCGCGTCTTCTTCCTTCGGATATTTTGCATTGATGGCTTCCATCTCTGGCTTTAGCACACGGGTAATAGCCGTCGACTTGTAAGATTTGAAGGCAATCGGGAAAAGGAGTGCCTTAATCATAATGGTAAGAATCAGGATGACGATGCCATAGTTCCAGCCGTAGGAACTCAGCCAGTTGAACACAGCGATGACACCGTAGTTGATCCAACGGATGAGGAAGAAACGGCCGAGGTTGATCTGGTTCTGCATTCCCAATCCGTAGCTCTTCAAGGTCTTGAAATGGTTGGGACCGAAATAGAGCGACATCGGCATAAAGGCACCCGAAGCGCCATTGACGACCGGAGCCTCGATGTTGGCCGACATCGACTTAAAGTAACGCGGATTGCCAGAAGGTGCGGTGTGAACGGTCATGCGGGCGTTGTCGAACTCGTTGTCCGCTACAAGCACGTTGCAGAAGAAACGCTGCTTGAACGAAACCCATTTCAGTTTGGTCTGAATGGTCTCTTCGTCGTCTTTGAACTCGTCAAGATGGTCCACGTCTTTATCCTTCAGCGAGCGGAAATACACCGATTCACCCGAGAAACGGTCGGTGCTCTTTTCTTGCTTCAGCAGGTCGACCTTCCAGTCTATGGTCATGACATTGGAGTTGCTGGCCAGCACCTCATCCATTCCGACGAAATTCACGTCGAAACCAACCATATAGTTGTCGTCCTTGATAGTATATACGTATTCGATATACTGGTCAGCACCGCCATTCATGCGCAAAGCGAAAACGAGGCTGTCGCCTTCCACCGTCTTCATCTCCTCACCTGAATAAGGCTGGCCGTTGAGGTAGGGCTTAAAAAAGAAGTTCGAAGTATTGATGACGCGGTTCTGAGCGAAGAAGGAGATATCGAAAACCGAATTATCCGGATCGAAAACGATGAGTGGCAGAGAGTCATAGGTCTTATAGTCCTTCAATTCCACTTCTTTCAAGAAACCGCCTTTGCTGGAGAACACGAGACGCTGCAACTTCGTTTCGACCGTCCACGTCTGCTCTTCTCCCGCCGAAGCGTTTGCGAATGCACCGTATTTGTCCTCCAACATCTGCTGCTGAGCCAGTGCGACAGCAAGCGAGTCCTGCCCTTCTGCTTCGTTCATCAATGTCTGCGCATCAAAAACCGAATCTGCGACACGTTTCTCCGCCTGACGGATGGAATCGAGCACAAAGGCAGCATGACGCGCTTCTCGAATAGAATCCTGAATACGTTGCTGTTCCGCCAACTCCTCTTTGGATGGCGCCATCCACATCATCCAGCCAAAAAGGATGGCAGCAATGAGGATAAAACCAAAAATTGAACTTTTATTCATTATATAAAGTACTGTTATTCAAAACTATAGAACAAGAAATCTCTCGATCTTCAATCAAAAAATGAGGGACAAATATACGGATAAAAGCGATATGCAGCCTCGATTAGAGTCAAAAAAAAGCATTGGTCAAGGACCAATGCTTTTTTTCAGAAGTGAGATTGCCATTAATAATAGCGGTAGCTCTTCACTTGACCAATGTGGCGGGCTAGGCGGACCACCTGGTTGCTGTAGCCGAACTCGTTGTCGTACCACAGATAGAGGATGACCGTCTTTCCGTCGGCGCTGACCTTGGTGGCGGGAGCATCGAAGATGCAAGCGCAGGAGTCGCCGATGCCGTCGCTACTGACGAACTCAGTGTTGTTGCTGAAACGAATCTGCTCGATGAGGTTGCCCTCCAGGCAGGCTTTGCGGAAGGTCTCGTTCACTTCCTCGATGGAGGTTTCACGTTCAAGGTCAAGAGCGAGGACTGCCAACGACACATCTGGCGTGGGAACACGCACGGCGTTACTTGTCAGTTTGCCCTTCAGCTCTGGCAGCGCCTTGGCGGCGGCTTTGCCAGCACCCGTCTCGGTAATCACCATGTTCAACGGGGCTGAACGGCCACGAC
>CAMJQC010000020.1 GCA_946407975.1 uncultured Bacteroidales bacterium
CTTGGGTTTGCTGCGCAAAACCTCGAACATTTGCTCTAATTTTCTGATTTCCATATTGTTGAGTTTTTATAATTGATTTTCAGGCTATTTGTGTCTGCAAAAATAAGAAATAAAAGAATGATTTCAACTTGTATTTGGCATTATGAATGTTAAAAATAGTATTGTGGAAACAAAGACAACATTCTGAGGCGGTTTTTTTCAGTCTCTCAAAATCTTATTAATTTTGCAAACAGAAATTCTTTTTAATGGTTAACAAGGTATCTTTTATTAAACGCAGAACATCCGTTTTATTTTCACTGCTTTTTTTAGCAATAAGTACAACATTTGCTTTTAACAGAAGCACTAATGCTGTAGATATCAAAGGATCAAATCATATACTTGGTGATGTCACTCAAGATGGCAGTGTCAATATCAATGATGTTCTTGCTATTATGCGTCACGTGCTTAACATTACCACATTGAGCGAAGAAGGCTTGCAGGTTGCAGATGTCAATTTAGATAATGCGATCAACATCAACGACGCAGTATATTTGCTTCGTATTGTCATAAAAATAATAAACAATCCTCTTATTGAAACCCTTGATGTGACCGTGGTATCGGCAAATGAAGCGACAGGAGGAGGTTGCATCACGCCTATGAGTCAGACAGAGATAACTGCAAGAGGTTTATGCTGGAGTACGGACAATAATCCTACAATTGAAAACAATCATACAAGTGACGGAACCGGGACGGGTAGTTTTTCATGTAATATGACTGGTCTAATGGCAAACACGACATACTATGTCCGTGCCTATGCAATAAGCAACGCTCAGGTTTTCTATGGTAGGGAGGTGAGTTTTACCACAACAAGTCAATCGCAACTGGAACCCTATTACAGTTCAGTCGCAGGGTTGACAGGGACAGCTTTGAAAACAGCCCTCCATGATATCATCTCTAATGACGATCACGTTTCTTATGCCCAACTGATGACATCCTTTTATAGCACTGACAACAAAGGCAGCAACATCGTTTGGGACATGTATTCCGACGTGCCTGGAGGCACACCCGATTACTACTATTACCTTGGCAGTGATCAATGTGGCGAATACGCTAGCGAAGGCGACTGCTACAACCGAGAACACTCTTGGCCTCAGAGCTGGTTTAACGAACAAGACACGCCTCGTACTGACCTGAATCATATCTTTCCTACCGACGGTTTCGTCAATTTTAAACGGGGCAGCTATCCGTTTGGCGAAGTGAAGAACGCCGATTGGACATCGAGCAACGGCTCGAAGCTCGGTTCTTCTATGACTTCAGGCTATTCCGGCACCGTGTTTGAGCCCATTGATGAGTATAAAGGCGATTTTGCCCGAGCCCTTTTATACATGAGTGTGCGATACTATGGAGAAGACTCCCAGTGGGATTCCAGTGCTATGACCGACAAATCGGAAATCAAACCTTGGGCTATCGTCATGTTGTTACGTTGGAACGAGTCCGACCCCGTGAGCCAAAAGGAAATCAACCGCAACAACGCCGTCTATGAAATCCAAGGCAATCGCAATCCTTTCATCGACCATCCCGAATTCGCCAGGATGATTTGGGATTGACATGAAAAAAGCGGGGAGGAAACCTTCCTATTTGGCGATGACAATTCCCAGCTCCTTATTGAGGACCCAGCGCATGTCGTCGTAGATTTTTTTCTGCTTCAGCAGCTGCAAGAGGTCGACTTCATCGTCAGCCTCTTTAATGCTTTCCTCTATCTTTCTACAACGGTCCTGAAGGATGATGTCCTTGTAACGATAAAGTGCAGCGAGCACCTGTTTCTTCAACAAGTCATCCTCGGTCTTGACATGAATGCCTTTGCTTTCCCAATTGTCAAGCTTATAGGGCGTCGAGAGAAGGTTGGCGGCCAGTTCGGAGATGTCAAAATCTTCGTTGGTGACGAAAAACTGATCATCAGGGATGTTGTCCTCATCGATGGCTTTGTCGATAAGGTTAAAAATCTTGGCGTTGACGGGGTCGGAGAAAAAGAATTTGTCATTCTTCAAGCTGTCAATGATGAGCTGCGCCACCGAAACGAGTTCCGTGACCTTCTCCCCATTCTCGTCTTTTCGCTCATCGGTAATCATGGTTTTTCCATACATGATGAGCAGTTTGATGAGTTCCCGTTCCTGGTAGTAGCCTATGGGGAGCTGTTCTTCGATGGGTTCTTCCTGTTTCGTCGCCACGATGTTCTCTTCAGGCAGTGCATCGCCTTCTGGACCGAGCGATTTCTTGAACTTCGCCCTCAGCAGCTTGTTGAGTTCGTTGGTGAGGGTGAGCTCGGGCATGTCGAGCATCCGGGAGCACTCCTTGATGTATGTGACGCGGTAGATGGGGTCGGGGATGACGGAGATGGACTCTACGATTTCACGGATGACTTGACCACGACGGATGGGATCGTTTTCAGCATCTTTGAGCAGTAATTCGGTCTTAAAACGTATGAAGTCCTTGGCCTGTTCTTTCAGATATTGTTTTACCTCTTCGACAGAATAGTCGCGACCAAAGGTGTCGGGGTCGTGCTCGGAAGGCAGCACCACGACACGTACGTTCATGCCCTCCGCCAGAATCATGTCGGTGCCTCTCAAGGCGGCATGCAGGCCAGCGGCATCGCCGTCATAAAGCATGGTGATGTTGCGCGTGTAACGTCTGACGAGTTTGATCTGCTCTATGGTGAGCGAAGTGCCAGAACTGGCCACGGTGTTCTCGATGCCGATCTGATGCATGCGCAGCACATCGAAATAGCCCTCCACCAGGATGCAGTCGTCTTCCTTGACGATGGCGTTTTTGGCAAAGTATATGCCGTAAAGTGTGTCTTTCTTATGGTAGATGTCTGACTCAGGCGAGTTGAAATACTTGGCGATCTTCTTGTCGGTGAACAAGGTTCGTCCTCCGAAACCGATCACTTTTCCAGAGAGGTTATGGATGGGGAACATCACACGCCCATGGTAGAAGTCGTACAAACCCTTCGTGCCGTTCTTGGTCAAGCCCATCTCGAGGAGCAGCTCTTCGGAATAACCGTGTTGACGGGCATAGACGGTGAAAGCGTCTTCGGGTTTTGGGCAATAGCCGAGTTGAAATTTCTCGATGATAGGATTGAGATAGCCGCGCTCACGGAAATAGGCCAGTCCCACGGCTTTGCCTTCTTCGTTGTTCCACAGCGAGTCGACGAAATACTTGTTGGCAAAGTCGTTGATATTGAGCATCTTCTCACGATGCGTCTGCGCCATGATCTCGTCAGCGGTGAGCTCCTTCTCCTCAATCTTGATGTTGTATTTCTTGGCAAGATAACGCAAGGCCTCTGGATAGGTGAAGTGTTCGTGTTCCATAAGGAACTTGGCCGAGTCGCCCGCCTTGCCACAGCCAAAACATTTGAAGATGTTTCGGGCCGGATTCACATTGAAAGATGGCGTCTTCTCATTATGAAAAGGGCAATGGCCAATAAGGTTCGTCCCCCTTTTCTTAAGGGTCATGAACTCACCGACAACTTCCTCGATACGGGCGGCTTGCAGTATCTCTTCGACTTTCTCCCTAGGAATGGCCATGATGCGAATTTTCGGCAAATATATTATTTTTCTATCGGCGAATTAAGCGAATTGAACGAATTTCTTTGTCAAAGATGAAGAATCATGCCTCGGTTATACAGTATCGTTATTCCCATTTTTGTGTGCAAGGAATTCTTTTATACTCCAACGACTTTTTCCAATAATTTTAATGAGCTTCCAGCCAATTGTTGCCTGTATTAATCTCCACAATGACAGGCACCGAAAGCGGCATGGCGTTCACCATCTTGTCGTTGACAAGTTTTCTTAAAGAATCCAATTCGTCGAGATGGGCGTCAAAGACCAATTCGTCGTGAACCTGAAGTATCATTTTTGACTGCATGTTCAGTCTGTCCAGTTCCTGCTGAATGCCAATCATGGCAATCTTGATCATGTCAGCGGAACTGCCTTGGATAGGGGCATTGATGGCGTTGCGCTCGGCAAATCCACGCACCACACTGTTGGAGGCGTTGATATCACGCAAATAACGCCGACGACCTAAGATAGTCTCAGCATAACCACGTTCCTTTGCCAAGGCGATGCTGCGGTTCATGTATTCTCTTATTCCGGCATATTCTTCAAAGTATTTCTTAATGATATCGGCCGCCTCGCTGCGAGAGATTTCCATTCTCTCAGCCAGTCCGAAAGCTGACATGCCGTAAATGATGCCGAAGTTAACCGCTTTTGCACGGCTACGTTGTTCTTTGGTGACTTGTTCCATTGGGACATGGAAGACTTTGGCAGCTGTGGCCGCATGGATGTCGTGACCGAGGTTGAAGTCCTCAATCATGGCAGGATCACCGCTGAGATGAGCGATGATGCGCAACTCTATCTGGGAGTAGTCCGCCGCCATCAGGGTGTAGGTTTCGCTGCGTGGCACAAAGGCACGGCGGATCTCACGTCCTTTCTCGGTGCGGACAGGTATGTTTTGCAGGTTGGGGCTGTTTGAACTCAAACGTCCCGTAGCGGTCACCGCCTGGTTAAAAGAAGTGTGTATCAGTCCATCGCGCGGATTGATAAGCGCGGGGAGCGCATCGAGATAGGTGGATTTCAGCTTAGTAAAGGAACGATAATCTAAAATCTTTTGGATAATGGGATGCTTCGTGACAAGTTTCTGTAGCACATCCTCACCCGTGGCATACTGGCCCGTCTTGGTTTTCTTTGCCTTGGCATCGACTTTGAGTCTCTCAAACAGCACATCTCCCAGTTGTTTTGGTGAGGCGATATTGAAAGGAGTTCCAGCGAGTTTATAAACATCTTCCTCTATCTTATGAATCTCTGTCCCAAACGACTCGCTGATCTGTTGCAGGTTGTGGCTGTCAATCTTCACCCCGTTGGCTTCCATGCGGCTAAGTACGGGAACCAGGGGCATTTCAATGTCGTAAAAGAGCTTTTCGACGCCGTTTTCCTTCAGCAAAGGCAACAGCTTTTGATAGAGTTGCAGTGTGATGTCGGCGTCTTCGGCAGCGTATTCCTTGACCAACTCGACAGGTACCTCACGCATGTTGCGTTGGGCGCGGCCTTTTCCGATAAGGTCTTCGATGGGTATGGTGATGTAATTCAGATAGACTTCGGCCAGATAATCCATGTTGTGTCTTTGTTCGGGCTCGATGAGGTAATGGGCTATCATCGTATCAAACATGGCTCCTTTCACCTCGATATTGTATTGCCGCAGCATGGAAATGTCGTATTTCAGGTTCTGTCCGATTTTGAGGATGGTTTCATCTTCAAAAAGCGGTTTCAACAAATTGAGTTTGACTTGGCAGGCGGCTTTGTAGGCAGGCATTGGCAGATACCAGGCTTCGTGAGGCCGGATAGCAAACGAAACACCTACCAAATCGGCGGTATAAACGTCAATGCCTGTGGTTTCCGTGTCAAAGACGAACTGTTTCTGGGTAGCCAGCATAGTAACCAATTCCGAGATTTTTTCATCGCTATCGACGAGTATGTAATTATGCGGTAGGGTCTTGGCGGAGTCTTTGTCGGAGAACGACAGCAGGTCGGTTTGAATCTCACCGCCTTGGTGGAAAAGGTCAAACGGCTCTGAAGCAGGAGACGAGACTTGTTGCGTCGCGGTAGGGTTTTCAATCGGGCTTGCAGCAGTATGGGTCTTGTTGTAGTCGTCGAGGAAACGCTTGGCAAAGGTCCGGAACTCCAGCTCTTCAAACAAAGCTATGAGGTCAGGCATGTTAGGCTCTTTGGTACGAAGCAAGGCCTCGTCGAATTTCACGGGAACATTAAGATTGATTGTAGCCAGCATTTTCGACATCATTCCTTGTTCGGCATAGTTGACGACATTTTCTTTCTGTTTTCCTTTCAGTTCGTCAGCATGGGCAATAAGGTTTTCCACGCTGCCGTATTGCGCCACTAGAGCGGCAGCGGTCTTCTCTCCGATGCCAGGAATTCCAGGGATATTATCGGAAGCATCTCCCCAAAGGCCTAAGATATCGATCAGTTGCTTGGGTTCGGCAATACCATAGCGTTCGCAGACATCCTTGGGTCCCCAGACTTGAGCGGGTTCACCGAATTTGGCGGGTTTATATAGCAGCACTTTGTCGGTTACCAGCTGACCGAAATCCTTGTCGGGTGTCATCATGTAGGTTGTAAAACCTTGTTTTTCAGCATACCGTGACAGAGTTCCGATAATATCGTCGGCCTCGTAGCCCTCTACGGCAAAGATGGGGATATTAAATGCCTCGATGAGCCTTAATATATAAGGAATTGAAGCGCGAAGGTCCTCTGGCATTTTTTCTCGGTTGGCTTTGTATTCGGCAAACTCCTGCTGCCGTTGCGTGGGTGCCGAAACGTCGAAAGCAACGCCAATATGGGTGGGCTTCTCGTTTTTGAGAATTTCGTAAAGCGAATTCAAGAACCCCATAATAGCGGAGGTGTTGACTCCTTTTGAATTGATCCTAGGGTTTTTGTTCAAGGCAAAAAATGCCCTGTATATCAACGCATAAGCATCTAATAAAAACAGTTTTTTTTCTGTTTGTTCCATTTCTCGTTAGTTTGAATGTGTAAAAATACGAAGATAAATTGGAACATTGGCATATTTTATGATGTGAGGGTAAAAAGTCTCCCTAGGGGACATTTTATCATGCAATTGAAAAAAAGATGTACTTTTGCATTTGAAATTGATAACGAAAAAAAAAGAAGCAACGGATAGTTCAAAAATTGACATTTTTAAACAACTGATTATCATTTAGATGTTAAAAATTTGTTTTTTGAATGGAAATTAGTTCTATCTTTGCAACTTTGTAACACACGCAAAAATTGAAAACTATGTCAGAAATTCTAGATGAAATTGTACCGGTTATCGCTGAAAAACTCGGTGTTGACCCTAGCGAAGTTACGATGGAAGCCAGCTTCACCAACGATTTGGGCGCTGATTCCATTGACACTGTCGAATTGATGATGGATTTCGAAAAGAAATTCAACGTTCATATTCCTGATGATCAGCAAGAGAACGTGGTCACTGTGGGTGATGTTGTGAAACTCATCCAGGAGATCCGTGAAAAAGAAGCTTAATCGTCACTAAATTTTAATCGGAAAAAAGAATTCATGGAATTGAAACGGGTAGTCGTCACTGGCCTTGGTGCCATTACGCCAATCGGAAATACTGCAAAGGATTTTTGGAAAGGTTTGATTAATGGTAAAAACGGAGCGGGTGAGATTACTCGTTTCGATTCTTCTATGTACAAGACCCATTTTGCCTGCGAGGTAAAAGGGTATGATCCTTGCGATTTCTTTGAAAAGAAAGACGTGCGCAAATATGATCGGTTTGCGCAATTCGGCATGGTTGCCGCCGACCAAGCTATTAAAGATGCACGCCTCAATCCCGTGAATACCAATTATGATGAAGTTGGCGTTTTCATAACTTCTGGTATTGGCGGTGTAAACAATTTCTTCAATGAACTGATGGAATTCGTTGATGGAGGCCGCGAGCCTCGTTTCAATCCCTATTTCATCCCGAAGATGATTGTAAACATGCCGGGCGGGTTGGTTTCTATCAAATATGGCTTTCATGGACCCAATTTTGCCACGGTTTCGGCCTGTGCTTCTTCGGCCCATGCCATTATCGATGCGGCTAATTACATCCGTTATGGCAAGGCCTCGGTCATCATAGCTGGTGGTTCCGAAGCAGCCATCGGCGAATGCGGTGTGGGAGGATTCAACTCTATGCATGCCCTGTCGCTCCGTAACGACGACCCATTAACGGCTTCTCGTCCTTTTGACAAAGGTCGCGACGGTTTCGTTATGGGTGAAGGCGGTGGCTGCATCGTTCTTGAGGAATTGGACCATGCCTTGGCTCGCGATGCCAAGATTTATGGCGAATTGGTAGGCTGTGGCGCTTCTGCCGACGGTTACCACATCACGGCTCCCCATCCGGAAGGCTATGGCGCCGCCTTGAGCATGAATCGCGCTTTGGAAGATGCCGGTCTTCGTCCTGAAGAGGTGGATCATATCAACGCTCACGGCACCTCTACCCCCGTCGGTGACCAGGCTGAAGCCCTTGCCATTCAGAAAGTGTTCGGTGAACATGCCTATGGCATCAGCATCAACTCTACCAAGTCAATGACAGGTCACCTTTTAGGTGGCGCTGGCGTAGTAGAAGCCATTGCGACCATTCTGGCACTGAAACACGGCATTGTTCCTCCTACCATCAACCATTTTGAGGACGACCCCAACATAGACAGCCGTCTTGATTTCACTTTTGGCAAGGCCAAAAAGAGAGACATCAAGGTCGCCCTTTCCAATGCCTTCGGCTTTGGCGGTCAAAACGCCTCAATCATCTTTAAAAAGTACACCGCTGAATAATGGCGCTCAGAGACTTTTTCGCTTATCAGCTTTCAAAAAACAAGCATCTCTCCGAGTACATCAAGAACATTCTCGGATTTTATCCTAGAAACGTGGCTTTGTATGAACTTGCCTTTACGCATAAATCGGTTTCGGAGACGATAGGCAAGAATGTGCTTAGTAACGAAAGACTGGAATATCTGGGTGATGCTGTCCTCGAAATCGTAGTCGCCGATTATCTATTCAGATTGTATCCTACCGAACAGGAAGGTTTTCTGACGGAGATGCGCTCCCGCATCGTGAGCCGTTCTTCCCTCAACAAACTCTCAATGAAACTGGGTTTTGATGATTATATCAAACACGCTCCAGGTAACAACACCGGTTTTCGGCAAGCCGGTGGCAATGCCTTTGAAGCCCTCATGGGAGCCATCTACCTTGACCGCGGATTCAACTTTGCCAAACGCGTTATCATCAACCGGATTATCAAGGTCCATATCGACCTTGACCAGTTGCAACAAACTGACGTAAACTTTAAAAGCAAGTTGCTGGAATGGTCTCAAAAAACCCGTAAACACGTAGAATTCAGGATGTTGGAGGAAAAAATAGAGAATCACTCCAAGCTTTATGTCGTACAGGCTTTCGTTGACGGTGAGCCTTACGGTAAAGCCAGCAATTATTCCATTAAAGGAGCGGAACAACTCGCTGCTGAAAAGACTTGGAATATGCTTTTTGATGAAAACGACTGATCTTCATCAGATTAGGAACCAATAATTTTTTTCCAAAAAAAACCTTTTTTGACAGTGTTTTTTTTCGCAATAATGGTTATTTTTGCGAATCACTAGTGTAATAGTCAAAAGACGATGGAGATCTTACAGTTTTCTTTTGCTCTTGAAGAAGACCTTAAAGTTGTCGGCATCAACACCAGTATGGTGGACTACAAATTGGCGTGGCTGATGAATCAAAGACTCCATTTCGAATTTGTCAGGCAAGGCGACATTGTCAGAAACGGTGGACATCACGCTTTTTTCTATTACAAGCCGGGTGAAAACAGCAACATTTACAATCTGATTTCGAATTATGCCGATGGGCACGTCTTTCTTGACAAGATGAAACCCCGCGTCGACTATTTCTTAATTATCAAGGAAGACATTTCAGAAGAACAATTACAAAGCATCATTTCAAAGGTGCGTAGCATCAGCGGCGTCAACTATGCTTTCTTGCTTGATTTGGAAATGGATAAGCGCATGGATCAGACCTTGGAAACGATTGAGTTGCATGAAAATGACCAGATGAAAAAACTGAACGACCGACGCACCCTTGAATATGCCAAGCGTCAAGCGGCTCAAAAACAGGAAGAACGAAAAAGACAAAGCAGCCCGTCGCTATGACAGGCTGCCTTTTGCCTGCGGTTCGGTCGGACCGCTTTTTTTAGGCTTCATACCAGTCGATGGAAAGAAGCTCGTTGGGAAAGATTTCAGTAGAACTGAGCCGGATGCCGTTTCTGACTTCAGAAGGACCGTAGAGAATTCTTAGACAGGCGTCTTCCTGAGGCACACTCTTGTTTGAAACCGAGTTGCGAATCTTGTTCATAGCGCTTTCAAGATTTGGCTGCGGAGTCTTCCCAGTCAAGGGGATAGAAATCCTCAATCTGAATCTCCGTGATGTCATGACGGCCTTTAGAATCTGTCCAGTCGCGGGTGCGCAGTTTGCCCGTGATGGCAACGCGAAGACCTTTGCGGACAAGTTTGGAGACCCGTTTGGCTACGTCATCCCATGCGATGATGTTAAACCATTGCGTGTTGGTTGTCCATTCTTTCTTAGCATTCTGATACGACTCGTTTACGGCAAGGGAAAAATGCGTGACGGAGCGATTGTTTTCAAAAGTCCTCGTCTGTGGATCTGCTCCTGGGCGGCCAATCAGCTTGACCGAATTTCTCATTGTACTCATAGCGTTCATTATTTACGTTAATAGTTTAATCGGCTTGCTTTTTTTCAAAATCGACGGGCATCATATCCGACAAGACGACCTCTACCGTGCTGCGACGGTTGCCGTCTTTATCAGTCCATTCATTGTTGCGCAGGGAGCCTTCAATGGCGACCATGAAACCTTTTCTGACGATTTTCATCACGCGGTCAGCCAGACCGTTCCAGGCGGTGATGCTGATCCATTGCGTGTTTTCAATGCGTTCGTTTTCTTCGTTAGTGTAAGTCTCGTTTACGGCAAGGCGGAAACGGGCGACTCTCTGGTTGTTGTCAAAGTTTTTCATCTCTGGGTCTGCACCCGGGCGGCCAATCAGCATGACCGAATTTCTCATAGTACTCATAGTGTGTGTGTTTTAAAGATTAATTATTACAGTTTTTCAATTTGATACCATTAGTTTTCCCAATCCAGAAGCATAAAGTTGTTCAGACGAATCTCCATCGTGTTATGACGGACGCCATTCGGATCAGTCCATCCATTATTGCGCAGCGCGCCGTCGATGGCAATGCGCTTTCCTTTTTTTACTACTTGTGCGACACGCTCGGCCGTTTGGTCCCAAGCGACCACGGTAAACCATTGCGTAGTATTGACGCGTTTTTTGTCTGCGTTCAGGTGTGAGTCATTCACGGCGAGATTGAAGCGCGTGATGATGTGATTGTTGTTGAAGGTCTTCGTTTCAGGTTCTGCACCCGGGCGGCCGATTAAGACGACCGAATTTCTCATTGTACTCATAGTGTGTAAAGTTTTAAAAGTTATGAATTAAGTTAATTGAGTGTCGTTCGTTTTGTTTGACGATGCAAAGAAAATACGTCTGTCAAGACTAAAGCGTTGATTATACGTTTGTAACCGATAGTAGCCGTTTGTCAACGGATTTATATCAGAATATCAATCAAATATGATGATTCAATAAAAAGACAGAAAGCGCGATGTTTTTACATAAAAACGGATTTGATAGAAAAATATTAAGGTTTTTTGTATTTTTGCGACCGATAAAAAACGAACATCCAATGTCAGTACCGAGGCCATATTTCAGAAAGGGAGGTTTTTTCGCCCACGTGTTGGGAATCCCGGTCTTTGTTATGTGTTTTTTGCTGCTGTTTTGGCCCGCCGGTTTCAGACATTATGATGTCAGTTTTTCTAGGTATTCTTTCCATGCCACCATCATTGCCTGCATTATTCTGGGCGTACTGCTCATCTCTCGTTTTATCTTAAGAGCCCTGTCACGGAACGATAATGCGAACTGGATGCAATGCTACCTGTTTTCAATGATTGAAGTGGTGTTTTCATCCGGTTTTTGCGCTTTGTACCTTTGGCTGGTATCGCATAAGGCGCAGGCCTATTTCTGGTATTTTGGCAATTCATTGATTTATCTTGGCGTTTTGATGCTCATCGCCTATGTCATCATCGACTTGTATTATGCCATGGTGGAGAAAGATGAAAAATACCGTGTAGCAACGGAAGTCCGGCAAGGTGAAAAGATCCGTTTTCTGGATGAGCGCGGCAATCTGAAACTGTTGGTGGCCCCCGAAGCGATTCTTTACATCCAGTCGGATGAAAACTATCTGAAGATCTGCTATTTGGAGGACGAGAAGATTACGGTTTACACGTTGCGAAATTCCATGAAACGGATAGAGGAACTCTGTGCCAAAAACGGCCTCGTTCGTTGTCACCGCTCTTATTTTGTCAATAAGACACACGTCAAGGTTTTGCAGAAGGAAAAAGACTTCACCTATGCCGTGCTGGATGTTCCTAACGCCGCTCACATCCCCGTCAGCAAGAATTATTACGACCAGTTGTCGGCAATTCTGTAAAAATTATCGATTTTGTAACATTTGTGACATTCCGTTTGTACGGAATTATAGACTTTTGCCGTCGCAATAAGGTAATAGTGCCTTATTTTTTGACAAAAGACCAACCTCAAAAGACAACGTTATGCAATTCCATCCTGAAAAATGCAGAATTCCCGATGAACCCAACCGTCCGTTTATCGATTCGGAAGAGATTTGGGACTATATCAACAATACGAAAAGCACCCCAGAACGTGTGCGCGAAATCATCCAGAAGTCGCTCGACAAGAACCGTCTGACGATGGAAGAGACCGCCGTCCTCATCAACGCCACCGACCCAGCTTTGGTGGAGGAGATCAAGGAAGGCGCCCGCGAACTGAAACGTCGTGTCTATGGCAACCGCATCGTGCTCTTCGCCCCTCTGTATGTGGGTAACTATTGCATCAACAACTGTGTATACTGCGGTTTCCGCAAATCAAACAAGGAACAGGTGCGTACGACCCTCACCGATGAAGAACTGATTCATAACGTGGAGGCCTTGGAGGACGATGGACAGAAACGTCTCATCCTCGTCTATGGCGAGTCACCGCTCTATTCTCCGGAATACATCGCCCATACGGTGAAGGTGACCTACGCCACTCATAAGGGCAAAGGCTCCATCCGTCGTGTCAATATCAATGCCGCTCCGCTCGATGTGGAAGGTTTTCGCACCGTGAAGGAAGCCGGTATCGGCACCTATCAGATCTTCCAGGAGACTTACTGCCCGGAAGTGTACAACGACTATCATCCGATCAACACCAAAAAAGGCGATTACAATTGGCGTCTTACCGCTATGGACCGCGCCCAAGAGGCTGGCATCGACGACAATGGTGTGGGAATCCTCTTCGGTCTTTATGACTGGCGTTATGAAGTGCTGGCCATGATCCGTCACACCAACCACTTGGAGGCTTGCTTCAACGTGGGTCCGCACACCATCTCCTTCCCGCGTATCAAGGATGCGTCAGGCCTGAACATCGACAAGAAATACTTCGTGGATGACGACACCTTCGAGAAGATCATCGCTATCTTCCGTCTGGCCGTTCCTTACACTGGCATGATCCTGACCGCACGTGAGGACGCTGCTTTTCGCGCCAAGGCCATCGAATACGGCATCTCTCAGATCGACGGCGGCACCAACCTCCAGATTGGCGACTATAAATACCATCACGAAGAAGAAGAGAAGAACACCGATAAGCAGGAAAACCAAAACCTGCACCGCGAGCAATTCAAGATCGGTGACGACCGCAGTCTTGGCGACATCATCGACAAACTCCTCGACCACGATTTCATCCCTAGCTTCTGCACGGCTTGCTATCGTCTGGGTCGTACGGGCGAACACTTCATGGAATTCTCCGTACCTGGCTTTATCAAGCGATTCTGCACGCCGAACGCCATCCTTACGCTGACCGAATATCTCGTAGATTATGCCACTCCCGAGGTGGCCGCCAAGGGATGGAAATGCATCGAGCATAATTATAAAAACGTCGACCCGCAGTTCCTTGACGAGCTGAAAAACCGCATCGAACGCATCAAGCAAGGCGAACGCGACCTGTATTTCTAAAGCATATTTTTTGAGTCATATAGTTTTTCCTAATAGAAGCGGGGCGGATGAAAGTCCGCCCCGCTTCCTTTCCGTGTCACATCCGACATATTCATAAATAAACAACTTGTTTCCTTACAAGAAATTCATATCTTTGCTGAACAAAACTATACTACCATGGCTAAAGATCTCAAACCTCACATCGGCATCTTCGGGCGTCGCAACAACGGCAAAAGCAGCCTCATCAACCTGATCACCGGACAGAACATTGCTATCGTATCCGATCATGCCGGCACGACCACCGACCCCGTCAAGAAAAGCATAGAGATTTTTGGCATCGGCCCATGCATCATCATTGATACGGCCGGCATTGACGACCTCGGATCACTTGGTCAGCAGCGTGTTGAGAAAACCATGCAGGTCATGCAGGAGATAGACTGCGCCATCCTCGTCATTGCCGACAACCAGTTCGGACGCCCCGAGATGGATGTGGCGGAACGTCTTCAGGAACTGGCGGTGCCTTTCTTTGTGGTTCATAACAAATCGGACTTGCAGCCGCTGAACGAAACGCTGAAAAGCATGGTAGAGAAAGGTTTGAATACAACGATGGTGGAGTTCAGCGCCCTTTGGCCGGATCGTAAAGACACCCTCATTGAACAACTGAAAAAGACTATCCCGGAATCGGCATTCCAGAAAGTGTCGTTACTAGGAGGTATCGTCAATGCGGGCGATACGGTGCTGCTAGTCTGTCCCATCGACAGCGAAGCCCCCGATGGCCGCATGATCCTGCCCCAGGTAATGGCGATTCGTGACGCTTTGGATAACGACTGTATCTGTACAGTGATTAAGGAGACATTGTTAGAGCATTTTTTACAAGTCAAACCTCGTCCGAATCTGGTGGTCACCGACAGTCAGGTCTTTGCCTATGTCAGCCAGTTGTTGCCCGCCGATATTCCTCTGACCAGTTTCAGTATCCTCATGGCCCGTATGAGAGGCGATTTTGAGAATTATATAAAAGGTACACCGCACCTCTCGGATCTTAAAGACGGCGATAAAATCCTGATGCTCGAATCTTGCACCCATCAGACCTCTTGCGAGGACATTGGCCGAGTGAAATTGCCCCGTCTTATTCGGACATTTTCAGGTAAAGAGCTGAGTTTCAACTATATCTCTGGTTTGGCTCCTATTGACAACATTCAGCAATATGCCCTCGTCATCCAATGTGGTGGCTGCATGTCAACCCGCAAACAGCTGATCAATCGGACAGATTTGGCTGTCAAGGCTGGTATTCCCATCAGCAACTACGGCATGGCCATCGCCTATATGACAGGGATTTTCGACAGGGTGTTGGAACCGTATTCTAAATCGCAAGGTTTAACATAGCACAAATGCAACAAAACAAACGATATTTATCTAACCTTTTAAAATCTTACTATCATGTTCGAATTAATGGAATTGCCTTTTTTACGCGAAGGCTTAGAGCCTTATATGTCGCGTGAGACTATTGACTATCACTATGGTCAGCATCATGCTGCCTATGTCAAGAAACTGAACGAACTGATCCAAGAGACCCCTTATGCAAAGAACGCAGATTTGGACGAGATTGTGCGTAAATCGACGGGCGCATTGTTCAACAACGCTGCTCAGGTATGGAATCACAATTTCTTCTGGCATTGCCTTACCCCGGATAGCAAAGGCTATCCTGAAAAAGCGCTTGGGAATGCCATTGATGAGACTTTTGGCAGCTTCAAGCAATTTAAGGAGGAGTTCAAGAATAAGGCCGTAGGCCTCTTCGGCTCAGGATGGGTGTGGCTCGTCGCCGATGGCGAAGGGAAACTCTCGATCGTACAGACCCGCAATGCCGAGAATCCTATCGTCGCCGGTTATAGACCACTATTGGTGTGTGACGTCTGGGAACACGCCTATTACATCGACAAACGTAACCTTCGTGGCGCCTATGTCGACGATTTCTGGAATCTCGTCAACTGGGACTTCGTAGCGCAAAAGTTTGCTGAAAAATAAACGACATGAAACATTTATGTCATCATTGGACTTTTCTTGGTTTTAGGCTCATAAGTACGACAAAAGGACAATAAGATCCAGTGACGAAAGCCATTTTATGAAGACAAAAAAAGCGGAAGAAACTCTTCCGCTTTTTGTTATTACTGATGCTGTAAGTCTTATCCGACGTGGATGTTGTCTTTCACCAGCTTCATGATCTTCTCCGTGTTATTGCCAAGTTCTGCGCGGAGTTTGGCGTCCTTAAAGTCGGAGAGGTATTTGATCATGTAATCGACGATGGCATCGGAGAATACGCCTTTGGCGGTGTAGATCTCCCTGTCTTTCTTCAGCTCCTTGGCGGCGGCGACGCAGCTGTCGGGCAGCTGTTCCAGCGACTCTTGGAGTTTCTTGTTCTTTTCGTCGTGGATGTTGACGCCGAGACCGACATAGGTCTTTTCTGCGACCTTGAGCGCGTCGGGCATCTCGAAGCCGTGACGGGCGGCGGCGCACAGGGCGGCCATCAGCAGGTACATGTCGGCGCAACCGTCAGAAGCACGCCATTCGAAGGTCTGCTTGTCGCTGAAGTCCTTGCTCGACTTCTTCTCCAGCGGGTTGGCATTGGCGACCATGTCCTTGCCGTTGTTGATCCAGCCCAGCGGCACGCGCACCAGGGCGCTGCGGTTGGAGTAGGACCAGCAGAGCGAAGTCGGGGCTTCTTGATGAGGCACCAGGCGGAGGAACGACAGCGGGTTGGGGTTGCCGAAAGCAGGCAGCGAGGTGCCGGCGTCCATGTAACCGGCGATAGCCTTCTTGGCATAGTCGGTGAGTTCGCCGTTCTTCACCATGACGCTCTTGCCGTCCTTAGTGAATTTGCAGTGTACGTGCATGCCCGAACCGGCCTTGCCCACAGTGATCTTCGGAGCGAAGGTCAGTGTGACGCCGTATTGGTAAGCCAGCTGACGCATGATCCACTTGGCCACGACGAGCTGGTTGGCAGCGTCTTCGATATTGGTGGGAAGGAACTCGATTTCGTTTTGTTCATACACCTTGCCGTCGAGGGTGAAGTTACCCACTTCGGAGTGACCGTATTTGATCAAGCCGCCAGCCTGGGCGATGAGACGCATGGCCTCCACGCGGTACTCGGTGAACTTGTTGAACGGGGCGCTCTCGTGATAGCCTCTCTGGTCCGGCACTTCGTAGATCTCTTCGTCGTCGGCGATGATGTAATACTCCAGCTCGCCCATGGTCTGCATCTCGAGCCCCGTGGTCTTCTTGAACACTTCGTGAGCCTTGTGGAGGATATGTTCTGGGGAGCTTTCGAAGGGCTCGCCATCGCGGTTGTAGAAAGAGCAGAGGATGTCGACGGTAGGAATCTCGCTGAAGGGGTTCAGAAAGGCGGTTCTGTACTTCGGAACCACGTAAAGGTCGCTTTTACCAGCCTCGATGAAAGGGAACAGGCTCGAACCATCGACACGCTCACCGGCGGTGAGAATGTTTTCAAGATGTTCGGCGCTGTGGATCACAAAATTAAGGGTTTTCAGTTTTCCATCCCATCCACAGTAGTGGAAGTTGATGAATTCGATTTCATTTTCCTCGCAGTAACGGATGATGTCGGCGCGAGTGAATTCTGATGCGGGCTTTTGCAAGTACTGCACCAGACGGTTGGGGTTCATGGCAATTCTTGAGTCCATTATGTTTTTATACTTTAAAAGTTGATGATTTTCTTTAATTTTGCGCAAAGATAGACAATAAAACTATCGGGGCAGCATAAAAAGCAAAAAGAAAATCAAAATATTACGTCCCATGAAAGAATGGATTCTCGCCTTTAACGATGCCAAGGTGCTTGAAACAAACGGAGCCCCTTCGGCGGCTATCATCAATGCCTACGAAGCAGTGTTGAAAAACCTTTATTTCCCCCATCTCACCCTTCCCGAGATTCACGTCTGGAACGAGGCTTGCCGTAATCTCGTCGAACTGTACGACCTGGAAGGGGATACCGAGAAAGCGGAGCACTACCGGCAACAGATGCGGGCAGAAGAAGGCGATTAATACTTAACACTTCGGTGATGACGAAAGGCGTGATGCCGTTGGCGAGGCATTCTTTGAAAAGTATCAAACGGCCGATGCGCCCGTTGCCGTCTTGAAACGGATGTATGCGCTCAACAAGAAAAAAACACGGATTATTCTTTTTTCAGAAGACTGAAATAGGTATCCAGCAGTTTCTGTGCTCCGACGTAAGCACTCATTCTCTTGCTGCGCACATCGCTTTCCACCAGTAGCAAAAGGTCTTCTATGACGGGATTTTGATAAAAGTCGTTTTTCAATGCCGAGTCCATGGTGTCTAACATCATCTGCACGTCCTGTTGGGCGCGTTTGCGTTCGAGATAGCCGTTTTCGCGGATGGCGTCGACATGGTCTGAAACCATTTTCCACACCTCGTCGATATTGAATCCTGTGATGGCGGAACAAGTCGTCACTTTGGTCTCTTGACCCGACTCGGGCAGCGGGAAGAGGTGCAGCGCGTTGCGACATTCGGCGGCGGCTCGGTTGGCACGGAGCACATTGTCGCCATCGGCCTTGTTGACGGCGATGCCGTCGGCCATCTCCATAATGCCGCGCTTGATGCCTTGCAGTTCGTCACCGGCGCCACTGATGAGGATGAGCAGGAAAAAATCGACCATGGAATGCACGGCGGTCTCGGATTGTCCGACGCCGACGGTCTCGAC
This sequence comes from uncultured Bacteroidales bacterium, assembly GCA_946407975.1. Taxonomy (GTDB): domain Bacteria; phylum Bacteroidota; class Bacteroidia; order Bacteroidales; family F082; genus Limimorpha. The sequence continues at coordinate 18,432 of CAMJQC010000020.1, forward strand.
AAAAATGGTGTCGTAACCAGCCGCTTCGCAAAGGATGATGGTCTCGCGCGTCTTGCGGGCGACGCCACCCAGAGTGCCTGCCGTAGCCGAGGGACGTATGTAGGCATTGGGCTCTACCGAGAGCTGTTCCATACGCGTCTTGTCGCCCATGATGCTGCCCTTGGAACGCTGGCTGCTGGGGTCGATGGCTAGCACGGCCAGTTTGTGGCCTTGCTTGCACAGATGCATTCCCAAGGCTTCGATGAAGGTGCTTTTGCCTGCGCCGGGAACACCCGTGATGCCCAGACGGAGCGCTTTTCCGGAATGAGGCAGACAGGCGGCGATGATTTTCTGTGCCAGCTCCTGATGCTTCGGGAGCGCGCTCTCCACCAAAGTGATGGCTTTGCTCAACGCCACACGGTCGCCTTTGAGGATGCTGTCGACATACCATTCCAAGGGCATCAGCTGCTGCCGATTTTGCTTCAGACGCTCAAGGGCTTTGGGATTGACCTGAATCGGCCCGTCTACACCTTCCGTCACCTTCAGGTTCGATTCCCATTCGTGTTCTTCGTTCTCGAAGTGTTCGTATTCCATGGCACATCTCGTTTGACACTGCAAAGGTAGTAATATTTTCAACCTATTGCCGATGATTCGACTTATCTTCGTTTTTGTGTATGTTTTGGCCCGTTTTTGTTTTATAACCCATTGATTTTTTGTCAAATAAAACTTTTTTTCTTTTTATTTTGAAAAAAATCCGTAAATTTGCAGATTGAACCCTAAGGAGAATTAGCATGCTGAACAAAACTAGAGTCCTTTTCGTACACCAGGAGATTACCCCTTACCTTCCCGAAACTCCGATGAGCATTATTGGCCGTTATTTGCCTCAGTTCATTCAGGAAAGCGGTAATGAGATCAGGATTTTCATGCCCCGTTATGGTGTCATCAACGAACGCCGGAACCAGCTTCATGAAGTCATCAGGCTTTCGGGCATGAATCTCATCATCAACGATACCGACCACCCGCTTATTATCAAGGTAGCTTCAATACAAAAGGCCAGGATGCAGATTTATTTTATCGATAACGAAGACTTTTTCTCCAAAAGGAAATATCTTATTTATGATCAGGATGGTAAATTCTGCGAAGACAATGATAACCGTTGTGTGTTTTTCGCCCGCGGCGTTATCGAGACGGTGAAAAAACTGAACTGGTCGCCCGCCATCATCCACTGCAACGGCTGGCTCTCTTCTTTAATGCCTATCTATCTGAAGCGCGTCCTTTCGGTTCGTGACAACCCGCTCTTCGACGAGTCAAAAATCATCTATTCCATTTATGACGACGACTTTACCGAGACTTTAAGAGAAGGCTTCGATAAGAAAATCAAATTGCCAGGCATGAATGCCAAGGATTTGTCCTACTTCAAGGAGGCTAATTACGAAAACCTCACAAAAGCCGCCATCGACTATTCTGACGGCATCATCATCAGCAGTGAGAAAATCCATCCCGCAATCGCAGAATACCTTAAGACTTGCGGCAAACCCGTTCTTGAGTACCAAGACCCGGATCATTATCTGGAAGCTTATAATGCTTTCTATGAAACAATCTTGGAAAAACGACAATAAGATCCCAATTATTCAGTTTTAGTTAGTAAGTAAGTAATAACGACGGACAGTGCCAGTGACTCTAGCTGCGCCGCCCGAAACTATGAGTTAGATAAGTAAGAAATGAAAGACAGAAAAATACGGCATACAGTACTCAAGGATGGCCTTTTGCTCATCATGGGCGTCATGGTCTTTTTATCATCTTCTTGCAAGAAATCTCCCGACAGCATCGGAAACGAGTTGTTGTCGGAAAACAATTACATTGGCATGTACCATACCGATACGACATGTATCGTGGCACATTCGGTCATGGACAGTATAGGATCGAAGAATGTCACCTACGCTTTGCTGGGCAGCATGATGGATCCGGTCTTTGGCGGCACGGAAGCGGGTTTCTATACCCAATTGCACCTTTCCTCAAACGGTCAGACCTTTGGCGAGAATCCGGTGCTGGACTCTTTGGTGCTTCAGCTTAATCTAGGCGGTTATTATGGCGACACCACGACCCTGCAGATGGTTCATGTGTACCGCCTTCTCGACACGATTTCCTCATCGGAATCCTACTACAGCTATTCGGACATCAACGTCGACCCCGTCGACTATGCCGAAGGTCATCAGTTCCGGCCTACGCCTAAGACTTCAAACATGATCGTGGGCAATGATACTATCGATCGTCCAGTTGTCCGCATTCCTCTCAACCATCAATTGGGCGAGGACCTCATGAATTTGGATGCAACAGCCTATCAAAATCCCGACGCTTTCAAGGCCCAGTTTAATGGTTTATATGTGACTTGCGAGTCCGTCGGTTATGGAGGCGCCATCAGCTACGTGAATCTCACGAGCAACCTCTATTCGCAATTGCAGTTGTATTACCATAACGACGAATCTCCCGACCGTTCTTTGCGCTATGACTTCTACATCACTTCGGCAGACAACTATTTCAACCGTTTCAAGCACGATTATTCGCAAGGCTCTGATGCTTTTGTGAGCCAGTTGATAAATGGAGATACGATTTTGGGTCAAGAACAAGTCTATCTTCAGTCTATGGGAGGTGTGAAAACAGTTATCGGTTTCCCCAATCTTCAAACTTGGGGCGACGCCTTTAGCGACGAGCACATTGTCATCAACGAAGCAAAACTGATATTGCCCGCCATCGGAATGGAAGACTCCACTTTGTTTACGGCGCCACAGACTCTGGTCCTGGTTGGAATCAAGGACGACGGCACAAGCGTTCTGCTTCCCGATTACTATGAAGGCACTACCTATTTCGGAGGACAGTATAACAGCCTTAACCAATCTGTGTCATTCCGTATTACTGAGTATATGCAGCACATCATCCAAAACAAAGCCAATATGAAACTTTCTTTAGGCATTAACGGTGCTGCTTACAACGCCCAACGTCTGATAGTCGCTGGCCCTGGAGCAAATGCAGAAAACAAAATGCGCCTTGAAGTGACCTATTCGGTCGTCAGTGAATGAAAATGATTATTTTTGCAACCTGTTTTTTAAAAGGAGAACCATAATGAAAAGACTATTTTTAGCAGCCTTGGTGCTTGTGACGTTAAGCTGCCAGGCACAGAAATCACAAGATAAGGAAACCGTTGTTGTCATCAAGACGAGCTACGGCACCATAAAGGCCAAACTTTATAACGATACCCCAAAACATCGCGACAATTTCATCAAATTGGTAAAGGAAGGCTGGTACAACGGTTCGCCGTTCCACCGTGTCATAAAGAACTTTATGATCCAAGGAGGACAGAATGCCGATGGTCGTCTGGATCCAGGTTATACCGTTCCTGCCGAATTTCGCTCCAATCACTTTCATAAGAAAGGCGCCCTCTGTGCTGCTCGACAAGGTGACCAAGTGAACCCTAAGAAAGCATCCAGCGGATCTCAGTTTTACATTGTGCAGGGTCAGGTTTATGACGACAGAATGCTCGACATGTTCGAACAGCGGATGGGCAAAGTGTTTGGTGCCAAGCAACGTCAGGCATATAAGACAGTGGGCGGCACACCCCATCTGGATGGCGACTACACCGTTTTTGGCGAAGTCATTGAAGGCATGGAAATCATCGACAAGATCGCCTCTGTCAAGACAGGTTACATGGACGTACCGGTAGAACCCGTCACCATGACAATTGAAATTCAAAAATAAGTTTATCGTATTGGTGCTGTAAAATATAGCCTTGAATATGAACGAAAGAATAGAACAGATTCTAAACGAAGTGCGTGGTTTTAAAGCTGACAGCAAAGAGGCTTTAGAGAATTTCCGTATCACTTATCTGAGTAAAAAAGGCATTATTCCCGCTTTATTTGCCGATTTCAAGACGATAGCGCCGGAGCTGCGTAAGGAAATGGGCATGAAACTGAACGAATTGAAAAATGCAGTTCAGGAAAAAGTAGAGGAACAGTTGCAACTTTTTGAATCACAGCAGGTCGATACGTTTGATTTTGACATGAGCATGCCTGCTAACGAGATGCATGGCGCCCGTCACCCTCTTTCGATAGTACGTCGTGATATTAATTCTATTTTTGAGCACCTTGGGTTTACCATCGCCGAGGGTCCCGAAATTGAAGACGATTACCACGTGTTCTCAGCGCTGAACTTTCCTCCAGATCACCCTGCCCGTGATATGCAGGACACGTTTTTCATAAGCAAAGACCCCAGCGAAAACAAACCGTCAGATATCCTTCTTCGTACCCACACGTCTAGCGTTCAGGTGCGTGCCATGGAAAGTAGAAAGATGCCCATTCGCATTATCGCCCCCGGACGCGTATTTCGAAATGAAGCCATCTCTGCCCGTGCCCATTGCATTTTCCATCAAATAGAAGGCCTCTATATTGACAAAAACGTGTCGTTTGTCGATCTTAAGCAGACTTTGTACCATTTTGTGCAGGAGTTTTTTGGAGAAGGCACCAAAGTGCGTTTTCGCCCATCTTATTTTCCTTTTACGGAGACTTCGGCCGAGATGGATATCTCTTGCAACATCTGCGGTGGCGAAGGCTGCAATATCTGTAAACATACTGGCTGGGTCGAGATTTTAGGTTGTGGCATGTGCGACCCCAATATCCTTATTTCCAGCGGTATTGATCCTGAAATATACACAGGGTTTGCTTTTGGCATGGGCATAGAGCGTATTGCCATGCTGAAATACCAAATCAACGATTTAAGACTGTTTTTTGAAAACGATTTGCGTTTTCTGGAACAGTTTGAACTGGCATAAAAACAATTATCTCATAAAACACAATAGAGACGTTCAGACAGAACGTCTCTATGTTTTTTATAGGGGTCAATAAATCAAGCCTCCGGGAATTTGATGTCTTTCACATTCAACTGCAGATTTGTTTTGCCCTGCCAAGTGTTGTATTCCAGATGATAGCAGATGCTGAATGGAGAACCGCCGTGGATGCGATCGAACAGTTCGCCTTGCGAGAACGCGATGCCAGAAAAGACGTTGTCGCTTGAAGTCTTGGCTTCTCCCTGTTTCATGCTTAGTTTTAGGTGCTTTTGACCACCTCCGACGGGTCGTGTGCCCCCCGTGTCGTAAACATTGTCAGTCCAGAAGATAGGAGAGGGATTACCAGGGCCAAAAGGAGCGAACTGATTGAGAATACGCATAAACTTGGAAGTGATGTCATTGAAATTGATTTTCAAATCCACTTCCAGTTCAGGAACAAAATCTTCAGCTGTTAAGTTTTTGGCCACATAGTCTTCAAAACGACGTTGGAACTCCGCAAGGTTTTCGGGTTTCATGGACAGCCCCGCTGCATATTTGTGTCCGCCGAAGTGTTCTAATAAATCGGAACAGCTGTCGATGGCATCATAGATGTCGAAATTCTTAATGGAACGGGCCGAACCGGTAATGAGACCATTGGCACGTGTCAAAACGATGGTGGGACGGTAGTAATAATCGGTAAGACGTGAAGCAACAATGCCGATGACACCTTTGTGCCAGTCTTTGTTATAGACTACGGTGCTGGCCGCATTGTGAAGGGTCTCATCCGAAGCAATCATCTGTAGCGCCTCTTCGGTGATGCGGTTGTCGAACTCACGCCTCATGTCGTTGAGATCGTTGATAGAGTTGGCCAGTTTCTCAGCGTATTCCTGTTCTTCGGCAATGAGAAGACGAACGGAATCAGAGGCCTTGTCGATACGCCCGGCCGCATTAATGCGAGGACCCACGAGAAAGACCAAATCGCTGATGGTCAATTCCCTTGTGAGGACATTTTCACCTTCAACGGGTTCGCCGTCTTCTTCGCGACGCATGATGTTGGCATGGCGCAAGATGGCTTCAATGCCGGGGCGTGGATTCTTATTGAGCTGCTTCAGACCGTAATAGGCCAATACTCGGTTTTCGCCTGTAATTGGTACAATATCGGCGGCAATGCTGACCGCCAACAAGTCGAGGAGCTCTGAGAGCTGTTCCTTGGTTCCAAGTCCCCTTTTGACCAAGGCAGAAACGAGTTTGAACCCCACGCCACACCCTGAAAGTTCGTTATAAGGATAGGTACAGTCAGGTCGTTTGGGGTCAAGCACGGCAACAGCATTTGGTATGACATCGCCGGCACGATGATGGTCGCAAATGATGAAATCAACACCTAGCTCGTTGGCGTAATCAACACGTTCAACAGCCTTGATGCCGCAGTCGAGGGCGATGACCAGCTTGAAGCCTTTCTTGGCAGCATAGTCTATGCCCTTGTGCGAGATGCCATATCCCTCAGTGTACCGGTCGGGAATATAGAACTCGATTTTCTTCTTCTTAAAAAAAGGCTTCAAGAAAGTGTAAACCAAAGCTACAGCGGTCGTGCCATCGACGTCGTAATCGCCATAAACAAGGAGCTTTTCGCCTTCATTAATGGCGCGCAACACACGGTCAACGGCCTTGTCCATATCCTTCATAAGGAAAGGATCGTAAAGCTGAGACAAGGATGGGCGAAAGAAGACTTTTGCTTCTTCATAGTTCGTCACACCACGTTGAACAAGCAAAGTGGCCAGATTCTCGTCAATATTCAAAGTTTTGACGAGATCTTCAACTTGTTGTTTATCAACAGGTTTGTTTAAAATCCACTTTGTTTCCATTGCCTAGTTTTGAATTTGTAAAAATAAGAAGATTTTTAATATCAACAAAGTTGTTTGATTGTTTTTAGAAAAAAAAGTTCCTGTCGGACGTCTTCATAAGCAAAATCAAGTCTGTTTTTCAGTTAAAAAATCATATCTGAAGATTTGAATAATTATATCGGATGTTGTTGATATTTTTGTTCAAAAAAAATGTTTTCTGCCGTTGCGTGATGATTGGATTTTTCCTATTCTTGCATTATCAAATTTCGAAAATCCTTACCCTTTGAAGAAAATCAAAACAGCTTTAATATCAGTATTTTATAAGGACGGACTTGACACCATCGTGAAACTTCTGAAGCAAAACGGCGTTCAGATCTACTCCACGGGTGGCACTTACGACTTTATCAAGAAAATTGACCCTTCCGTAAAGACGGTTGAGTCGCTTACCGGCTACCCTTCCATCCTGGGTGGTCGGGTCAAGACCCTGCATCCTAAAGTGTTTGGCGGCATCCTGGGACGAACCCAATTGCCTTCCGACCAAAAGGAGATGCAAGAATATGAGATTCCTCCTTTTGACTTGGTCATTGTCGACCTGTATCCTTTTGAGGAAACGGTTGCTTCCACCACCGACCGAGATGCCATTATCGAGAAGATAGACATTGGTGGCATTTCTCTCATCCGTGCAGGGGCGAAAAACTATAACGACGTGCTGATCGTACCTTCGAGAGACTATTATTTCGAACTTGTTCAGCTGCTCGAAAAACAGAACTGTGAGACATCAGTCGAAGACCGTCTCCGCTTCGCTGCCTACGCCTTTGGGGTGAGTTCGCATTACGACAGTGCCATTTACAATTGGTTTGTGAAAGATGCGGGAGATAAGCAACTGCGTCTTTGCGAAGGCACAGGAACCACATTGCGCTATGGCGAGAACCCTCATCAGAAAGGAACGTTTTATGGCAATTTGGAAGCAATGTTTGAAAAGCTTCATGGTAAAGAGTTATCGTATAACAACCTCCTCGACCTTGATGCGGGTCTGAACTTGATTCGTGAGTTCGACGCACCTACTTTTGCCATCCTCAAACACAACAATCCTTGTGGCGTGGCAAGCCGGGCTACGGTCAAAGAGGCTTATGCCGATGCTTTGGCGGGCGATCCCGTCTCCGCCTTTGGCGGTGTTCTGGTGTGCAACCGTCCCATCGACATTGCGTCTGCCGAGGAGATCAACAAACTGTTTATCGAAGTCATCGTAGCGCCAGAGTATGAGGCAGGCGTGCTCGATATGCTTTTCTCCAAGAAGAACCGCGTCATCTTACGCCTCAAGGCCGACCTTTATCGGCCTCAGACCGTGAAGACAGCCTTGAACGGCTATCTGGTGCAAGACCGCGACCTTCACACGGAAACCGCCGCCGATTTCAAAGTCATCACGGAGAAAACCCCGTCGGAGGCAGAGGTTGAAGATATGGTCTTTGCCAACAAGATCGTAAAGCACAGCCGCTCCAATGCCATCGTTTTGGCCAAAGGTAAACAGCTTTATGCTTCAGGTATCGGACAGACGTCCCGTGTGGATGCGCTCCGTCAGGCCATAGAAAAGGCTCACTCTTTTCATTTTGACCTGAAAGGCGCAGTACTGGCCTCCGATGCCTTCTTCCCTTTTAAGGATTGCGTTGAACTGGCTCACGAAGCGGGAATCACCGCCATTGTGCAACCTGGCGGTTCGGTGCGCGATCAAGAGTCCATCGACTGCTGCAACGAAAACGGCATCAGTATGGTCTTTACAGGATACCGCCATTTTAGACATTAAGACAAAAAAACTATTGAATCACTATAAAACGAACGAAAAATGGGAGCTTTTTCATTTTTAAACAAAGAGATAGCTATTGACCTAGGTACGGCCAATACGATTATTATATACAACGACAAGGTCGTCGTCGACGAGCCCTCTATTGTGGCCATGCAGCGTGATACGAAAAAAATCATCGCCGTAGGTAAACGCGCCATGATGATGCACGGCAAGACCCACGAAAACATCAGGACCATTCGCCCGTTGCGCGATGGTGTTATCGCCGACTTCCAGGCTGCGGAGTACATGATGCGTGAGATGATCAAGATGATTAATTTCAAAAACACGCTGTTTCCTCCCGCGCTGAAGATGGTCATCTGTATTCCTTCGGGCATCACTGAGGTGGAGGAACGTGCCGTGAAAGACTCTGCCGAACAGGCTGGTGCCAAGGAAGTGCGCCTGATTCACGAGCCCATGGCTGCAGCCATCGGTATCGGCATTGACGTGCTCGAACCCACGGGCAACATGATTATCGACATAGGTGGCGGTACTTCCGAAATTGCCGTCATTGCTCTGGGCGGCATCGTGAATAACAAGTCCATCCGTATTGCTGGCGACGACTTCACTGCCGATATCGAGGAATACATGCGTAAACAGCATAATATCATCGTGGGTGAACGTACGGCCGAACGTATCAAGATCGAAGTGGGTGCGGCCATCACGCAACTCGACAACCCTCCGGAGGACTACGCCGTTCAAGGCCGTGACATGCTGACGGGTATCCCGAAGGAAATCAAGGTCAATTATGCCGAAATCGCCCACTGTCTTGACAAGAGCATCATGAAGATTGAGACGGCCGTCTTGAACGCCTTGGAACTCACGCCTCCTGAGCTGTCGGCCGACATCTACCGCACGGGTATCTACCTCACGGGTGGTGGCGCTTTGCTGCGTGGCCTCGACAAGCGTTTGAACGCCAAGACCAAGCTTCCTATCCACGTGGCCGAAGACCCGCTTCGTGCCGTGGCCCGTGGTACCGGCATCGCCCTGAAGAATTTCGACCGCTTTACATTCCTTATCAAGTAAGGCATGTACAACCTGATCCGTTTCATACAGAAACACCATTTCGTCATCCTGTTCATCCTGCTCGAGGTGATTTGCATCGTGCTGCTTTCCCGTAGCCAAAACTACCATAAGCAGGTGGTTTTCAACACCACCAACGATGCCGTAGGCAAGGTGTATGAATGGGGTAATGACATTGGTGATTATTTCCATTTGAAACGGACAAACCAACAGTTGGCCGAAGAAAACGCTATGTTACGTCAACAGCTGTCTGTAGTGACGGATACCACGACCAGCACATATGACATACAAGGCCGCGATACCATTTACGAATATATCCCTGCCCGTATCGTCAACAACAGCATCACCAATGTCAACAATTATATGATTATCGACAAGGGGCGTGTTGATGGCATCGAAGAAGACATGTGCGTCATCTCCACCGATGGCATCGTGGGCGTGGTTGCCGATGTGAGCACGCATTATGCTACCATCATCAGCCTGTTGCATACCAGTTCCGCCATCGGCGTGAGATTCTTGAACAACCAAGAGTTAGGAACCCTAAAATGGGGGACCAACAACTATCGTTACGGCATGGTGGAGGACATTCCCACCCATATCGTTCTGCAACCCGGCGATACGGTCGTGACTGGACCTTATTCCTTGATTTTCCCTGAAGATCTCATGGTCGGCACGGTCGAAGAACTATTACAGTCGCCGACGGGTGACTTAAATCATGCGCGTATCAAGTTCGCCACCAATTTTGCCACCTTACGGCAGGTGTACGTCGTCCGTAATCTGTACAAAAACGAACTCGACGAACTCAAATCCAATTTCAAAGAGGAATGAACAAGACGTTAATGCATATTGTCCGCTTTGTAGTTTTGGTGCTCTTTCAAGTGCTGGTGCTGAACCATATCCGTCTGGGTGGTTACGTGCATCCTTACGTCTATCTGATTTTCGTCATGCTGCTGCCTATCAACATGCCGAAATGGGGACTGCTGCTTTCGGGTTTTGGCATAGGCATCGTGATCGATCTTTTTTTGGGCACTCCAGGACTGCACGCAGGCGCCACCACGCTCATGGCTTTCTGTCGTCCCGGCATCATCAAGCTTGTGTCAGGAACCCAGAAGTTCGAGAGTATACAGTATCCTAATCTAAATCAGCTGAGCGGACGATGGTTTTTACGTTATACGCTCTGTATGGTCGTAGTGCATCATTTTTTCCTCTTTTTCCTTGAGTCGTTCAGCTTCAAGTTGATCGGCCAGATTCTGCTTCGTTTTATCATTAGTACTCCAATATCTATCTTCTTGATAATGATGATATTATATCTCTTCAAACCAGAGAGATCCAAAGAAAAAAATCTATAATCCATAAATTGAATACTATGAAAAAAAACATCCTATTCTTACTTGGTGCGGTCCTGTTATTGGCCGCTTGCAACTCAAAGGAACCTGGCATAAAGGTGAACCTCAATCTTACGAATGGCAACGACCAGACCGTTTATTTAAGCAGAATCACGGATAACCAGCCTGTAGTGGTTGATTCTGCCGTCATCAAAGACGACAAGGCCGTTCTGCATGCTCCCGAAGGCAATGTCGAAGACCTATATGCCATCAACAGAGAAAAAGGCGGATATCTTCCGTTTTTTCCTGAAAACCACGACGTCAACATCAATGGCGATCTTAATGTTCCCGAAGAAGTAAAAGTTGAAGCAGGTAAAGCCCAGAATCTGTTTGAAGATTATCTGAACGAACAGAATGGGTATTACATGCAGATTGAAAGTCTGTTCCATATGCTGGATGCAGCACAGCAGGCTGGCGACCAGACGCAAATCGATTCCCTTAACGGCGTGGGTAATGGCTTGATGGAAGCCATGCAGACAGCGCGCACTAACTTTATCAACACGCATCCTGAGAGTTTTGTCGCCCATTATGTGCTCAACAGTGAGAAGATCGACTATGACCTCGATCAGATAAAGGAAATGGAAACCGCCATGACGACGGAATCTATCTATCGTACCGACCTTAAGCAATACATCGACGACCAGGAACGTCTCGAAGTGGGCCATCCTTTCCTTGACTTCACTTTGAAGACTGCTGACGGTCAGGAGGTGACGCTTGCTGAACAGATTGCCAAAAACAAGGTCACGATGATAGATTTCTGGGCTTCATGGTGCGGTCCCTGCCGTCAAGAGAATCCCACGGTGAAAGCCGCTTATGAACAATTCCACGACAAAGGTTTTGACATCCTCGGTGTCTCTGTCGATCAAGACGAAGCCGCTTGGCTGAAAGCCGTTGAACAGGATGGTCTGCTCTGGACGCAGGTGCGTGATGTGGATAACGAAGCCGGCAAGCTTTATTCCGTCTACGCCATTCCTTCCAACTTCCTCTTCGATCAGGAAGGCAATATCATTGCCAAAGGTCTGAGAGGCGAAGCCCTGGCTGAGAAACTCACCGAAATCCTGAAGTGATGAAGACAAGAGCCTTATTATTTGCTTTGGCAGTGCTTGCCTTGGCAGCCTGCAACCGTCAGCCTGAGGCCAAGACCTTCAAGGTGAGTGTCGACTTGGCTAACACGGAAGGTAAGACCGCCTATCTGATGAAGAATGGCCAGAAATTGGATTCGGCGGAACTCGTCAACTGGAAGGCGGAGTTCAACACGCCCGTCTGTAAGGATAACGAGATGTACGGCCTCATGCTGAAAGGCTGGCGTCGTCCTTTCATGTTCTTCACCGATAACAAAGACGTGCAGCTCGAAGGCGATGCGCAGAACCCCAATAACATCATCGTGAAAGGTTCCGAATCGCAAGCGAGGCTCGACGCCTTCAACGAAGGCTATGCCGCTTTTGATGCCAAGCTCGACTCTCTCGGTCAACTGCTGCAGCAAGCCAAGGAAAACGGCGGACAGGAAGCCGTGCAGCAGCTCCAGCAGCAATATGCCGATATGGAGGAAATCCAGAAGATGTATTGCTTCGACTATGTCTGGGAGAACCCTAAGGATGCCGTGGCGCATTATGTGCTGTATCGCTACAAGTGGGCTTTCAGTCCCTGCGAGCTGCGCACGATGATTGACAACATTCATAGTGCCGACAGCACCATCACTTCGGGCAGCTTGCAACAGGCTGAGGATTATCTTGTAAAGCAAGAGAGGGTGCAGGCTGGTCAGCCTATGCTCGATTTCACACAGGATGGCGTGGACGGTCAGCCTTTGACGTTGTCAGAACTGGCTGCTGGCACCAAACTTCTTTTGGTGGATTTCTGGGCTTCATGGTGCCCCGACTGCCGCAAGGAAAACCCCAATGTCGTGGCTGCTTATCAAAAGTTCCATGAAAAGGGATTCGACATCCTAGGCGTCTCTTACGACACCGATGCCGAGGCTTGGAAAGCCGCCATTGAAAAAGACGGCCTGACTTGGCATCACGTCTCCGACCTTAAGGGTTGGAGCAACGCCACTTCCGACTTGTATGCCATTTCCTTCATTCCGCAGAATGCCCTCATCAAAGACGGAATGATCGTAGCCCGCAACCTGGAAGGGGAGGAGCTGATGGAGGAGATAGAGCGGCAGCTGAAGTAGGAGATTCCCGAGCGAAGCTAAGGGAAACCTTTATTCATGATCCTGATGCTCTTTTAAGCTATCAAGCTGTCTTTTATAGACATCTAAAGTGTAAAGGTTTTCTTGCTTGAGTGCTGAAGTATAGAAATCGTCACTGAGAGGCGCTTGCTCCTCAATGACGATTTCTTTATGGTATTCCTCCATAAACTCCCTTAGTTCCTTTTCGGTGATGCCTATCACGCTCATGTTTTGCTTGTTGGTGTAGCGCATGTGCTCCGCCTGAAATTGCAGCCAGCAATTCCAGTTGTGCTTCATTGCCATTATTTGACGCACATTGTCGTTTCGCAACCATTTGGTGCAGGTATATTTTCCAGGATGCTCTCCGGGGTTCCCGCTAATGTCATCAATGGTTTTCTCATCCTCTTTCACCCTGTTGTTCCAATAATCTTCGATGTTGTGCATTCGTGTAAAACAGTCGCCGACGTTGTTGATAAACTGGAAATTACCCAAATTTTTCCATGTTTCAAGATTGTTGGAAAAAATGTTCTCAGCGGCTTTGTCGAACGAGACGAAACTGTTGCTCACGGCATCAAACATCAGTTCCTGTAGCGTTTCTTTTGGCATCAGCTCCAACTCGTCGACAGGCACGCTGAGGAGCCAGGCGCAAAGCGTGTCGCAACGTTGTTGTTGTACAACAATCTCGTCGATACCGTTGGCAAAGTCCTCTATGGTACCCATCACCATAAGCGCTGAAAGCCTGCGGTCGTTGGCCCGCTCTCTGCGTTCAAGCATTATACTCGTTCCAATGGTAAACACCAAAGAGATGGTGGTACCAATGATAATCATACCTATCTGTTTCCAAAAACCAGTATGTTTTTTTAACTCGGTTTTCATGTGTTTCGGATGTTTTGCTGTTTATGGGTGTAAAAGTACAATTATTTTGCCCAAGCCACAAAAGGCGGGTTAGGATATTCCGCTTTGCTGTATTCCAAAGGCTGTCCATCGCTGATACGCAGCACCTTGCCACCAGCGGCGCGCAGAATGGCATCGGCAGCGGCAGTGTCCCATTCCTTGGTCTTGATTTCAATTTGCAATATAATACAATATTCTTCGTTTTAAACTATTATGAAACACTTTATTCTTTCTATATTAATTGGAATCAGCATTTTAAGTGCTTGTAACAAAGGTGCTTTGCCAAAAACAACAAATGAATCGAATCTGTTGCAATGTTTCATGAAATATGATAGTATCGGATACTATTACTACTCAACTTATCAGTTCAAAGAATCCATGGATTGCTATATTAATGCTCTAAAAATTCTTGATTCAATTCCGACTTCATCCACAGTTGATTCCTTGTATGGAATTGTTTATCAGAAGATTTCCGACCTCCTGTTTGAATGTGATAAATACGAATCCGCAAAAGACATCTGTTTTCATTCTTTGGAGTATAGTCTTAAAAGTGGCGATTCCATTTCTATTACCTCATGTTATCGTAAAATTGGTAATTTGTGTTATTATCTCTCCGAAAAAGACAATCCAGACACCTTGTTGTATTATCTACAAAAAAGTCTGCCCTATGCAAAAGGAGAAGACCCTTATTTCTCAGCGTTGTATATAGCTTTGGTTGGTGCTTATAAAGACAAGACATTGCCTGCCAAATTCATGTCCGAGAGAGGAAAGGGCATCATGCTGTTACCAGACGATTGTGATGACAGATTGCCATATCTGAACAACTACTTCGCTTGGACATTGTGGGTGATAGAAGAAACGGAACAAGCCATTAGCTATGCGGAACAAAGCGCATCGTCCTCCAATTTGAAACAGCAATTGAACGCTCTCGCCATGCTTGGCGAGATGTATTTGGAGATGGGCGATACAGCAACCTCCATCATCAAGACAAGTCAATACGACAGCTTGAATCTGGTTTTTTCCGAAGCCAAAAGAAAGGCTTCGGGCATTGAAAAGCAATTGCGGCAATACGAGACAGAAAAGCGCCTGCAATCCGACGAGGCCGCAGCCAAACATCCTGCCGTAACCATCGGGTGTGCAACACTAGTTGCGCTACTAATAACAATGGCTGTCGTTGGCTTTTTCCGCAAGAAAAAGGCAAAAACGATGACTCCATCTTTCAAGGAACTCTCGGAACGATTTGAATCCACTGAAATTTATCAAAAGATAGAAGAAAAATGCACTCTCGAAGCTGACCTAACGGCAAGCAACCTAACAACAAGCACTATTTGCCTACATCGAAACGAGTGGAAAGACCTTGAGAAAGCATGTGGCGATTGCTTCGGCAATTCCATGGAAAGATTCAAAGAACTACATCCCGACCTTAATGACGGAGAATGGCAATACATCATGCTTTCACTGCTCGATCTGAGTGAAGTTCACAAGGCAGCATTACTTGGATTGTCGTACCAGGGCTGCATCAGCCGACGCAATCGCGTACTGAACAAGACAGGCATGAGCAACTTACACGATGAAATGCGCAACGCCCTGAAAAACATAATGGAAACATAACGTATCATAACGCGACATAATGTCACCCCGCTACTTTTGTGGCCTCAACCACTGTGACGAGCGGTAACCGACCGATTTCGGCAAAATCTCAAATCAAAGACATTATGTCAAACACAACAAAAATGGATGCAGCTACACAAGCTCGCATCAAAGACATGGGTAAGCAGGTCATGCAAATTATGACATTGCAATGTCAAAGCCTTTACACCACAGGTATGACAGAATCTGCCTTCATTGAAACCGTCTATGGTGACATAGCAGCGAGTAATCGTACTATTGAAGGTGTTAACTTTTTCAAGCAGGTTTATGCGCATCTTGCTGCAAATAGAACCTTTTCAGAGGTTGAAGAAATGGAAACGGGAGATGTAACCTTAGCTTTATATCAAGAGGCAATCAGTTTGTCTTCTACAAGAACTACAACCAACAATTTAGATGTAATTGTTATCTCAGTAGACAACAATACAGTCGGTTGCATACCTTGGTGGGTCTGGGTTATATTGGCTTTGCTGGCTTTAATAATGAAGAAGGATAGCCACCAGGAGGAATAATGACCTATTATCGTAGGTGTCAAAAGTAATATATTTAAACGGAATAACACTGCATAATTCTTTCAAAGTATATTGCTTTTGCCACCTACTCCCTTTAGATAATGAAAAACAACCAAAAAAATGTTAAACAGCAATAATCAAATATTCAAAACCCTTCCGGAAGATTATCATCTTCTCAAGACCATCAACCTTAAAGAAGACAAGCTAACCTTGATAGGAATTGCGGCAACTGCAATACTGATAGGTTGGGTAATGATTGAAATCATGGATTCCTTTGTACCCCTCAAAACCTACTTTGAACCTTGTCAAAACACCACAGAGCATATTTTGGCTTATGTGTTTCTTTTAATGGGTGCGTTCATCTGCATAGTTTTACATAAACTTACCAAGGGGCTTTCGATGAAAAGGTATGGTGCAAGTAAAGTCTTCTTCCATTTCAATGGCATCGGATGTCGTGAGTACATTGGCAAGAAGCCATACACATTCATTGCATTAGCCCCATTGGTCATTTGGGGTATCATATTCTTGTTACTGATTTTAATAATCAAGGGGCAATACTTTTGGCTGGTGTACTTCATTCAAGTCGTGAATGTGGCAGGTTCCATGGGCGACATTTATGCAGCTCTGGTTTTGAGGAAGTGTTCAGACGATACGCTTGTCGAAGACAAAGGAGCTATCATACATTTCTATTCCAAGACCGAGGATGTTCTTTTGGCCCAAGCCACAAAAGGAGGATTGGGGTAGTCCGCTTTACTATATTCCAGCGGCTGTCCGTCGCTGATGCTAAGCACCTTGCCACCTGCGGCGCGGAGGATGGCATCGGCGGCAGCGGTGTCCCACTCCTTGGTCTTGCTGTAGCAGACGTAGACATCGGCGCTACCTTCGGCCAGACGGGCGAACTTGAGGCTGCTGCCTTGGGTGTCGATGACAAGGTCGGGATGGGCGGGGCGCAACACCTTTTCAATATATTCATCCACCTCTGTGCTGCGGTGCGAACGGCTGACCAGAACCGTGAATGGGCGTTCTGCTTGAGCAGGTTGAATCGCTTGTGCCGAATCAACCCTTTCCATTAACGCTTTATCGGTAGGTGCTTCTCCTTTTCCATTCAAGAGACGGGTCATTTTGTATGCTTTGCCGTCTCGGTTATACCACAAGGTATCCGTTACCGGGGCATAGACGACGCCCATCACGGGCTTTTTGTCGTCGACGAGGGCGATGTTCACCGTAAACTCCCCGTTGCGTTTGACAAACTCTTTGGTGCCGTCGAGAGGGTCAACGAGCCAATAGCGTTGATACGAGGAACGGTCCTTTGGCAGATCTTCTTCGCTGACAAAAGGGAGACCTGTCATAAGCAGCCTTTCCTTGATGATGTCGCTGGCCTGCAAGTCGGCCTGGGTGACGGGCGACGCATCGCTTTTGACATATACTTCAAACTGCGTGGAATAGACCTTTAGAATAGCTTTTCCAGCGGCTAAAGCGGCTTGAATGGATGGGATGAGAAATGGTTGCATAGTGCAAAGGTAATTATTTTTAGTCGTTTAGTCAGCGGCCGTTAATTATGTTTGTTTTATAATGAATGTTTGCCACTAAAAACTTTAAAGGGAACTAATCAAATAGTAGAATGAAAAGAGCGGATTCTTTGAACCAAAGGCAGATGAAGACTGAAAAGCATTTCTTGTAACTTTTTAACAAGTAAATCGTAGTATTGTCATTATTTCAAATAGCTTTTAAAATGAAACACAAACTCCTCTTTCTTATCTGCCTGGCTGTCCTCCTGATTTTTTCCGGATGTGGACAAAAGTCAACTGAAACCACCAACCTCACGCCCGACGATAACACTTGCGTTATCAAAGGCAAGATAATCGGCCTTGACCTCAGCAACAAAGCCACAGTGGAACTGGAAGACCAATGGGACCATGCCAAAATACTGGCCACTGCCCCTGTTAAAGACGGAGAATTCGCCATGGCGGTACCGGTCAAGGAGATGAATCATGTCGTTTTGTATTGCGTTGATAACGATGACGCCTACCAAATGCGTGATTTCCTGCTGGAACCTGGTGAAATCGTGATAGAAGGCAGTCCTGATGACTATGAAGATCTGATAGGATGCACTCCAATGAATGATCGCTTCAAGCGTTTTGTCGCTGAGGCAGAAACCGACGATACACAGGAAGCAAGGCTTTTTGAAGCGTTCCTGAAAGAAAATCCCCAACCCGAACTGATCCTTCGCATCTTGCAATACGTTCAGCTCAATCCTGCCTATGAATTGGAAATATTTCAGTCGCTGCCCGAAAACCTGCAAAACAAAGAGTCGTATACCCGTCCCATCAAGGAAGACTTTTACAATAATGCAAAATACTTCGCCAAAGGGATGCCTTTTCACGACCTGGAGGGACAGACTCCGGACGGAAAGAGAGTGAAACTCGCCGACTATATGGGGAAAAAGCCCATCACCATCATCAATTACTGGGCGACCTGGTGTGGTTTCTGCATTGAGGAGATGCCCGAACTGGCACTTATTGCGGAGAAATACGGCGACAGCGTGAACATTGTCGGAGTTGACGTCAGGGAACCCATGAAAGCAGAAAAACTGCAGGCCTTTATAAACGAAAAAGGCATGACCTGGCCCATCATCACGGATGTCGATGAGATTTCAAATGCATACATTACCAGTATTCCCGTCAACGCCATCTACGACAAAGACGGTTTGCTCATCGAGAAGGTACAAGGTTACAGAGAGAACAAGCTTACAAGACATCTTGAGAAGATTTTGGAATAAAAATGCCAGAAGTCCGTATCACTTTTGAAATTTCATGCTATTTTTGACCCACTAAAACAAAACAACCATGAAAAGACTCTATATCCTTTTTGTTTTCGTCCTCGCAGGTCTCACGCTGCAGGCTCAAGAAATGAAGACCCTCACCTGGGGTGGCGTGGAACGTCAGTATTACCAATATGTGCCCGCATCCTATACTGGCGAGACCTCGGTACCGCTCGTCCTTTGTCTGCATGGCTTGGGCGAAGGAGCAATGAATTTCTTCAACGTCACCAATTTTGCTTCCGTTGCAGAACAGAAGGGATGGATTCTGGTTTATCCTCAAGCACTCAACTTCACTATCAACATTCCTTTTGTCGGTTCGCAGGACCTGGGTCCCTGCTGGAACGTAGGCAGCACTGTCACCATCTCCATCAATATGGGAGGTTATCCCATCAGTTTTGACGTGTCCGTCAATCCCAACGTCGATGACTCAGGCTTTCTCAACGCCACCCTCGATCAAGTGGAGAACGACTTCAATATCGATGCCGACAGCGTCTTCGTCATGGGCTTCTCATTGGGCGGACTGATGAGTCACCGTATGGCCATCGAACATGGCGATCGCATCAACGCCATCGCTGCCATCAGCGGCGAGATTGGAAACGAATTGACAGGGCTGACCCCTACCGGTCATGTCAGCGTGTTGCAGGTGCACGGCACCGACGACCAGATGATTTCTTATGAAGGCGCCAACATCTCTTATGGCGGTTACGGTCCTTTTTCCGTTGGCCTCGATGCCGAGGAAACCGTCAACTGGTGGTCTGTCTTTAACAATTGTGACCTTGACCCGGTCATAGAGCTGTATCCCGATTCGCAAGACGACTACATGACTTTTGAAATGCACAGCCATCTCAACGGCGACAACGGTTCAAGAGTGGCGCTGCTGAAGGTGAACGGAGGTGAACACAACTATTATACGAGCGGCAGCTACGATATCGACTATACCGAAGAAATCGTCAGGTTTTTCATTAACACCCTCGATGTCACGTCGACACCTGAATTGACGACGGAAACATTGAACGTCCATCCTAACCCGGCGAACAGTTTCATCACTATCGACGGATCCGCTCCTGTCAGCATTATCGACCTCATGGGGAAGACCGTGCTGCAAAGTCAGGGCAAGAGCTGTATCGATGTCTCTTCCTTATCGGAAGGCGTGTATTTTGTGAAATCGGGAGATGCTTATAGCAAACTGATCATCAGTAGATAAACATTTTAAAGGCAGTTTATAAACAGAAAAAGTCGCCCAGATGGACGACTTTTTTCATTTATAAAAATGGAATTAACACTTACACATTGGTCTGATTCGGATCTAGGGAGTCTTGGGGCTCCTGTGGCTCCTGAGGTTGCTGGGGCTGCTGATAAGTGTTCTGCGAGATTTGTCCTTGTTGTGGCATGATGATAGCGCAGATGATGTAAGCCAGCAGGCCAGCGCCGCCGCAAACGGCGAAAAGCACCCAAAGCAGTCTCACCAAGGTGGGGTCGATGTCAAAGTATTCGCCTAAACCTCCGCAAACGCCGCAGAGCTTTTTGTTCGAAAAGGAACGATACAGTTTCTTGTTCATCTTATGATAGTTTTTAAACGTTGATGACGCAAAGATACATTCTTTTTTTACATACCGAAAGAGGGTTGCAAGGTTGTAAGCTGGCCATTAGCCATTAACTAGCTTATCGCGGTCTGTCGGCCTATCATTAAGTTAGCGGTCAGCATGTTTTGTCTCCATGAAATGCTCTGTATTCAACTCAGTTAATGTAAAGCATTTCACCGTAAGGTGATCTCTCGTATCTGCACGAATCAGGATATCCTTGTGATTCGTGTCGATCTCATTTCAAGAGCCCTTTGAAAGCCGTCCAGGGCGCTACCGTGGGCAGCGGAGCCACCACCTCGATGCGTTCGTTGGTGGTAGGATGCTCGAACGAGATCTTATACGCATGCAGGCTGATGGAAGCGTCGGGGTTGCTGCGGGGATACCCGTATTTCAAGTCACCGCGGATGGGACAGCCGATATGCGCCAGCTGACAGCGGATCTGATGATGCCGACCCGTGAACAGCTCCACCTCGAGCATGTAGTAGTTCTCGGATTTCCCAACGAGTTTATAACTCAGCCGCGCCAGCTTGGCATCCTTGGTGCCTTCCTTCACGACAAAGGACTTGTTTTGTTTCTCGTTCTTGACGAGGTAATCCTCCAAAACGTCGCTTTCTTTCGGCGGACAGTTTTTCACCAAGGCGAGATAGACCTTGTGAAAGTCACGGTCTTTCACCTTCACGGTCATGCGCGAGAGGGCCTTGCTGGTCTTGGCGAAGACGACGGCGCCGCTCACGGGACGGTCGATGCGGTGCACCAGACCTGCATACACGTTGCCTGGCTTGTCGTATTTCACCTTGATGTATTCCTTGACATCGTCCAAGAGGCACACGTCGCCCGTCTTGTCGCCCTGCACGATCTCAGACGGCAGCTTGTTCACCACGATGAGGTGGTTGTCTTCGTAGAGGATACGGTCTGCTATTGTGTTCATAACTGCCAACTCCTATACTAACAACTCTCTACGATAACCCCGCTCCCGATGACGTAAGGCTCCGTCTCGTGGTAGAGCACGCCGAACTGTCCGGGCGCAACGCCTGAGATGGCGACGTCGGAGAGGATGTCACAGCCTTTCTCGGTGAGATGGACGGTACCCATGGTGAACTCAGGCTGATGGCGGATCTTGTAACGCACACGCTGACCCTCGGTGAGGTGCAAGGTGGGGTTCATCATCTGCAGGTCGGCCAAAGGCACATGCTGCGTGTATTGTGCGATGGGGTCGTAACCCTGCGAGACATAGACGATGTTGTTCGGGATGTCCTTCTTCACCACAAACCAAGGTCCGCCACCCAAGCCAAGGCCTTTGCGCTGCCCTATGGTATGGAACCAGAATCCCTTGTGACGGCCTAACTTCTTGCCTGTCTCCAGCTCCACGATATCGCCGGGCATCTCACCGAGATACTCGCGGATGTAGTCGTTGTAGTTGATCTTGCCTAGGAAACAGATGCCTTGGCTGTCGTGACGCTCAGCGCTCGGCAGTTTGTACTGGGCCGCCAGACGGCGCACCTCCGACTTCACGATACCGCCTATGGGGAAGATGACTTTGCTCAGCTGAGCGTAGGTGATGCGACCCAAAAAATAGGTCTGGTCCTTGAAGGTGTCGGCAGCGGTGCCGAGCCAGAAACCGTTCTCGTCCTCCCAGCTGCGGGCATAATGCCCCGTGGCGATCTTGTCGAAGTTGTGACCTTCCTTCTCTTCGAAGGCGCCTAATTTGATCCAGCGGTTGCACATCACATCGGGGTTGGGCGTCAGTCCCTTACGGACCATCTCCATGGTGTATTTTCCAACGGTTTCGAAATACTCGTGCTGCAGGTCCACGATGTCGAACTTGCAACCGTATTTCTTGGCGATGTAGGTGGTGATCTCTATATCTTCCTCCGACGGACAACTCGACAGGTCTTCCTTGCCTTCCATCCCGATCTTGATATAAAAGATATGCGGGTCGTATCCCTGTTCTTTCAACAGAGGCACCACCACGCTGCTATCTACGCCACCCGAAACCAATGCCGCTATGTTCATTTTGAGGAATTTTCGGCAAAAATAATGAAAAATGCGTTTCAGCCATTAACCATTGACCTTTGTGCCAAAAGTCAGATAATAGCTAATGGCTAAAAGCTAATGGTTAGCCCCCATCTCAAACTCCAAAACCCCGCCTTCCATGATTTCCTCATGGGTGAGGTAACGCCGTGTGATCTCTTTTCCGTTGAGGGTGACCTTCTGCACGTAACGGTTTTCGTCGCTGACGCCAGGCGCCTTGATTTCAAGGGTCTTGCCGTTGCCGAGACGCACCTTCATATTAGGCAGATAGGGGGCCCCCAGCATGTATTGGTCGCTGCCAGGACAGACGGGATAGAAGCCCATGACGCTGAAGATGTACCAGGCCGACATCTGCCCGCAGTCGTCGTTGCCGCAGAGGCCGTCGATGTTGTTCTGGTAGAAGCGGTTCATGATCTCGCGCAACCAGTATTGGGTCTTGTAAGGCTGTGAGGTCCAGTTGTAGAGGTAGGCGATGTGATGGGCGGGCTCGTTGCCGTGGTTGTAGCATCCCATCAGGCCTTCTTCGGTGACGTCTTCGGTGTTCTCGAAGAACTCGGGGGGCAGCTGCATGACGAAGAGGGTATCCAGATTGGATATGAACTTCGCATCGCCACCCATGGCCTTTATGAGACCATCCACATCGTGAGGCACATAGAACGAATAGACCCAGGAGTTGCCTTCCACGAAGCCCTCGCCCTCGGTGTCGAAGAGGCTGAAAGGCGTCTTCCAAGTGCCGTCGGCGTAACGCGGACGGGCGAAGCCTATGACAGTGTCGAAGGTGTTGCGCCAGCTTTCGGCACGACGGGCAAAACAATCTGCCGTCTCCGTGTCGCCCATCATCTTGGCGGTCTGGCTGATGGTCCAGTCGTCGTAGGCATACTCCAAGGTGGACGAGACGCATCCTCTGTCGGCGTCGAACGGCACGTAGCCGAGGCTGTCGTAGGCGTCGAGGTGACCGTAATAGGGCAAGGTGGCGCTGCGTCGCATGGCCTGGAGCAGCTCGGGCGTGGCCTGCACCGTGCCCTTGGCCATGGCGTCGGCGAGGACCGACACGGCGTGGTAGCCGATCATGCACCAGTTCTCGTTGCCCATGTGCGACCATACGGGCAGGGCGCCGTGGACGCTCTGCTGGCTGTGTTGCAGCATGCTCTGCACCATGTCGGCGTTGCGCTTGGGTTGCAGCAGGTTGAAGAGCGGATGCAAGGCACGGTAGGTGTCCCAGAGCGAGAACACCGTGTAGTTGGTGAAGCCTTCGGCCTGGTGGATGTTGTGGTCGAGACCACGGTATTGGCCGTCGACATCCATATAGATGGAGGGGTTGATCATGGTATGGTAGAGCGAGGTGTAGAGCATGGCTTTCTGGTCGTCGGTACCCTCGGCCTCGATGATGGAGAGCTCACGGCGCCATTTGTCTTGCGTCTCGGCAAGCAGCTGCTCGAAGCCTTTGCCCTCGGCTTCGGCCTTGAGGTTGCGCAAGGCGCCCTCGGTGCTGACGGCGGAGAGCGCCACTTTCATCTCCAGGGTCTCGGGCTTGTCGAAGGTGAAGTAGGCTACGATCTTGCGCCCCGTCATCTCGGGGAAGTCCTCGTTGACCTTGAACTTGCCCCACATGCCGTTATATTTCGGCTTTTGCAGGTCGCGGTAGCCGTAGTGGGCTATGGGCTGGCTGAAGCTGATGGCGAAGTAGGTGTAGTTGGTTCTCGCCCATCCGTTGGTGATGCGGTAGCCCGTCAGCAGGGTGTCGTTTTCCACGCGCAGGTTGGCCCACAGCGTCTTGCCGTCGTAGTTGTAGATGCCGTGCTGCAGGTCGAGGATGACGTTGCCGTCCATGTCCTGCGGGTATTGGTACTGATGTATGCCGACATGTTCCGTAGCCGTCAGCCGTACCTGGATGCCGTAGTCGTCGAGGGTCACGCCGTAGTAGCCAGGGGCGGCCGTCTCGCTGTCGTGCGAGTAGCGGGAGCGGTAGCCGGCATCGGGGTGAGTCTGCGTGCCGGGGTGGAGGCGTATCTCGCCTGTGGTGGGCATGACGAGAATGTCGCCGAGGTCGGAGTGGCCGGTTCCGCTGAAGTGGGTGTGGCTGAAGCCGACGATGGTACTGTCTTTATGCTGGTAACCAGCACAATACTCATATACTCGAGGCTGATAAACGCCATCGATGTTGTGAGGCACAGTGTCGGTATCGGGACTGAGTTGCACGATGCCGAAAGGCGCGCAGGCTCCGGGGAAGGTGTGCCCCATGCCGTTGGTGCCGATGATGGGGTTGACGTATGGCAGCGGGTCGTCGGCCGTGACAGGTGAGGCAGCTGTTTTGTCGTTTTCGTGTTGCGTGACGGTGTTGCATGCGGCCAAGAGGCTGACAAACAACAGGATAAGGAAGCGTTTCATAGGGAGAATGTGTATTGAATTTGAGCGTAAAAATAAGGGTTTTTTATTCTCCATCGTGGATGTGGTCGGTGTTTTGACCGATCGTCCCAATCCGAGGAGGAACGACGAAGCAATCCATTTAAAACAGATTCATGTAAGATTTACTTCCAAAAAGAAAAAAACATCCATTTCATTCTCAGCAACTTACCCGACAACAAACGACTGCTTCCTCTGCATCGACGACATGGTGTATCATATCGGCGCCTCGCTGAAGGACTTGAGCAAGAAATGATTTGCTTTTAGCAGTATGGAGATTGGGACGGAGGGGCTGCGGGAGAAGATGTGATGGGCAAAGATGAGAAACTTTTTCTCAAAGGAAACGAGGAAAGCCGACCTGATTTGATAGAAAAATTGTATATTTGTAAGTTATAATAATCTATTTGTAATGAAACCACTAAAGAACTGAAACGCAATATAATAGCACAAAACACTGGAATTTGGATGCGGAGTATTTGGGGGCGTTGAAAGGGTTTTTGGAGAGGAATATAAAGGAAGAAACTAACTATGGGAAGGTATAAGAATAAATATAAGGCTATCGACTTCTTCTGCGGAGGAGGCGGAATGACTTGTGGCTTGCGGCAAGCCGGAATTGATGTGATTGCCGGGGTGGATTTTGACGGGAATGCAAAAGAGACATACGAGTTCA
This sequence comes from uncultured Bacteroidales bacterium, assembly GCA_946407975.1. GTDB lineage: Bacteria > Bacteroidota > Bacteroidia > Bacteroidales > F082 > Limimorpha. Next base: position 44,041 of record CAMJQC010000020.1, read on the forward strand.
ACAATCCTGGCAGTACATTTATTTACAAGG
>CAMJQC010000021.1 GCA_946407975.1 uncultured Bacteroidales bacterium
TCGGCTGAAGAAAGCCTTCCTTGTCCTCCACCATCTTAATGCAATCTTGAGAACACACTGATGCACACGCACTGCAACCAGTACAAAATGCCTTAGGAGCTAATTCTATTTTTTCTTTATTATCCATCTCCTTTTCTTTTGAGAGATCGTGTCATTATACTGTCCACCCGCCAATCAAATCTCCACTTCTTACCTCGTAATTTATAACAGCAATATCTCTTTTACTGACAACTAACCGCATCACACCGTATCCATAAAGCTCTTCTGAACTTTGTTGAAGATCAAGATACCAAAGCCAAGCATCGCAAGCATAAAAACAAAACTATAAGCCAGCCAACCCCAGCCGATGAACTCGCCTGCACTCAATGCACCGTACTTGAAGGCCTCGATAACAGGAGTCACCGGATTCAGGCACATGACTTTATACACATCGATGCCAAACTTCACCTTTCCAGCAACCTGGCTCAAAGGATAAACTATAGGCGTGGCATACATCCATAGTTGTACCACAAAAGAGAACAGCACCTGCAAGTCACGGTACTTCGTCGTCATCGAAGAGACGATTATACCAAAGCCCAAGGCCAAGCCAGCCATCATCAACACTAAAACAGGTGCCAACAACAAATACCAGTTCGGGGTTGGAGCCTTGCCTAAGATAGCGTAATAAACATACACGATAACAAACAAGCCCAATTGTATTCCAAACCGCACCAAGTTACTGATTACCGTCGAAAGAGGCATAATCAGCCTTGGAAAATAAACTTTTCCAAAAATGCTAGCATTTGTTCTAAATGTATTGGAGGTCCCAGTGAGACATGATGAAAAGTACTGCCACATACAAATGCCGCCTAAATAGAACAATGGCTGTGGTACACCATCCGTTGGGATACCCGCGATGCCGCCAAACACCACCATATACATGATGACCGTCAAAGCGGGTTGAATAAGCCACCACAAGGGGCCCAAGATGGTCTGCTTGTATTGCACCGTGATGGTACGTTTCACAAACAAGGTCAATAAATCCCTATAATCCCAAATCTCCTTCAAGTTCACCTCGAAAAGTTTGTTCCGCGGCTTGATGATGGTAGTCCAATTTTCTTCTGAAACAGTAGAATTTGCCATTATTTCAATGTTATGTCAATAAAATCTTTGTCATTACAATTAGGGATAGCTGATCGGATATGCTTGCCTTAAGGACATAGCTCCGCCATGTGAGTCACAATTAAAATTGTTAATTTTCACATTAACAACACATTACCAAAACTCACCAACCTAATGAAACTGAATCCGTCATGCAATATGTAGGCCCAATTTCAATTATCGGCAAATATAAGGTTTTTTATTACATAAAAAAATTAAAAAAATAGAAAAATGTCAACCCGTTTTATTTGGAACGTTTTCCCTTGAAAACAATGTTACCTATGATCTTCCAGAAATACTTCCAGTCGGTGCGGAAAGGATGCTCAAAATAGGCATCCAGGTATTTCTTTTCACTGGCCTGAATCTCTTCCAGCGTCTCGGGCATATCGACATAAAAAGGCGGCAAGAGGCCCGGCTTGGTCTTGATACGCAAGGCTTGCATCTCTGGGGTATACAAACCGAAGTACTGCCTACTTAAAGGCCTGACACCCACGAGTTTCATCTGCCCTTTAAGGATGTTTACAATCATAGGCCATTCATCAATCCACAGCTTGCGCATGACCTTTCCCCACTCGGTCACACGGTAGTCATCCTTGAACTTTCCACCATTGCCGAGATTGTTGTTGTTGTAGATATAGGTCTGCAAAAATTCCGAATAGGCGTACATGGTGCGGAACTTATAGACCGTAAAGAGTTTCCCATCTTTCCCTACACGGTTCAGTCGCACCAGCGGACCATAAGAATGCGGGTCCCTGCATGGCGGACGTTTTTTCTGCGAAATGACGACGTAACGGTCATGGATATATTGCTCGCAGACCACATCAAAACCGCAATAGTAGAGTCGACCGAGGACCTCTGGCCGAGGAAACACCTTTCTCACTTTCCGGTTGAAGAAATAATAAATACGCCGGGTCAAAGCCATCTTCGGACACACCCTATGCCAAAAGAAATCAAAGGCATAGACGATCCTGGCGATGAAACGCGGGTATTTGCTAAAGATCTGTGCCCTATGTTTTTGAGAGGTGTCAAAACCACAGACGAAATAGCCGTCATCCACCAGTTTCGCATTCGCTCTACGCAGATATCTGTTGACATAACGGATGGCATTGAGGTGATCCTCCGCAAAGAGCACCTTGGCCTCTCCATCGGGGATAGACCAAGTCTGTGCCGCGTAGTCGTTGAGCCACTTGGAGCGTTCCTCGCCTCGCGGCTCCAAACAATGCGCAATCAAGTCGACCAGCTCATCAGGAGCATGCTCAAAATCGAAGACAGGAGCGTGCTTGGGCTCGTCCAACGAGAGGTATTCCATCACCTCCTCGTAGTTGTCACGACTCATCCATTTCCTGATGCGCGAGTTACGACTCATTGGACTTGGTTTGGATTCAACTTCAGTGTTTTAATGTCCTTTCAATTCTTTACGAACAGCAGCACAAATCACATCCTGGTCTTCCTTGGAGAGATAAGGATGGATAGGCAGCGAGATGACGGTCTTGGCCAAACGGTCGGAGACGGGACAATGGTTCTCTTCAGGGTTCAAATAACGGAAAGCCGTCTGCCGATGCATCGGAATGGGATAATAGATAGCCGTAGGAATATCGAGGACTTTCAGCGCCGTCTGTAGTTCCGCCCGTTGCTGCTCATCCCTCACCTGAATGGTATATTGCGCCCAGCTGGAGAAATAACCCTCAGGAACGACAGGCGTCTTCACCACATCGTGCAACAGTTCCGTATAGCGCTCTGCCACTTTGTTGACATCGACGAGCTCATAGTCCTTGAAGGCCTTCAGCTTGACAAGCAACACCGCCGCCTGGATGCTGTCCATACGGGAATTCATGCCGATGCGGACGTTGTCGTAGCGGTCGCTGCCCTTGCCATGGATATGATACGACTCCATGAGAGCCGCCCATTCGTCGTTGTTGGTGAAGATGGCACCACCATCGCCATAACAGCCGACAGGTTTTGCCGGGAAGAACGAAGTCGTGGCGATGTCACCAAAGGTGCAGGCCTTCTGCCCTTCCAGCATGCCACCGAAACCTTGTGCCCCGTCTTCAAGCAGATAGAGGCCATAATGGTCGGCCACGGCACGAATGGCCTTGAAATCAGCGGGCAAGCCAAAGAGGTCGACTGCAATGACAGCTTTGGGGACCCACTTGCCATTTTTAATGGTCTGCTCTATCTTGCGTTGCAAGTCGGCAGGATCCATATTGTAGGTATTCTCGTCCACATCGACGAAGACCGGGGTAGCGCCTTGCATGGCGATGACCTCGGCAGAGGCAAAGAAAGTAAAGCTCGGGACAAAGACGGCATCGCCTTCGTGGATATCCCAAGCCTTGAGAGCCAACAGCAAAGCATCGGTGCCGCTGTTGCAGGCGATGCAATGCTTCATGCCGGTGTACTCGGCAAAGGCCGTTTCCATCTCCTTAACCTTCGGTCCCATGACGTAGGCCGACGATGCGACCACGTCGAGGATGGCTTTGTCCATCTCGTCTTTTAGGACAGTATATTGGGTTTTTAGATCTCTGAATTGCATGTTTTGAGCGGTTAGCGGTTAAAGGTTAGTGGTTAGCGTTTATCAGTTTTATTTCGTGTTGTTCGTCCCACTTTTAAGGGGGTGCCCGAAGGGCGGGGGATTCAACACGGAACCATTTTATTCATTTTTATGCAGTTGTCCATTCTTTTCTTCGTAGAAGCGGCCGCAGTCACAGTGCAGCGAGGCATCAAGGCGCTTTCCGCACTCACACACCCAGCCAATCTGTCGGGCGGGCACACCGGCCATCAGCGCATAGGGCTTTACGTCCTTGGTCACCACGGCACCTGCCGCGATAAGGGCGCTCTTACCCACCGTATGGCCGCAGACCACCGTGCAGTTGGCTCCTAAAGAAGCGCCTTCACAGATTCGCGTCTTGGCATATACGCCATGAACGGGGAAATGGGCACGTGGCGTCGTCACGTTGGTGAACACGCAGCTCGGACCACAAAAGACGTTGTCCTCAATCTCAACGCCCTCGTAGATGGAGACGTTGTTTTGGACGCGCACGCCATTGCCGATCTTCACGTTGTTGCCCACGTTGACATTCTGGCCCAGAGAGCAGCGTTCGCCGATGACGGCGCCGGACTGCACATGGCAAAAATGCCATATCTTGGTGCCTTTCCCAATGCGCACATTGTCGTCGACATAACTGCTTTCGTGTACAAAGAAATCCGACATCTTTTTTGTTTTTTCTATTTAACAAATCAAAAAATCACTCCCATCCCGAAGCGAGGACCTCGGCGATGTGAATGGTACGAATCGGCATCCCCTGCTTGTCGATATACGACTTTTGGTGCGACAGGCACGACATGTCAGAGGAGACGATATATTCCGCTCCCGTATTCATGGCGTTCTTCACCTTATGATGAGCCATGCCGACGGAGATCGGCTCATGGTTCACCGTAAAGGCCAGGTCGCTGCCACAACAGAGGTCGGTCTGCTTCATCTCGATGAGTTCCAACCCCTTCACCTTGCTCAGCAGCTGTCGCGCTTCCTTGCCAAGACCCATGCCACGCAAGGCACTGCAGCTGTCATGATACGTCACCTTGTGTGGAAACTCGGCACCAAAATCATCGAAATGAATCTTATTTACCAAGAAATCGGTCAGTTCATAGATATTTGGGACCAGTCTCTTAAAGTTCAAGTGGTTGGCAGTGTTAAAGAAAAGCTGAGGATAACGCTTCTTGATGAAGTTGACGCACGAAGCCGTAGGTGCCACGACCGGACGGTTGTTCGGGAAATCTGACAGGAACTTGTCGCCCAACTGTTTGGCTTCTTCGATAAGGCCAGCGTTGTAAGCGAAACTGCCGCAGCAGGTCTGTTCGGGATTATACTCCACCTCGACCCCCGCTTTGCGCAGCACTTTGACAGTGGCCTCGGCCACCTCAGGACAGAACTGATCGATAAAGCAGGGTATAAAAAGGTCGACAGTCATCGGTTTTTAAGCAAATATTTGCGCAAAGATAGGGTTTTTCTATATAATAGATGTGTTTTGAAGAAAAAAATGCTTTCAGCGATCGTCAATAAGCCAGATTGGGTGGAGATACGTGTGATACGTGGATACTATAACACTTTTCTAAAATCTTCCCAAAAACCAGGATAAGATTTGGCCACCACCTCGGGGTGATCCATGCGAATCGCTCCCACCAAAAGGGAGAAAGGCGTCATGGCCATGGCGACACGATGATCGTTGTAAGTATCTATCAACAAAGGATTTGAATCTTCAAAACGAGGTAAATCCGAAGGTGGCACAAGCCGACATTCATCATCGGAAACAGATTCCAAAACCGCACCCATCTTCTGCAATTCGTTGGCCATCGCCACCACCCTATCCGACTCTTTCAGATGCAAGGTGGCGAGGCCTGTGAAACGGGCCTCACGACACAATCCGGCACAAGTGGCGGCAACTGCAGGAAACAGGTCGGGCGTAGACGAAAAATCGAAGCGTGGAGGCTGGTTTTTACATTGTGTTTTTTTCAACCTCACGCCTTCAGGTTCTATGATGGTCTCCACGCCCAAATCCCGCATCATTCCGACGATAGCGGCATCGCCTTGCCGGGAAGGCAAATGCAGGTCTTTCAGCAACAGGTCGCACGACGTACTCAAGGCTGCCATCTCATACCAATAAGAGGCGGCGCTCCAGTCGGGAGCAATGGTGAGGGGTCGGTTTTCATAGGGTTTGGACGCCACCCTAATGTTGTTTCCATCCCGAACCGCAACGGCTCCGAACCAGCGCATCAGCGACAGCGTCATGTCGACATAAGGCAAAGAACGTAATGAACCTGTCAATTCCAATTCCAAGCCGTTCAACCACATAGGAGCGGCCATCAGCAAGGACGAGGCAAACTGGCTGCTACGGTCCAGACTGACGGGAACGGAACCTCCTGACACTTTAGCTCCTTTTATCTTCAACGGCAAACAACCGTCTTTTTCAAAGTATTGAATATCGGCGCCTAACCGTTTCAATGCATCCACCAAGTCGGCAATAGGTCTTTGACGCAGACGTTCCGATCCCGTCAGCACCCAATCTCCTTCATGGGAGCAAAGGTAGGTCAGCAAAAAACGACAAACAGATCCGGCATCTTCACAGTCGACGATATTGCTTTTTCCTGTCCGTATTTGACATAGCAGTTTTTGCAACAATACCGTGTCATGTGCCGCAGACATGTTTTTAAAACCTGCATCAAAACCGCCATAGCCAGCAATCATCAAGGCACGATTGCTCTCGCTTTTGCTGCCTGGAAGGAGCAATGTGCCTTTCAAATCGGTATGGTGCGGATGGAAGATCATGACGTAAGGAGCGTTTATTGTTGGTCTCTGAGCGTGGCCAACCGAGCAGATCGCAGAGCAAGCTCCCGTACCGCCTCTTTCAACAATGACATGGGAACGGCCTGTCCTATGATCGGTTTGCCTACTTCTTCCAGCAGTACAAAGCGCGGTTCACCGCTTTCGTTTTTCTTATCCTGACTCAAGTAATGAATGATGGCATCTGCATCAGCTTCTTCAATGAGAGAAGATGACTTGGAAAGCAGCCACTCCATCTTTGGCTCATAGTCAGCCAGCACCTCCTCAGAAAGACCACACTGGCGGCACGACAGCCACAACGCCGCCCACATGCCGTAGGCAACAGCTTCGCCATGGGTCAACGGGACGTTGCTGTCAGCAAAATGAGCTTCCAAGGCATGGCCTAGCGTATGACCGAAGTTCAAGACCTTTCTTGGACCTTTTTCATAGGGGTCTTCAGCGACGATATCTGACTTTATCTCAGCACATTGTTGTATATAATGGGTATAATTATCATTGTTAGTATTCAACAATTCTTCATCTTTAATAAACCCATATTTCATCATCTCAGCCCATCCTGAATGCACTTCCCGAAGCGGCAAGGTCTTAAGAAAAGTCGGACATATCCAAACGCCCAAAGGCATGGCAAAAGTGCCAATCTGATTCTTATAACCCTGAAAATCGACGCCGTTCTTCCCGCCTATGGCCGCATCGACCATTGCCAGCAAGGTAGTCGGCACATTGACGAAATCGACGCCCCGCTTGTAGCAAGAAGCCACAAAACCGCCCAAGTCGCTGATGACGCCGCCGCCCAAGTTGACGAGCAGTGCATGACGGTCGGCCTGATATTTCAGCAGTTTTTCCCAAATCATTTGGGCCGTCTTTAGAGTCTTCATCTCCTCGCCGGAACGGAGCACGATTTCCTGGGTGCCGTTGCAGTCCATCCAATGACAGAACTCCGGCAGCCAAAACCTCGCCACCTCCTCATCCGTGAGGATGAAGACCTGGGAATAACGGGCTATCAAATCCCTTAATTCACTGCTGGAAAAGAAAGTCGTTTTCATCATAGGCTTAGTCTTCAATGAGCGTGCACACAATCATTCGGCTCGTATCGCTATCACCTTGAGAGATGTCCACACGGACATAACGTTCCGGCATCAACGGCTCAATCATCTCAGGCCACTCCAAAAGACAAAGGTTGCCGCTATAGAAATAATTGTCGTAGCCAATATCGTATACTTCTTCCAGTTTCTTAATGCGGTAGAAATCAAAATGATAGACAGACTCGCCTTCCTCGGTCACATATTCGTTCACGATGGCAAAAGTGGGGCTGTTCACCTCGTCGGTGACCCCCATCTTATGACACAGGTTTTTGATCAAGGTTGTCTTCCCCGCTCCCATAGGTCCGTAAAAGGCGATGATGTCGGCCTCATCGCGCAACGACATCAGGTAATCCGAAACCTCCGACAATTGGCCAACGCCGTTTATACTGAATTCCTTTCTGGTCATGTCTCATGTAAATTAATATGCAAAAATAGGAAATGTTTGATTGTTGACTCCCTGATTTAATGATTTGTTATATGCTTCTACTGTGACACTAAAAAAATACGATGACTGCTGATTACCTCAACAGTCATCGTCATAGTCACTGGTGATAGTCCTATTTCGCCCTTAGGTATATGGCCGGGATGAGCATTTCACTCATCGAGATGCCGCCATGCTGGAAGGTGTTCCGATAGTAGTTGACGTAATAGTTGTAGTTGTTCGGATAAGCGAAGAAGTCACCTGCCTTGGCAAAGACGTACGATGTCGTCAGGTTGACGCGAGGCAGAAAGATCTTCTCTGGATCTTTTACTTCGAACATCTCTTTCGGATTGAATTTCAAGTTTTTACCATATTTATAACGCAGGTTGGTGTTGACCTCGCGGTCGCCCAAAATACGCACTGGGTGCTGCACATAGTTGGAGCCATGGTCGGTGGTGATAATCATGTCGCAGCCTTTCTCACCGATGAAACGCATCATGTCGAAAAGACTGGAGTGTTCAAACCATGAGAGCATCAGCGAGCGATAGGCTTCCTCGTCCTCTGCGAGTTCACGGATGATTTCCATCTCCGTACGGGCATGGGAAAGCATATCGACAAAATTATACACGATGACATTCAGCTTGTTGTTCATCAGATTCGACATCTGCTCATAGAGCTTCTTGCCTGCCTGCAGATTCAGCACCTTGTTATAGGAATACTTGATGTTCTTGCCATGACGTTTCAGCTGTTCGCCAAGCAACTCGCCTTCAAACTGATTCTTAGTGCCTTCTTCCTCTTCATCCACCCACCATTTGGGATAACGTCGGCGGATTTCAAGCGGCATCAAGCCGGCAAACAAAGCGTTACGGGCATATTGCGTCGTAGTAGGCAGAATGCTGTAATACAGATCGTCAGCAACCACTCGGAACGACGCCTCGACTAACGGCTGGATGGCCTTCCACTGGTCATAACGCAGATTGTCAATTACGATAAGGAATAGCGGTTTGTCGTCGTCAGAGAGTCGAGGCAGCACCTTATCGCGGACTAGGGTATGCGACATGACAGGTTTCTCGGATTTACCCTGGATCCAATTGACATAATTATTCTGGATGAATCGAGTAAAAATGGAATCGGCCTCCTGCTTTTGGTCGGCCAGAATGCTTTTGATGCCTTGGTCGGTGGAGTCCTCCAACTCGAGTTCCCAACGGACCAGGTTTTTATACACCGTCATCCATTCGTTGAAGTCGAGATTGTTGTTCAGGTCCATGCTGATCTTACGGAACTCCTGCTGATAGCTCATCGATGATTTCTCGTCACGCAGTTTCTTGTTTTCCAGGTTGCGTTTCAGCGACAGCAATATCTGATTCGGATTCACCGGCTTGATCAAGTAATCGGCGATATTGGAGCCGATGGCGTCTTCCATAATGCGTTCTTCCTCGCTCTTCGTGATCATCACCACGGGGAGGTTGGGGTATTCGCGCTTGATGGATTCAAGGGCCTCGATGCCGGATACGCCTGGCATCTGCTCATCCAAAAAGACAATATCGAAATGTCTTTGTTTCACTAAATCGACGGCGTCCGACCCGTTGTTGGCCGTTACCACCTCGTATCCTTTTTGCTCTAAAAAAATAATGTGGGGCTTCAACAGTTCTATCTCATCGTCAGCCCATAGTATCGTTGTTTTATCCATATTTTATTCTTTGTTTTTTTATAACGCAAAGGTACATCAAATGTTTTGCAATGGGTTAAAAAAATCACATCGAATGGGGTTTATTGGAGACAGGAGGATTGAATCGCCTTGATAAAAGATCAAGGTGTATACATTGAGATCGCAGGTCTTCGCCCGCAATGGCGAATTGCACAATGTCGGCCCTTCGACAGGCTCAGGGACCTAAACTATAAAACTCCTAACTCCTACTAAAAAAATCCGTACTTTTGCCGCAAATACCTATTAGAGACATGTCGAAAGCCAACAATAAGAAGAAAATCTTCAACGACCCCATCTATGGTTTCGTCAGCATCCCCGACGATTTGCATTTTGACATCATAGAACACCCTTATTTCCAGAGGCTTAGAAGAATCAAGCAGGTCAGCATGACCAACATGGTCTATCCAAGCGCCAACCATACGCGTTTTGCCCATAGTCTAGGGGCCATGCACTTGATGCGCCGTGCTGTCCACCTGCTGAATGGCAAAGGCTACGATATCAGCGATGCAGAACTGGAAGGGGCTTCGCTGGCCATCCTGCTACACGACAGCGGCCATGGCCCTTTCTCCCACACGTTGGAGCACCGCATCCTGCAAGGCATCACCCATGAAGAGCTGTCACTCGAAATCATGAAGAAATTCAACGAGATCCATAACGGCAGGCTTCAATTGGCTATCGACATCTTCACCGACAAATACGAGAAGCATTTCCTGAACAAGCTTATATCCAGTCAGCTGGACGTTGACCGCATCGACTACCTGAAGCGCGACAGTTTCTTTACAGGCGTAGCGGAAGGCAACATCAACGCAGAACGCTTGCTCGAGATGATGGAGATCGTCGGCAACGACTTGGTCATCGAGTCGAAAGGCATCTACTCCGTGGAGAACTTCATCGTCTCGCGCCGCATCATGTACTGGCAGGTTTACATGCACAAGACCGTACTCAGCGCCGAATACACTTTGATGAACATCTTGAAACGTGCCCGTCTGCTCAGCCAGAAACGCGACTTGCCCTGCACCCCTGCCCTGTCGTTTTTCCTTAAGAGCCAATGCGACTTCTACGATTATCCCGACAAAGACTTCATCCTCGACCAGTTCTGCCAACTCGACGATTACGACGTGATGACTGCCGTCAAAATGTGGCGTAATGATAAAGACAAAGTCTTATCAGAACTCTGCAATAGATTGATTGACAGAAGGCTGTTTAAAATAGAAATGCAAGAAGGCGCTTTCGACCCTGGCTATATCGACAGCATCAGAAAGCAGATCGTCAAGCAATACGGGCTTTCTTTAGATGAGGCGGATTACATGATGCCGCAAGGGGTCTCCACCAATCACGCCTACCATCCCAAGAAGCCCGCCATCAATATTCTTTACAAGGACGGCACTTTGAAAGACATCAACGAGGCCTCCGACCAGCTCAACATCATGGTGTTGTCGAAACCCGTCGTGAAGCATTTCATCTGCTACCCGAAAGAGATAAGTCTGAAATAAAACAAAAAAAGACGAGGCCTGTCGACCTCGTCTCTATGGTTGGTTTTTGTCTTTTTCGCATTAATACATGCGGCTGCGGCTGGCATGCTTCAGCGATTCCGTCATCAGCTCGTTGGCTTCCTGTTGAAGAAGACGTTCCTCCTCCGTCTCCGGATTGATGACGATGCCGTGGGTACGCGAACGATGGTTGGCATCGAGATAAGAGAAGGTTGCATAGCCATAAGCATCGATGATATCCGGGTCGTTGCTCTTATACACCTTGGTATAGACGGTCATCGTGCTACGTCCTGCAGCGACCACCTTGCTTTCGAAGGTGACGATGTCGCCTGAATAAAGCGGGAAACGGAAATCGATGCCGTGAAGCACCAGAAGAACCACATCTTTGGTGTCAAGATACTGGGCGATAGCAAAATATGAGGATTCTATCAGCCATTCGGCGCAACGGCCGGCAAAAAAGGTTTCATGATGATTCAAGTCTGCATTCTTGATCAGATGCTGTGCGTATGTTGATTTCATAGTCGTAAAATTTATGCAAAGTAAAGTGTTTTCTTTGATAAAAACAAATTATACCTCAAATTTCAACCCGTCGTAAGCAAGATTCATGCCTTCTGGCAACTCGCGGTCCACGTCAGCCACCTTGCCCATGCTGTGACTGCAATGCGTAAACCAAGTCCGCTTCGGGTGCAGCCTTTGAGCTATAGCGATGGCCTCATCCAAAGTCAGATGGGAATAATGCTTCTTCCGCTGAAGTGCCTCGATAATCAGATATTCAACGCCTTGCAGTTTTTCCATCGCCTCTTCGGAAATCTCACTGAGGTCGGTTACATAAGCGAACTTCCCGATACGGAAAGCATAGCTCGTCAAGGTATAGTGTTTGAGCCGTATGGGAATGACATGGAGGTCGCCGATATCAAAAGGCGTCTCATCCAGACGACGGATTTCATAGGTCGGCGCACCAGGATAAGGATTCTCGTCGAAGGCATAGGAATACTCCCTTTTGATCTCGGGCAGGGCCGTATCCGCCACATACAAGGGCATCGGTTTCTTCTGGCGGAAGATATAAGGACGCAAGTCGTCCATGCCGCCGATATGGTCCTTATGCTCATGGGTGATCAGCACGGCATCCAGATGGGTGATGCCTTCCCGCAGCATCTGTTGCCGAAAGTCAGGGCCTGTATCGACCACCACGGTGACATGATCCGTCTCAATCAAGATAGAAGTGCGTAACCTATGGTCGCGCGGATCCTTGGAACGACAGACCGGGCAATCACAGCCTATGACTGGGACCCCTTGTGATGTGCCGCTACCTAAAACAGTAATACGCATTCTCTTTCAAAATAATATCGCTCCCGAAAACTCCAAAACGAGCTGAAATAATTTTTCAGCAAAAATAACGTTTTTTTACCCGACTATTGCGACCAATTCAACATAAAAAAGTAATTTTGCGGCATGGAGTTATTCAACAAAATCAGAAACAGGGCTTTGAACCGTGCCCTTGAGCAGTTTATCGCTGACAAACCACCGATCAAGCTGCCCAATTTGCAGCGCATCAACTCTATCCTGATCATCCTCGAAGACAACGAAAAGGGCATGATTAGGGGCATTGAGAGCAGCGTGAAATCGTTGTTCGGGACAAGCCGTTGTGGTTTTGTAATCCTCAGCAGCGAGATGTCGGAAAACATGCTCCAAAGTGACCTTTATAATGAAATCACCCCAAAGGATTTCGGTTTCATGAGCGTGTTGAAGCCCGAGCGACACGAGTACGTACGCAAACTGCCGACCACCAACATGATCATCAACATGGCCAGACGCAACAGTGAGGTCAGCGACTACATATGCACCTTACCGAGGACTGATTTCAGGATCAGTTTCCACAAAAGCGAACATATTGCCATCTATGACCTTGTCATCGAGACCCCTGCTGAAAATGCCGATCCCGTGTATAACATCCACGTCCTTCACGATTATCTTGTGGCGTTGATCGGCAAACCAGAAAACAAACCTTACTAAAAAATGAAAAACAATCCTTTCACAGGCACGGGCATTGCCCTTATAACGCCTTTTAAAACCGATTTTTCCGTTGACGTTGACGCCTTAAGAGGCATCGTCAATTTTGTCATCGACAACGGCGCAGATTTTCTGGTCGCCCTCGGCACCACTTCCGAAGCACCCACCTTGACCCAATCTGAAAAGCAATTGGTCGTCAAAACCATATTAGATGCCAACGCCCATCGTCTGCCTGTTTTGCTCGGCATGGGCGGAAACAACACGCAAAACGTCATCGAAAACATCAAGTCACAGGACTTCACGGGCATTGAAGGCATTTTGAGCGTCGTACCTTTTTATAATAAGCCCAACCAACGTGGCATGAGAGCCCATTTTGAGGCCATCGCGGATGCCAGTCCGGTACCCGTTATCGTATACAACGTGCCTGGTCGCGTGGGCGTCAACCTGCAAGCCGCCACCTGTGTGGAGCTGGCCAAGCACCCCAACATCGTCGCCGTAAAGGAAGCCTCAGGCAACCTGCAGCAAATCATGGAGATACTGCGCGACAAACCAGCCGACTTCGATGTACTTTCAGGCGACGACGGCATCACCCAGCCTTTGATGGCCCTTGGTGCAAAAGGCGTCATCTCCGTAGCCGCCAACGCATACACGAAGCCTTTCTCAAAGATGATGCAAGCCCAAAAAGAAGGTCGCGTCGAAGAGGCTTTACGTTTGCATTTTGCCATGATGCGGATGAACCAGCTCATCTTCGCTGACGGCAACCCTGCCGGCATCAAATGTCTGATGCATCACATGGGTTTGTGCGAAAACGTCTTGCGTCTGCCACTGGTCAGCGCCAATGAGAAAGTGGAAGCCGATATCAAGGTCGAATGGGAAAAACTGAAATCATTTTAATTTTTATCTAAATAATTTAAAAGCAAACATTCACTCATAACAAATGAAGTCTTTACGCTATTTCTTTTTGTTTCTTGCCATCACCCTTTTTGGTGGTAGCATTTATGCCCAAAAGGACATGGAGAAGATAATGCGCGAGCGTGGCGAATACTATTTCAGTCTCGACGTGCAGCAACCCAACCAGATTCAAGTCATCAACGGACTTTGTTCCGTTGACGCAACCAACGGAGAGACCGTCGTCTGCTACGCAAACCAAAAGCAGTTTGACGCGCTCCTCAAGCAAGGCTACAAGCCCCAGCTGATGACTCCGCCTTCCATGAAGAACGAAATCAAGATGTGGGATGGAAAGGGCTCCTATGATTGGGACACCTACCCCACTTATGATCAATATGAAGCGATGATGCAACAGTTTGCCGAAGACCACCCTGACCGTTGCACTTACATCGAACTCGGCACTTTGGCCAGCGGTCGAAAGCTTATGGTCTGCCGTCTCAACAACGGCGAGACCGAAGGCAAGCCCCACTTCCTCTACACCTCCACCATGCACGGCGACGAAGTGACCGGCATGATGCTGATGCTCCGTCTCATCGACTACCTGCTGACCTCTGACGATCCACAAGTGCAACTCGTGATGGAGAACCTCGACATTTTCATCTGTCCCAACACCAACCCCGACGGCACCTACCATGGCGGCAACGGAAACGTCTATGGCGCTACACGTTACAACGGCAATGGCATCGACCTGAACCGCCATTATCCTGACTTCGACAAAGGTCCTCACCCTGACGGCGAAAACCACTACCAGAACGAAACCGCATGGCTGATGCAACTTGCAGAGGACTATCGTTTCACGATGAGTGCCAACTACCACGGCGGTGCCGAAGTGATGAATTATCCTTGGGACACCTACCAGCCGCTTCATCCCGACGATGCGTGGTGGCAACTGGTATGTCATGAATACGCCAATCTCACGCACCAACAGAGCTCGAGCTACATGACCGACTACAACAACGGCATCACCAACGGCTATGCCTGGTACACCATCTCGGGCAGCCGTCAGGACTGGATGAACTACTACGCCGAATGCCGCGAAGTCACCATCGAATGCTCCAACAGCAAGACCCCTAATGCCAACCAGATGCCCTCTTTCTGGAACTATAACCGCGCTTCCATGCTCACCTACATGGAGGAAGCCCTTTATGGCATCCACGGCACCGTCACCGACAGCATCACTGGAGAACCGCTCACCGGCGTCACCGTCACCATCGAAGGTCACGACCATCATGGCTCATCCGTCACCACGCACGAAGTCGGCGACTATCACCGTCCCATCAAGGCCGGCACCTACACCGTCACATACACCCTAAGCGGGTATTATCCGAAATCCTATACGCTTACTGTCGCCGATGGCGAAACGCTTGTGCAAGACGTCCAACTGCGCGCAGGCGAGGGCATCATCCCCGACTTCACCGCCTCAACGACACAGGTCGCCCTAGGCGGCAGCGTCAACTTCACAGATCAGACCTGGGGTGCCCATCTCGCTTCTTGGGAATGGCAGTTCGAAGGCGGCTCCCCTTCCACCTCTACGGCACAAAATCCGACTGTAACCTATAACGGAACCGGAACGTTCGATGTCACCCTGACCGTCACCAACGAAGAGGGACAAAGCGAGACGATCACGAAACACAATTACATCACGGTAGCCGAATCCTACAACATGCAGAACGGGACCATCACCACCTGCAACGCCTTGTTTTATGATGACGGCGGACAAAACAGCAACTACGGTGACCGAAAAGACTACACCCTGACTTTCATGCCATCTGGCGAAGGCCGAAAAATCAGCGTCAACTTCTTGGAATTCAATACTGAGAACAGCTACGATTACCTTTATATCTACGACGGCACGTCCACCAGCGCGACACAAATCGGCATTTACGACGGCAACGACAACCCTGGTGAAGTGACCGCCACCAACGCTGAAGGAGCGCTCACCTTCCGCTTCACTTCCGACATGAGCGTTAACGCTACAGGCTGGGTCGCCACCGTACATTGCATCTACGACGCCCCGCTTATCATCAGCGTAAATGCCGACCCAGAAGTGGTGAACGAGGGCGAGACCTCTCAACTCACCGCCACTTGCATGGGTGGAGCTGGAGGATACACCTACTCATGGGAACCTGCCGAGACGTTAGATGACGCCACAAGCTGCTGTCCCATCGCCACGCCTGTTGACACCGAAACCACATATAAGGTCGTCGTCACCGACGCCGACGGCAACACAGCTGAAGGCCAAGTGACAGTCAGCATCAGAGATTGGGCGGTCGATGAAAACAGCATTGAAGCAAGAGTCTATCCGAATCCTGCTTCCAACATTCTCATCATCGAAAGCCATGACAAGATGGATTACGTCCTATTCAACAGCCTAGGTCAGGAAATGCTGAAAGGCAGCTTCGAAAAAACGACTCAAATCGGCCTCAGCGATCTCAGCAAAGGCATGTACTTCCTACGTCTTTCCAACGGTACAGCCAGCAAGGTGCAAAAGGTCTTCGTCAAATAAAAGCTATAATCGAAAACAACAAGGTGCGGAATGATGCGAAAGCGTTGTTCCGCGCTTTTTCGTACCCCTGAAAACATCCAGTAAAAGCACAATAGAGTCAAAGATTTTTCGTTTAATCGTCATTAGAGAAAATATTGGCACAATCCAACCTTATATAAAGCAAAAAAGTGTAATTTTGCAGCCATAATGAGAAATAGACTTTTGACATTTGCCCTCCTTATTCTCGTTGGCTTCACCTCATGCAACGAATTCAACCGCATGGTGAAAAGCACGGACAATGAGATGAAATATGAGGTGGCCATGGACTACTACGACCGTCAAGACTACAGCAAGGCGTTGCAGCTCTTCGACTTGTTGCAGGCTACGTTTCGCAATACGCCGAAAGGTGAGGACATCACCTACTATACCGCTCAGTGCTATTATCTGCAGCAAGACTATGGCGTAGCAGCCTATTACTTCAACCGTTTCACACAAGTCTATCCCTTCTCCCCCGATGCTGAAAAAGCAGCCTTTATGAATGCTTATTGCAGTTATCTGCTCTCGCCCAACTACAGTCTCGACCAAACGAGCACCTATGCCGCCATTAAGCAGCTGAAGGCCTTCACAGAGAACTATCCGAAAAGCGACAGTTTGCAACGTGCCAACGAATTACTGAACAACCTCAACGCCAAACTGGAACAAAAAGACTATAACATCTGTCAGCTGTACTACAAAATGGGCAACTATAATGCTGCCATCGCCTCCTTTGAGAATCTGCTGAAAAAATATCCAAACACGGAGCATCGTGAAGAGATTCTGTTCGACATGGCGAAAACCTATTTTGACTATGCTGAAAACAGCGTTCCAGAGAAGCAACGCGAACGTTATGAGGCTTGCATCGAACGCTACAACACGCTTTCGTATCTTTACCCGGAAAGCAAGCATTTAAAGGATTTGGAAAGCATTTCCATCAAAGCCAGAAAGAAATTAGAAAACATACAATAAATCATACAATGGATTTCAAGAAAATAAAAACTGAAACGACGGTCGTCACCCGCCAAAAAGACCAGTTCTACCGTGGCACAGGCAACATCTACGAAACCGTTGCCATTCTGTCGAAAAGAGCAAATCAGATTGCTGCCGAGATGAAAGAAGAACTCAACAAAAAAATTGAAGAGTTCGCCGTCAATGCCAACGACAGCCTGGAAGAAGTGTTTGAAAACAGAGAACAGATTGAGATCGCCAAGTTCTACGAGCGTCTGCCCAAACCCACTTTGATCGCTATTCACGAGTTTCTGCACGACGAGATCTACTATCGCAATCCCAATAAAGACACGCAGGACGCCTTTTAAGGCATGGACAAGACTATAAGGCACCGCCTCCATGTTGGTCGCGGTGTTTTTTTATGCTATTATCCTGTCAAAAAAACACATTTGCACAAGAAAAATAACGATATTTGCGTTTTGATTCAAATCATCATTCCACAATGAAAGCGAAAATCACCTTAATCGCCATACTGTTGTTCGGCCTCCTTACGGTTCACGTTGCCCATGCCCAAGAGATCAATTGTAGTGTGAGGATCAATTCCAGTCAGATTTCCGGTACCGACAGATCGGTTTTCGAGAGCCTTCGGTCCGCTTTATACGAGTTCATCAACAACACGAAGTGGACCAACATCAACTTTAAGAACAACGAGAAAATCGAATGCAGCATGGTCATCAACCTCAGGGAAAGAGTTGACAACGACGCCTTCTCTGGAAGCATAGACCTAGTGGTGCAACGGCCTGCTTACAAGGCGTCCTACACGACTCCTATCTTCAACTATATAGATTCTCGGTTCATGTTCAACTACATGGACGGGCAGACGCTTGACTTTAACCCGAACACATTCACATCCTCCCTCACTTCCACTATCGCCTTCTATGTCTATATGTTCTTAGGCTATGAATTCGACACCTTCTCCCTTAATGGAGGAGAGACCTTTTACAAAATCGCCGAAAACATTGTCAACGCAGCACAAAGCTCCAATGAAGTGGGCTGGATGTCGAGCACCCGCAACAACCGCTACTGGCTTTGCGAGAACATGAACAACGCCAGGTATCAACCGCTACATATCTTCCTTTACGAATACCATCGCCTCGGCCTTGACGTCATGGCAGAGAAGCCCGATGAAGGGCGTGCCGCCATCACAAAAGCGCTCAATTACCTTCAAGAAATGCATGCGAAAGATCCTACCTGTTATTTTCTGCAGGTCCTCCTCGACACCAAACGCGACGAGATCATAAACATCTATTCGCAAGCGACACAACAAGAAAAGACGAAAGTCGTTGGAATAATGAAAGCCATCGACCCGTCACAGGCCACCGCTTACGACGCCATCCTGCAAAACCCGGGCAACTAAGTCCTTTTATTTGCCATGCTCCAGCAGCTTCATATCACTAACTTTGCATTGATAGAAGACATCAGCGCAACATTCGATGATGGCTTTAGCGTCATCACAGGCGAGACTGGAGCGGGAAAATCCATTTTACTTGACGCCCTAGGATTTGCCCTTGGCGACCGCGCCGATACCAATGTCCTTTACGATAAAGACAAAAAATGCACGGTAGAAGCCGTTTTTCAGCTGAAAGACAAATCGCTTCAGCCTTTATTCGAAGAAAACGAACTCGACTTCGATACCGAATGCATCTTCCGAAGGGAACTCAACCCGCAGAAAAAATCGCGTGCCTTCATCAACGACACGCCTGTCTCTTTGCAGGTAATGAAAGAGATTGGCAGTCAGCTTGTGGACATCCACTCTCAACACGACTCCCTCTTGCTCACCGATGCCGGATTCCAGATGCGTCTCGTCGATGAGATTGCTCAGAACGAAGGGTCCCTCTCAACGTATCGGACAGAATACGTTCATTATAACGACCTCAAGCACCGCCTTGCTGAACTCAATGACATCGCCAGCAAAAACGCATCCGAAAACGACTATCTGAAGTTCCAGCTCGAGGAGCTCGAAAAAGCCAATTTGCAAGCAGGTGAATACGCCGAGATCGAGCAGACCCTGCACGTGATGGAGAATTCAGAAGAAATCAAGACGCTGTTGGTCAATGCCAACGGGCTGATGGAAGATTCGGAGGCTTCCATTTTGAGACAGATCAACGATCTGGCTTCTGCCCTATCCCGCCTGAAACGGCTTCTCCCCGACACGGAATCCGCCGAGACGCGCATCGAGGCCGTGAAAGTAGAGTTGAAAGATATCGCTTACGACCTACGCCGTCTGGAAGAAGAGACCCATTTCGACGAAGGCCAGCTACAGGCCTTGCAGGAGCGTTATGACCTGCTCAACCGGCTGATGATGAAACATCATGTCGCCGATTTCGATGCGCTCCTCCAACTCCGCAACGAGTTAAAAGCCAAAGTCAACGCTTTCGAAAACATAGACGATGAAATCGTCAAGACTCAAAATCAGCTGAACGATAGCGAGAAACGGCTCTCCGGCCATGCCAAGGTCCTGCACGACCGAAGGGACAGCGCATCCAAAACCTTTTGCAGCAAGGTGACGGAACTTGTACAACAGCTGGCTATGCCTTATGCCGTTTTCAGAGTGGACATCGAACATCAAAACGGATTCACTCCCAACGGCAACGATGACGTCCATTTTTGCTTCTCCGCTAACAAAGGCATTGACGTCGCAGAACTCGACAGGGTGGCATCAGGTGGGGAGCTGTCGCGCCTCATGCTTGCCATCAAGAGTGCCGTCTCGCAATACAACTACATCCCCACCCTCATTTTTGACGAAATCGATGCGGGCGTCTCGGGCGAAGTAGCTGCCAAGATCGGCAACATCATTCGACAGATGGGACAATCGTTACAACTCATCGCCATCACGCACCTGCCTCAGGTGGCCAGCAAAGCACAGCATCATTTCTTTATCTACAAAGACAACGAAGGGGCGCGTTCACAGTCCCACATCAGGCAGCTGAGCCCAGAAGAACGCATCGTTGAAATCGCAAAGATGCTCAGCAACGACAAGGTTACGCCAGAAGCCTTGAAGGCGGCCGAGGTGCTGATGAAATAAAAAAATAGAGACGATGCACGCATCGTCTCTACAATTATTCCAAATCAACAGGATCATTTCTTTTTTATCAGTTTTGCAACCGAAACCTGACCGTTTTCATCGGTCACACTGACGAAATAGACACCCTCGTTCCAGTCACGCACGTCAACAGTATTGGAATCGCCTTCGTGCATCAGTTGGCCAACGGCATTGAACACCTTCACCGAGGCGACACTGCCATTAATATAGAATTGCGTAGATGCAGGGTTAGGATACATTCCAACTGATGCAGCATTTTCCGTTACCGAAGTCACCACAACACTCACCTGCGCCGCAGGTGACTCTACGGTCTCGCCATCTCTCTCGCATGTGACAGTGACTGTATAGTTCAGCGTTTCTTTTTCGTTAATAACATCATAATAATTCGTCACATTAACGTCCTCTATCGTTGCAATAAGGGTTCCATCACGATAGATATTATAACTCTTGAAATCAGACGAATTGCCATTCCAATCCCAAGTCAGCAAAACCTCGTATTCACCATCTTCATTCCATTGGCAGACGCCTTCCAGATTTGTTACCGGGACGGGAATCAAGCTACAATCTATCATGTAATCGATAATGTCACCCACATCAGGATAACCAATGGAGGCATAAATCATGTTGTCATCCCAATCATAGATTTCGTATGAAACCTCTTCGAGACTGCCATGAGAATAGCATGTGTTGTCGTATGTCCAGAAGAAAGTGGCCATCTGTCCGCTTGGTGCAGGCGCTATGATAGTGGCTTCGCCACCTTCCCAAAGCCCTACACGCTGTTGCAGTTTGCCGTCTTCATCGAGGATGGCGATAAACGACATGTCCCAGCCATTGTTTCCCGTATCATGCAATTCGAAGCGGACATCACAGGTTGCTCCCACCATGACGGTGTCACGGGCCACCTTACTCATACCCGCCTCGTTGACGGCATAAACCGTATAGTAATAGGTGCCTTTCTTGTCCACCTGATCCTCAAAGGTCACCTCAGCATCAGAAACCTGCGGTAATTCGGCAACGATATCGCCGTCACGCATGATGACGATATTGTCAATCACGCTCATGGCCTCTTCGTTACGGGTCATATAAACCGGATTGAAATGCACCGAAACCATATTGCTTCCCGTTGCAGTGGCTTCGAGATGATCAACGGCCATAGGGGCATCATAATACTCCGCAACCGGATGCATGTTGAAAATAGCGGCATGCATCCAAGGGAAGGAATAGAAAGTCAGATAGAATCCGTCGATGGCATAATAGCCATTGTCGAAACCAGCCCATCCCCAGTTGAGGTGGAACATGTTGTTGTCATCATATCCATCTAAGACATAGGCATGACCGCCATCTGGTCCCTGTGAGGAATAATAGAAAGGCATGCCCTGGTCAAGGTTGTCACGGAGATCGTTTTCCCAGACCGTCTGGTCTCCCAGTTCACGCAATTGCATAGTGGGATCATAACGGAAATAAGATTCCATCGCTGGAGGAACATCACCAGAATAGGCGCCACTGGCACTAGGGCCATAACCCATTTCAACGCTTACGCCAGCATGATATTCAAGCAAAGCCGTGGCATCCACCTCATATTGCGGACTGGCATAATCGAGGAAGTCAGGCATCAGTTCGAAGCGATAGGTAGCATTGCCGAAGTTGGCTTCCTGCATACCGTAATTGCCATAATAGCTGTAGGCATAATAACTATGGGAACCGACTCCTGTTCGGGGCCATTCCCAATAACGCATCAGCTGACTCATCGTGTTGGCCACACAGCCTGACTTGCAGTGGCCGTTGTAAAGACTATTCGGATCTGCAGGCGCCTGATCGTTGTACAAGTCCGTCTGATTCCATATGGAAGCCAACAGAGGCTCCACACTACGGTTGATTTTCTTGTCGCTGAGACGGCCTGTCGCAGCCAAGGAATTCCAATCAGCAACAGCTTCAGCCGTCCTTTCGTCGTTATTGGCATACATCTGACTGAAGCCCGCCTTATAGTTGTCGAAGAAAGTCATCAGGCCGTCAGGAAGATTCGGAGTAAAGTTACTCTCGGTGGAATAACCCAAGATAGGTTTGGCGCGGTCATCAGCAGAGACGATGACAAAACCCTTGGGATACACAGAAAAGACATAGAAACAAGTTTCGCCTTGTTCCGTCGACGCCACATAGCACAGGTCCGCTTGTGACGACTTGACAGAAGTATTGGCATTCATAAACTTGACGCCTAGTGCCTTGGCCGTATTCACGTCAACAGGTTTAGCCTGCATGATTGTCAAGCAGCATGCAGTAAGCAAAAGAGTAAAAACAGTTTTTTTCATAATATATGGAACAATTAATTATAATTCAGCGTTTTTTACCAGCACAAACCCGTCTCGATCCTTTTCCTTTTGTACGTACGCCTGATCATAGACAAAATGATAAACCGAGCCGTTTTTGGTCGTATATAGATGGGTGAAATACTTGAAATTAAATCCCTTTTCGTTCATTTGCTTTCGTGTGACGAAGGTCTTTCCATTCGCATTCAACTCGCATAAGATGTTGTAATTGCGTGACAGCACAGCATTGATATTGCGAACTATATTGATCACCTTATGGTTTTTCTCATAGTTGTAACTGCTACGGCACGAGTCGCAGCAGAATTTCTTATCGATGCGTCCCAGCAAGGGCTCGCCGCAATAGAGGCATCTCCTTTGTTCTTCCATAATGATATGTGTTTTTAGTTTCTATTCTGTTTCATTGCGTAAAGACGTAACGTAATATGTTAGCGCCCATCTTCAGGGCTTTCTCTCTGGTCTCTTGAGAGTCGTGATGCACGCGCTGATCTTCCCAGCCATCGCCGAGGTCGCATTCGTAAGAGAAGATACACACCAGTCTGCCCTCGTATATCAGACCGAAGAGCTGAGGCGGCTTGTTGTCGTGTTCGTGAATCTTGGGCAACCCGTTCGGAAAGCTATAAGGCGCTTTGAAAATCGGATGAGAATAAGGCAGTTCCACGAAGTCGAGTTCAGGAAAGACCTTCTTCATCTGAGGCTCGATATATTTTCGAATGCCATAGTTGTCGTCGATATGCAGAAAGCCACCGCCAATCATATAGTTGCGAAGGTTCTGGGCTTCAGCGGCATCAAAAACCACATTGCCATGACCTGTCATATAGACGTATGGATAATTGAATATATCGGGACTTGCGGGATCAACGGCAGGCACCTCAGGGTTGATGTCGGTGCCGATCTCCTGGTTGCAGAAACGCACAAGATTAGGCAATGACGTCGGATTGCCATACCAGTCGCCGCCACCGCGATATTTCAGCAAGGCGATATTCAACTGCTGGGCCGAAGCCGCAAAACTGACCAACATCAATATGACTATCAACAGTTTCTTCATTTCATCTGATTGATTAACTGAACCGTGTGACATGCTACGACAGCTGCCGTCTCGGTCCGCAGACGGGCATCACCTAAACTGCACGGAACAAAGCCATGTTCCTTGGCCAGTTCCACCTCTTCAAGGCTGAAATCGCCTTCAGGTCCGATAAGGACCAGCACATTCTCACCCTTATGGTACAGATCACAAAGCTGTTCTTTGACGTTATCGTCAATCCAGGCAATGAACTTCTGTCCATCGAAGGGAAGCTTTACCAGTTTATCAAACGGCATCAGGTCAACGATTTCAGGCAACCGCGATTTGATGCTCTGTTTCATGGCCGACGCCATCACCTTCTCAAAGCGTTCCACGTTAGCAGCGCGACGCTCCGAATGATAGGAAGTGAACAGACGCACACGGTCTATGCCTATCTCAGTCGCTTTCTCTAAAAACCACTCGGTGCGTTCGTTGAGTTTGGTCGGCGCAATGGCAATTTCCAGATTGAACCCCCAATGGTCGTAGCCTTTGCGCTTGTTCGTCAGGTTGACGGTAGCTCTTTTCGGCAGTGCCTCTACCATCTCGCCATCATAGAGATATCCCTTGCCATCGGTGACGCAGAAACGGTCGCCTTCCGACATGCGCAGGACCTTCACACAATGCTTGGACTCTTCCTCCGGCATCGTGACCAGTCCCAAATCCGCATCAGGCAAGTAGAATACGTTCATCACATTCTCTCTGGCATTCCTATACCTAACAGTTCGGAAGCGTTCCTCAACAAAGCAGACACCATGTCGCAGATCTGCAGCCGGAACATGCGGCGGTCAGCGTCCTCCTCTTTAAGGATACTGCATTCCTGATAGAATTGATTGAATTCCTTCGCCAAGTCGAAGATGAAATTGGCGATCATGGCAGGGCTACGGTTCTCACCGGCTTGGGCAAGCACCATAGGCCAACCGTACATCATCACGATGATTTCCTTTTCCTTAGGCTGGAGGTCGTTGACCTTCACTTCGGGGACAAGGGTGATGCCTTGTTCAGCGGCTTTTCGGAGCACCGAGCAGATACGGGCGTGCGTGTATTGCACAAACGGACCTGTATTGCCGTTGAAATCAATGGATTCGGAAGGATTGAACAGCATCGTCTTCTTAGGATCCACCTTGAGGATGAAATACTTCAAGGCGCCCAAACCGATGGTGTGATAGAGTTTGTCGGCATCTTCCGGGGAGAGGTCTTTGGCTTTGCCGAGCTCGTCGGACACTGCTTTGGCTGTCGCAACCATCTCGTCCATGAGGTCGTCGGCATCGACCACGGTACCCTCACGTGATTTCATCTTGCCGTTGGGCAGCTCCACCATGCCATAGGAAAGGTGTTCGATACTGTTGCCCCACTCGCGGCCGAGACGCACCAATACGCGCTTCAGCACGTCGAAGTGATAAATCTGTTCGTTGCCCACGACATAGATCAGTTTCTCGGGGTCGTATTCCTTGACACGCAACTGAGCCGTACCTAAGTCCTGCGTCATATAGACCGAAGTGCCATCGCGTCGGAGCAGCAGCTTCTCGTCCAGGCCTTCGTCACGGAGGTCGCACCACACCGAGTTGTCGTCACGGCGATAGAAAACACCTTTTTCAAGGCCCTCCTGTACCAACGCCTTACCGAGCAAGTAAGTCTGCGATTCGTAGTATATCTTTTCAAAAGCGACGCCCATGCGTTTATAGGTCACGTCGAAGCCATCGTAGACCCATTGGTTCATCGTAGACCAAAGCTGTCGTATCTCAGGGTCATTGGCTTCCCATTTCACCAGCATCTCCCTGGCTTCCTGCATCAGTTTCGATTCGCTTTCCGCCTTGGCTTTAGCTGCTTCCTGGGCTTTCTCATCAAGCTGGTCGTAATCTGCCGGCAACAGCGTCTTCAGCTCTTCCTTATACTTCTTATCGAAAAGGACATAGAAATCGCCAATGAGATGGTCGCCTTTCTTCCCTGTCGACTCAGGCGTGCAGCCGTCGCCCCACTTTTTCCAAGCCAGCATGCTCTTGCAGATATGGATGCCTCTATCGTTCACCAAATTGACGCGCACCACGTTCTTACCGTTGGCTTTCAGAATCTCCGAGACGCTCCAACCGAGAAGGTTGTTACGGATATGGCCCAAATGCAACGGTTTGTTAGTATTCGGAGAGGAATACTCAACAACCACTGATTTGCCTGAAACAGGCTTCCTTCCAAAGCCACGATTCCCGTGGTTTTCCTTGAAGAAAGACATCCAAAAATGATCTGAAATAAGGATATTAAGGAAACCTTTAACCACGTTGAACTTGGCGATCATATCCGATTCCTTAAGCATCTCCTCGCCCATCTCCTGCGCCAATTGCTGGGGATTGCGCCCAGCCAACTTCACAAAAGGAAAGACCACAACGGTCATATCGCCTTCAAATTCAGGACGGGTTTTCTGAAAACTTACTTGTTGTTCGGGAGCCTCCTGTCCATACAAGTTCTTGAACGAATTCAGAAACAGCTGCTTCAATATTTCTTCTAACATAGCTAAACTTTTAATTGCACAAAAATAGTAAAAAAAGACCTTTTTTATTGAAAAAGATGTATTTTTGCATTCCGATGATTCGTTTAAAAAAGTCACCGGATAGTCTTATTAAAAAGGAATCTTCTGATTCCTTAACATTGAATTTCAAATTTTTACATACCGACGGTCAAAATTGTTGACCGTCTTTTTTTTATTCGCAACAACATTAAAAACATATCTTTATGCCAATCTCTCTTAAAAACCGCAGTCTGATTTCCATCAGCGATTACACGCCTGAAGAAATCTGTCATGTCCTGGACATCGCAGAGGATTTCGAGAAAAACCCGCATCAGAATCTACTGAACGGGCGCATCATCGCCTCGTTGTTTTTCGAGCCTTCGACCCGAACCCGTTTGAGCTTCGAGACCGCCATCCAACTGCTTGGCGGCAATGTCATCGGCTTCAGCAGCACGGCAGGCACAAGCATTCAAAAAGGCGAATCGCTTGCCGACACCATCACCATGGTGGCCAGCTATGCCGACCTGATCGTCATGCGCAACCCCATCGAGGGTTCTGCCAGATTTGCTTCGGAAGTCTCAAAAGTGCCAGTCATCAACGCTGGCGACGGTGCCAACCAGCACCCCACTCAGTGTCTGCTCGACCTTTACAGCATCCGCAAGACGCAAGGCACCCTCGACAACCTCACCATCACTTTGGTAGGCGACCTGAAATACGGCCGCACGGTCCACAGTCTGGTGGAAGCCATGAGCCATTACAACACCAAGTTCAACCTTGTTTCACCTGTAGAGCTAAAACTGCCAAGCGTGGTAAAGCAGCACATCAAGGATGCGCATTTGGAATACAACCAATACACCGAACTCGAAGACGGCATCCCGAGTGCCGACATCATCTACATGACCCGCATCCAGCGTGAACGTTTCCCCGATCCTGAAGAATACGAGAAAGTGAAGGACTCCTATGTGCTTCGCAACTACATGCTTGACAATTCAAAACCCAATTGCCGTGTTTTGCACCCATTGCCACGTGTCAACGAAATCCACGTCGATGTCGATGCCAACCCGAAGGCATATTATTTCCAACAGGCCCAGAACGGCGTCTATGCCCGTCAGGCACTTATCGCATCAATACTTGGGTTAAAATAATTCAAAATTCAATATTTTAGAATTAAAAATTATGGCAAGTTACAAAAGGTTTGAAGATTTACCAATTTGGCAGGAAGCTCGTGATTTCTCCAAAAAGGTGTTTTGGGCTTCCAAAGAAGGTGAGTTTTCAAAAGAGTTTCGGCTGTGTTCACAAATCCGAGCATCATCAGGTTCGATTATGGACAACATAGCTGAAGGCTTTGAGAGAAATGGCAATGGAGAGTTCAAGCAGTTCCTATATTATGCAAAAGGATCCTGCGGAGAATCTAGAAGCCAACTCTACCGTGCGTTTGACTACGGGTTCTTGCCAGAAGAACAATTTGAAGCATTAAAAACTCAGTCAGAAGAAATTTCTAAATCAATTTGCAGTTTCATCGATTATTTGCAAAGCTCAGAAATGAAAGGAACTAAATACAAGTCTCCAGATGAATCTAAATAGTTGAATCTTGAATCTTAAAATTTTAAATCTTTAAATTCACAATTATGGAAAAAAGAAAAGAACTCATCGTTTCCGCTATTGAAAACGGAACCGTCATTGATCATATCCCTGCCGACAGAGTGTTTCAAGTCGTCAAAATCCTGGGACTGGAAAAAGTCAACAACCCGATGTATTTCGGCACCAATGTAGAAAGTAAGAAGTACGGCACAAAAGGATTCATCAAAGTGTCCGACAAATACTTTGCCCCCGAAGAAGTGAACAAAATCGCCCTTGTGGCTCCCACCGCCTCCATCATCGAGATCAAGGATTACGAAGTCATCAAGAAACAGACTGCAAGCATCCCGGAAAGCATCGAGCACATTGTAAAATGCTTTAACCCGAACTGCATCACCAATAAAGAACATGATGTGCCCACCAAATTCCGTGTCATCAAAGATGCCGAAGGACATATCAAACTGCACTGTCACTATTGCGAGAAGAACACTACCGAAGACAAGATAGAATTCCTATAAGCCATGAAAAAGACCTGGACCATCATCGTTATCATTCTGGCCGTTCTTATCGGCTGGGGCGCCGTTACCTACAACCGTCTTGTCAAAGCGCAAGAAGCCATGACCACTTCATGGGGACAGGTAGAAAACGTATATCAACGCCGTGCCGACCTGATACCCAACCTCGTCGCCGTCGTAAAGAGCTATGCCGATTACGAAGGAGCCACAGTCGTCGCTGTCACTGAAGCGCGTGCCAAAGCAGCTTCGACTGTCGTCGAAGAAGGCAACGAGGCACAGTTTCAAGAATTCGAAACGGCTCAAAACGACCTCACCAACTCATTGAACCGCCTCATCATCACAGCTGAAAACTACCCTGACCTGAAAGCCAATCAGGAATACCTTGACCTGCAGGCGCAACTCGCCGGTTGCGAGGACCGCATCCAAACGGAACGCAAGCGTTTCAACGAACAGGCTATGACTTACAACCAAAACATACGCAGATTCCCTGCCAATATCATTGCCAAGATCTTCGGCTTTGAAAAAAAGCCTTATTTCGAGGCTGTGACCGATAACGCGGAGCACGCTCCAAAAATAGGATGATCTCCGTTCAATATAACGATAAAGGCGGGCTCAAAGAGTCCGCCTTTATTCTTGTCAAAGGATACGAATTAAGCCTGTGCAGTAGGTCCTCCCATCGTGAACGGAGGCATTTTATCGCCTGAGTCCTTGATGTTGCCATATTGCGTTTCGTATCGGTTGATGTTTTCAGCCAAAGCCTTGAAAAGACGCTTTGCATTCTGAGGTGTCATGACGATGCGCGATCTAACCTTGGCTTTAGGAGCACCTGGCATAATCTGTGCAAAGTCAACGACAAATTCATTTGGCGTATGAGAGATGATGGCGAGATTTGAATAAACGCCGCCAGAGATTTCATCCGTCAACTCAATATTCAATTGTTTCTTGTTGTCTTCCATAAGTCAAATCAATATTGGTTTATTTGTCCTCAAATAGCTCTTTTTCTTCTACCTTTTCAAGGATGGCTTCATACTCTTCACGAGAACCGACGATAAGGTCATCGTATTCACGCAAGCCGGTACCGGCAGGGATCTTGTGACCAACGATGACATTCTCTTTCATGCCAAGCAGATAGTCTGTCTTGCCAGAGATAGCAGCGTTAGTGAGCACTTTCGTCGTCTCCTGGAATGAGGCTGCCGAAATGAAACTATCGGTAGCCAAGGCAGCGCGGGTGATACCTTGCAGCACTTGGGTAGCCGTAGCCGGCTGAGCTGGACGCGTTACAGGCAGCGCCAAATCCTTACGTTTCAGGGCTGACGTCTCTTCACGAAGTTTCATGGCAGAAACGATCTGACCTGCTTGCAAAGTCTCGGAAGCGCCTGGATCCAAAACGAAGAACTTACCATAGATTTCATCGTTCTCTTCCTGGAAGGTCAACTTGTTAACCAATTCGCCTTGCAGGAAACGCGTATCACCAGGTTCGATGATCTCAACCTTACGCATCATCTGACGGACAATGACCTCAAAGTGTTTGTCGTTGATGACCACACCTTGTGAACGATACACGCTCTGCACTTCGTTGACGATGTATTCCTGAACCTTCATGGGACCCATGATAGCCAGAATACTGGCAGGAGTGATGATACCATCAGACAGAGGCTGTCCAGCTTTGACGAAGTCGTTCTCCTGAGCCAGAATTTGCTTGGAGGTAGGAATGAGATAACGGCGTTCTTCGCCTGTCTTGGCGACAACGACCACCTCACGGTTGCCACGTTTCAACTTTTTCTCCAAATGGACGATACCGTCGATTTCAGAAACAATAGCCGGGTCGATAGGATTACGGGCTTCGAACAGTTCCTGGACACGTGGCAGACCACCGGTGATATCACCGCCACCCGACACGTTACGAGGAATACGGACCAGCTGATGTCCAGCTTCGATCTTATCGCCTTCTTCAACGACGACGTGTGCATCGACAGGAAGGTCATAGGAAACGAGCACCTCTCCCTTCTTGTCAACAATCTCGACAAGAGGATTCTTGGCGCCACGGCGGCCTTCGATGATTACACGTTCATTAAATCCGGTCTCTGCAACCGTCTCCGTACGATAGGTAACGCCTTCGATGACGTTTTGGAAACGAACCTCACCAGCGTATTCAGAGATGATTGAAGCGTTGTAGGGGTCCCATTCATACAGCAAATCTCCCTTCTTCACGGTATCGCCGTTGCCGAAATACAACTTGGCTGCATATGGGATATTGGTAGTCATCAGGACCACATCGGTATGGCTGTCATGCAACTTCAGTTCAGCCGAACGGCCGATGACGACCTGATATTTACGTCCATCCTTCTCAACGTTGACAGAACGGAGTTCTTCAATCTCTAGATAACCATCGTACTTGGCTTCTGCGCTTGAAACAACCAATCCCTTCGATGCCTTACCACCTTGGTGGAAGGTACGCAGTGTCAGCTGGGTACCAGGCTCACCGATGGACTGTGCAGCGATAACGCCCACGGCCTCACCTTTCTGTACCAGTTTGCTGGACGACAGGTTACGGCCATAGCAGTTAGCACATACGCCGCGTTTTGACTCACAGGTCAAGACGGAACGGATTTCCACATTATCCAGAGGTGATTCATCGATAGCCTCGGCACGTTCTTCGTTGATTTCATCACCACCTGCGACGATCAGTTCGCCAGTCTGAGGATGGAACACATCATGCAAAGCAACACGGCCAAGGATACGGTCATAGAGCAAGGAGTGCTTTCCAGGCTCCTTCTTCTCTTCGCCACGGGAGATCGTCAAACCACGGAGTGTACCGCAGTCTTTCTCGGTGATGATGACATCGTGCGCCACGTCAACCAGACGACGGGTCAGATAACCAGCGTCAGCGGTCTTCAGAGCGGTATCAGCCAAACCCTTACGGGCACCGTGGGTGGAGATGAAGTATTCCAAAACCGAAAGGCCTTCTTGGAAGTTGGACAGAATCGGGTTCTCAATGATTTCCGAACCACCTGAACCAGCTTTCATAGGCTTGGCCATCAGACCTCTCATACCGCAAAGCTGTGAAACCTGAGCCTCACTACCACGAGCGCCAGAGTGCAACATCATATAGACAGGGTTAAATCCCTGATCGTCAGACGAAAGCACATCCATTACCTCGCGAGTCAGCTTGGCGTTGACATCGGTCCAAAGGTCGACAATCTGGTTATAACGTTCGTTAGGACCCATAAAGCCCATCTTCTCATATTCGCGGATTTCAGCTGCCTTGCCATTGGCCTCTTCGATAAGTTGACCCTTCACGGCTGGCACAAGCACATTGCCCAGGTTGAACGAAAGTCCGCCTTTATAAGCCATGTAATAACCCATGTTCTTGATATCGTCAAGGAACTTGGTCGTGATGGCAGTACCTTGCAGACGAACCATCTCGCCCACGATAGTACGCAAAGACTTCTTCGTCAACAACTGGTTGATGTAGCCAAAACCTTCAGGGACGACCTGGTTGAAGACCACACGGCCCACGGTCGTTTCAATCTTCTTGGTTACAATCTGATCGTTTTCACGCACTTTAACCTTCACATTGATGACAGCGTGCATATCGGCACGTCCTTCATTGTGAGCGATGATAACCTCTTCTGGTGAATAGAACGACATGCCTTCGCCCTTCACGGGATGATCGGGCGTACTCTTACGGGGCTTGGTGATGTAATACAAACCAAGAACCATATCTTGTGAAGGCAGCGTGATAGGCGCACCATTGGAAGGATTCAAGATGTTATGCGAGGCAAGCATCAGAATCTGAGCTTCGAGCACGGCAGCGTTACCAAGCGGTACATGAACAGCCATCTGGTCACCATCGAAGTCAGCGTTGAAAGCCGTACAGACCAACGGATGCAAGCGGATAGCCTTACCTTCGATCAGCTTTGGCTGGAAGGCCTGGATACCCAGACGGTGCAAGGTAGGAGCACGGTTCAGCAAAATCGGGTGACCTTTCAGGATATTCTCGAGGATGTCCCAAACGACCGGGTCTTTTCTATCCACAATCTTCTTGGCGGATTTCACCGTTTTAACGATACCGCGTTCAATCAACTTGCGGATAATGAACGGCTTGAACAGCTCCGAAGCCATATCCTTAGGCAGACCACATTCGTTCATGTGAAGGTCGGGACCCACAACGATAACGGAACGACCAGAGTAGTCGACACGTTTACCGAGCAAGTTCTGACGGAAACGGCCTTGCTTACCTTTCAGACTGTCGCTCAAAGATTTCAGCGGACGGTTAGAGTCGCTCTTCACCGCGCTTGACTTTCTTGAGTTATCAAACAAGGAGTCGACAGCTTCCTGCAGCATACGCTTCTCGTTACGTAAAATCACCTCAGGTGCGTTGATTTCCTTCAATCTCTTCAGACGGTTATTACGGATAATCACACGGCGATAGAGGTCATTCAGGTCGGAAGTGGCAAAACGGCCACCATCCAACGGAACAAGCGGACGCAACTCAGGTGGAATGACGGGGACAACTTCGACAATCATCCATTCTGGACGATTCTCAATATGCTTATTGGCCTCACGGAAAGCCTCAAACACCTGCAAACGCTTCAGCAGATCCTGCTTGCGCTGTTGGGCTTTGGCTTCGTTGGCTTCAGCACGGAGCCTGTTGGCTTCGGCTTCCAGATCCAGCTTCGACAGCAGGTCCTGTATGGCTTCAGCACCCATCTTAGCAATGAACTTGTTCGGGTCATCATCCTTCAAGTATTGGTTATCTGCCGGAAGTTGCTCAAGCAAATCAAGATACTGGTCTTCGGTAAGGAATTCCAACTTTCCGACCTTACGGTTTTCAGGATCGTTAGGAATTTCTTTTCCTTCCAAAGCACCGCCTTGAATGACGACATAACGTTCATAGTAGATGATCAGATCCAGTTTCTTCGTGGGGATTCCGAGCAAAGCACCGATCTTGTTCGGCAGAGAACGGAAGTACCAGATATGCGCTACTGGAACCACCAGCTTGATGTGTCCCATGCGTTCACGTCTGACCTTCTTCTCCGTCACCTCAACACCGCAATGGTCGCAGATGATGTTCTTATATCTGATGCGTTTGTACTTACCGCAATGGCATTCCCAATCCTTTACAGGACCGAAAATCCTTTCGCAGAACAATCCGTCACGTTCGGGTTTATAGGTACGGTAGTTGATGGTCTCCGGTTTCAACACCTCGCCATGTGAACGAGCAAGAATCGATTCGGGAGACGCCAGACTAATCGTAATACTGGCAAAATTGCTGTTAATTGGGTTGTTGACCATATTTTACCTATAATTTTTTCTACTTTAAAAACATCATTTCAAGACGTTGCCGTCTGCATCCTTAAACGTAATCTCGAGGCCTAAGCCGCGGAGTTCGTGGACAAGCACATTGAACGATTCTGGCGTTCCTGGAACAGGCATGTTGTCGCCCTTCACGATAGCCTCATAGGCTTTGGCTCTACCATTGACATCGTCCGACTTGACGGTAAGGATCTCCTGAAGCACGTTGCTAGCGCCGAATGCTTCGAGAGCCCAAACCTCCATTTCACCGAAACGCTGACCACCAAACTGGGCTTTACCACCCAGAGGCTGTTGTGTAATCAACGAATATGGGCCTATGGAACGGGCATGCATCTTGTCATCGACCATATGATGCAACTTCAGCATATAGATATAACCGACTGTAGCAGGTTGATCGAAGGGTTCTCCCGTCTCGCCGTCATAAAGCTGAATTCTGCCATTTTCAGGAAGGCCAGCCTTACGCATGTAAGCGTTAATCTCGTCGAGTGTCGCACCGTCAAAGATAGGCGTAGCGAACTTCAGACCCAATTCATGGCCAGCCCATCCGAGGACTGTCTCATAAATCTGACCTAAATTCATACGCGAAGGCACACCCAGAGGATTCAAAACGATATCAACAGGAGTACCATCTGCCAAGAACGGCATGTCCTCGGCACGGACTATCTTCGAAACAATACCCTTGTTACCGTGACGGCCGGCCATCTTATCACCAATCATCAGCTTACGCTTCTTGGCCACATAGACCTTAGCCATCTGGATGATGCCATTCGGGAGTTCATCACCAACGCTGGCAACATACTTTTCACGGTTATACTTACCTTCAATCTCCTTATATTTCACCATATAGTTGTCTATCATGGCCGCTACAAGACGATTGATTTTTTCACTAGAGGTCCACTTGTTGTGGTTGATACTCGTGAAATCGATTTCCTGCAAAACCTTGGCAGAGAATTTCGTCTTCTTGGAAATCTTCACCTCCTTAAAGTTATTGCTCACGCCAGCTGACACATGGCCAGAAAGGACAGACATCAGTTTCTCGATGAGTACGTTCTTCAACTCGCCAAGTTCCTTCGTGGCGGCGGCATCGATCTTTGCTATGTCTTCCTTGTCCTTAGCCCTTGCCTTACGGTCTTTTTGCAGGCGTGAGAAGAGGCGTTTCCCGATGACGACGCCCTTCATCGAAGGACCTGCCTTCAGAGAGGCATTCTTAACATCGCCAGCCTTATCGCCAAAGATGGCGCGCAAGAGTTTCTCTTCAGGAGTAGGATCGGTTTCACCCTTAGGCGTGATTTTACCAATCAGAATATCACCTTCCTTGACTTCAGCGCCCACACGGATCAAGCCATTGCTGTCCAAATCCTTGGTAGCATCGGCACTTACGTTAGGAATATCATTGGTGAGCTCTTCCATACCGCGTTTTGTATCGCGGACTTCGAGTGAGAATTCTTCGATATGGATAGATGTGAACAAATCTTCCTTGACGATGCGTTCGGAAATCACGATGGCATCCTCGTAGTTGTAACCCTTCCATGGCATAAAGGCCACTTTCAGGTTACGACCCAAGGCGAGGTCGCCGTTTTGAGTGCCATAGCCTTCCGTCAAGATCTGACCCTTTGTGACATGCTGACCTTTGCGAACAATTGGCTTAATATTGATGCTCGTACTTTGGTTTGTACGCACATACTTTGTCAGCTCGTAAGTCTTGGAGTCTTCATCGAAGCTAACCAAGCGTTCTTCATCGGTACGGTCATATCTAATTGTGATCTTCGTTGAATCGACGAACGTCACCTCACCATCACCTTCAGCGACAATCAGGACGCGGGAGTCACGGGCCACATAAGGCTCGATACCTGTTCCCACGATAGGACTTTCAGGATTCATCAAAGGCACAGCCTGACGCATCATGTTCGATCCCATCAAAGCACGGTTAGCATCGTCGTGTTCCAAGAAAGGAATCAAAGAAGCGGCGATAGAAGCAATTTGGTTAGGACCTACGTCGATCAGTTCGATCTCTTGAGGTGTGACGATAGGATAATCTGCGATCTGACGGGCTTTGATGTGGCTTTCTGTGAACCTGCCTTCGTCATCCATCGGAGTGGTGGCCTGAGCAATAACCTTGTTCTCTTCCAACTCTGCTGTCAGATACACTGGTTGGTTATCGAAATCGACTTTACCGTCTTTCACCTCGCGGTAAGGTGTCTCAATAAAGCCCAGATCATTGATCTTAGCGAACACGCAGAGTGATGAAATCAGACCGATGTTAGGACCTTCAGGTGTCTCAATGGTACAAAGACGGCCATAGTGCGTATAGTGAACGTCACGCACCTCAAATCCAGCACGGTCACGTGACAGACCGCCAGGACCCAAGGCGGAGATTCTGCGTTTATGCGTCACCTCAGACAGCGGATTGGTCTGGTCCATGAACTGCGACAACTGGTTGGTGCCAAAGAAAGAGTTGATCACCGAAGACAACGACTTGGCGTTAATCAGGTCGGTTGGGGTAAACACTTCGTTATCACGAACGTTCATTCTCTCTCTAATGGTACGGGCCATACGGGCGAGGCCGACGCCAAACTGGGCATAAAGCTGTTCGCCCACAGTACGGATACGACGGTTGCTCAGGTGATCGATATCATCCACTTCGGCCTTGCTGCTAATCAGATCAACCAAATATCTGATAATGGCGGTGATGTCCTTATCGGTAAGCACGGTGACATCTTCAGGGATGTCAAGATTCAACTTACGGTTGATACGGTAACGACCGACCAATCCCAGGTCATATCTCTTATTGGAGAAGAACAAACCTGAGATGATAGTACGGGCGGTTTCCTCATCGGGCGGTTCAGCATTACGAAGTTGACGATAGATATACTCAACAGCTTCCTTTTGAGAGTTGCATATATCCTTCTGCAAGGTGTTGAATATCACAGAGTAGTCTGACGCCTTCTCCTTATCTTCAGCGGTAAGTTCGCTGTGAAGCAGGATGGTTTTCACTCCTGAATCTATGATTTTTGCAATGTGCTCTTCCTCAAGCACAGTGTCACGCTCAATAATAACCTCATTACGTTCGACGGTCACAACCTCACCGGTATCTTCATTCACGAAGTCCTCCACATGGGTCTTAAGGACTCTGGCGGCGAGACGGCGTCCTAATGAACGTTTCAAAGCGGCTTTATTCACCTTCAGTTCTTCAGCCAGTCCAAACAGGTCGAGAATCGCTTTGTCCGATTCATAACCGATTGCACGCAGAAGGGTGGTGATGGGCAATTTCTTCTTACGGTCGATGTATGCATACATCACATTGTTGATGTCCGTAGAGAATTCCATCCATGAGCCTTTGAATGGGATGATTCTGGCGGAGTACAGCATAGCGCCGTTGGCGTGTTGGCTTTGGCCAAAGAAAACGCCAGGAGAACGGTGCAGCTGGGAGACCACGACGCGTTCGGCACCATTGATCACGAAGGTGCCACGAGGCGTCATATAAGGAATCATGCCCAGGTAAACATCCTGCACGACAGTCTCGAAGTCCTCATGTTCCTCATCGGTGCACGACAGTCTCAGCTTGGCCTTTAAAGGCACGCTGTAGGTCAGGCCGCGTTCGATGCATTCCGAGATGCTGTAGCGCGGAGCGTCGATGAAATAATCGAGAAACTCGAGCAGGAAGTTATTTCTTGCGTCAGTAATTGGAAAGTTCTCGGCAAACACCTGATATAAGCCTTCATGCTTACGGTTGTCGGGGTTGGTTT
This sequence comes from uncultured Bacteroidales bacterium, assembly GCA_946407975.1. Classification (GTDB taxonomy): domain Bacteria; phylum Bacteroidota; class Bacteroidia; order Bacteroidales; family F082; genus Limimorpha. The sequence continues at coordinate 37,746 of CAMJQC010000021.1, forward strand.
CCAGTTGGAAGAAGTCTTTGAATGACTGCAATTGAATATCCAGAAAATCAGGATATTCGAAGGGCTTCTTAATAGACGCGAAGCTAATTCTTTCAGATTTGTTTGTAGTCAATGTATGTAATTTTTAGGGGTAAAAAAACGAGGAAGACGATAGGAAAACCCAAGGAGTAGTCCGTTAAACGGATAAATAGGCACAAACCTCAGTCCCAAAATTGCCTTTGGAACTGAGGTTGAATGCCACTAATGTGGATATGAATCCTTCTTATTTAACTTCAACTTCTGCACCAGCTTCTTCGAGTTGAGCCTTGAGTGCATTAGCTTCGTCTTTGCTCACGCCTTCCTTGATAGCCTTAGGAGCTGCGTCAACGAGTTCCTTAGCTTCCTTCAGACCGAGGCTTGTGAGTTCTTTCACCAACTTGACGACAGCCAGTTTCTGAGCACCGGCGGACTTCAGGATGACGTCGAAAGAAGTCTTTTCTTCAGCAGCAGCGGCGGCTTCACCACCAGCGCCAGGAGCAGCAACAGCAACAGCGGCGGCTGCAGGTTCGATACCATATTCTTCTTTCAAAATGGTAGCGAGTTCGTTAACTTCTTTAACGGTAAGATTCACTAATTGTTCAGCAAAAGCTTTAAGATCTGCCATTTTAATTTATTTTTTAATTGTTAATTGATTTACTTTTCTTTTCTATTCGTACTAATTGTACACTCCTATATTCTTATTCAGCTTTTTCAGAGAGTGTTTCGAGTATGCCGGAGAGCTTGTGACCACCAGACTGCAGAGCGCCAAGGACGTTCTTCATCGGTGACTGCAACAGGGCGATGACATCGGCGATGAGGTCATTCTTCGACTTGATGTTGCACAGGGCGTCGATCATATTGTCGCCAATGTAGCAGCACTCTTCGATGAAAGCACCTTTCAGGATGGGCTTATCGCTGGTCTTACGGCAATTCTTTATCAGTTTGGCGGGAGCGTTACCGGTCTCGCAAAACATGACAGCAGTAGATCCCTTCAGAACGTCATAAAGACCTTCATAGTCCTTACCGGTCTTTTCCATTGCTTTGTGCAACAGAGCGTTCTTAACGACGATCATCTTAATACCACTATTGAAGCATTGTCTTCTAAGCTGGCTGGTCTTTTCAGCGTTGAGGTCTGAAATGTCGGTCAGATAGAAATTAGGACAAGCTTGCAATTCGTTCAGCAAGGAGTCGATAAGGGTTTGTTTATCTTCTTTTCTCATTACAATAACTTCCTTTCAAAATTAGTTTGCTACTGATTTCAAATCGATTTGCACACCCGGACTCATTGTGCTAGAGACATATATGCTTTTCACATACGTACCTTTAGCAGCAGCTGGTTTCAACTTGATAACAGCCTGGATAAGCTCTTTGGCGTTATCAACAATCTTTTCTGGAGAGAAACTCATCTTAGCGACAGCGGCGTTGATGATACCGTATTTGTCGACTTTAAAGTCGATTTTACCGGCTTTAACCTCTTGAACGGCTTTACCCACTTCCATCGTAACCGTGCCAGTCTTCGGGTTCGGCATCAATCCACGGGGACCGAGGATACGGCCGAGGGCACCGACCTTAGGCATGATGTTAGGAGTAGTGATCACAACGTCGATATCAGTCCAACCTTCCTTAATCTTCTGAATGTAGTCATCCAGGCCGACATAATCGGCACCAGCGTCCAATGCCTCTTGCTGCTTGTCAGGGTTGCAGAGAACCAAAACGCGCACGACCTTACCGGTGCCGTGAGGCAATGTGACTGAACCGCGGACCATTTGATTGGCCTTACGGGGGTCAACGCCTAAACGGATGTTCAGGTCAACTGAAGCATCAAATTTGGTGTAAGTGATTTGTTTTACGATATCAACCGCTTCGCTTAAGGAGTAACTCTTGCTTTTGTCGAACTTAGCCAAAGCTTCTTTCCTCTGTTTGGATACTTTTGACATTTAACTAACTTTTTGTTTGTTCTACAAATGCATTGAAGACATTAGTCTTTCTTTAAAGGTGATTCGCCTGTAATCTTCACTCCCATGCTACGGGCTGTACCAGCAACCATAGACATGGCGGACTCGATGGTGAAGCAATTCATGTCCTTCATCTTATTGGCAGCGATGTCTCTCACTTGGTCCCAAGTCAGCGAACCGACTTTCGTACGGTTGGGTTCCTTGGATCCGCCTTTGATCTTCGCAGCCTCGATGATGGAAACCGCCACGGGCGAAGCCTTCACGATGAAATCGAAAGACTTGTCCTTATACACAGTGATGATGACGGGCAAAACCTTGCCAGCCTGATCCTGTGTACGGGCGTTGAACTGCTTGCAGAATTCCATGATGTTCACACCCTTCGAACCCAGAGCGGGACCGACGGGCGGGGCGGGATTCGCAGCTCCTCCTTTGATTTGCAATTTAATTAATCCGCTTACTTCTTTTGCCATTTCTTTAATCCTTAATTAAGTGTAATAAGGCAACAATTTTAACTCACAACTATTGTTTAGCTCTCCAACTTCACCTGGAAGAAACTCAGTTCCAACGGGGTCTTGCGACCGAATATCTTCACCGCCACCTTCAGCTTCTTCTTCTCTTCGTTCACCTCTTCGATGATACCTTGGAAGGTGCTGAAAGGACCGTCGTTGACAATGACCGACTGCCCCACCATGAACATGACATCGCTGCCAGCGCCCATGCTTTGGAGCTCGTCCATCTTGCCAAGGATACGCTTCACTTCAATGGGACGAAGCGGGTCGGGTTCACCATTCGTACCCAAGAAGCCAAGCACGTTTGGAACGTCCTTGATGACATGAACTACCTCGCCCACCAGAACAGCTTCCACAAGCACATAGCCCGGCAGGTAGTTACGCTCTTTGCATACCTTCTTGCCGTTCTTGACTTCGAAATACTTCTCTGTCGGGATCAAAACCGTAGGGATGAGGTCCTGCAGGTTGAGTCTCTTGATTTCGGATTCAAGGTATTCTTTAACCTTCTTTTCCTTACCAGAGATGGCCCTGACCACATACCATTTCAGTTCGTTCGTGTCGCTCATCTTCCTGACAAAATTAATAAGTTAGCCAATAATTGCTCATCAAGATTCAACGTACAATCTATCAGAACAGTCCGTAAAACGCTTCTAACAGATTTTTGAAGGAAATGTCCATCAGAAAAACCACCAAGGCGATTATTAGGGAAGCAATGGACACAACAATCACGCTACTTCTCAATTCGGGCCAAGTAGGCCAAGTGACCTTCTCCTTGAGCTCCGTGTAGCACTCTTTAATGTAGTTTATAAATCTCATCTTCTATTGAACCTTAATAAAAAGCACGGGCGGAAAGGCTCGAACTCTCGACACTCGGTTTTGGAGACCGATGCTCTACCAACTGAGCTACGCCCGTAAATCAAGGGAGGCAGTTATCCCACCTCCCTTAATACTGTTTGACTCATTAATCGTCGATGATCTCGATGACTTGGCCTGAGCCGACGGTACGACCGCCTTCACGGATAGCGAAACGCAGACCTTTGTCCATAGCGATCTCAGCGATCAACTTAACGTCGATGGTGACGTGGTCACCAGGCATAACCATTTCCATTCCATCAGGAAGGGTGATTTCACCGGTAACGTCAGTGGTTCTGAAGTAGAACTGAGGACGATACTTGTTTCTGAATGGAGTGTGACGGCCGCCTTCTTCCTTTGACAGAACGTAGACCTGACCCTTGAAATGCTTGTAAGGCTTCACCGAACCTGGCTTGGCAATAACCATACCACGACGGATCTCATCCTTATCGATACCACGGAGCAGCAGACCAGCGTTATCGCCAGCTTCACCTTCTTCGAGGATCTTACGGAACATTTCAACACCAGTAACGGTTGACTTCAGCTTTTCAGCACCCATACCGAGGATATCGACAGGATCACCAACTTTGATGACGCCGGTTTCGATACGACCGGTAGCAACGGTACCACGGCCAGTGATGGAGAACACGTCCTCGATAGGCATCAGGAACGGTTTATCAACGGCACGCTGAGGTTCAGGAATCCAAGTGTCGCAAGCTTCCATGAGCTCGTCGATGCAAGGAGTCCATTTCGGGTCGTCGTTCAGAGCGCCCAGAGCGGAACCACGGATGATAGGCGTGTTTTCGCCATCGAATTCGTACTTGCTGAGGAGGTCGCGGACTTCCATTTCAACGAGTTCGAGCAGCTCTTCGTCGTCGACAAGGTCGCACTTGTTCAAGAAGACAACCAGGCGAGGCACACCGACCTGACGGGCGAGCAGGATGTGCTCACGGGTCTGCGGCATAGGACCATCGGTAGCAGCCACAACGATGATAGCGCCGTCCATCTGGGCAGCACCAGTAACCATGTTCTTCACATAGTCAGCGTGGCCAGGGCAGTCAACGTGAGCATAGTGACGTTTTTCAGTCTGATACTCAACGTGAGCAGTATTGATGGTAATACCTCTTTCCTTTTCTTCAGGAGCAGAGTCGATGGAGTCAAAGGATTTAATCTCTGACAGACCTTTTTTGGCCAGGTGCAAGGTAATAGCAGCGGTCAAAGTGGTCTTGCCGTGGTCAACGTGGCCGATAGTACCAATGTTGACGTGCGGTTTAGTTCTTTCGAATTTTTCTTTTGCCATTTTACTTTTCTATTTAAGGTTATGAACTCTTATCCATAAAAAATCGAGCCGATGGGGAGAATTGAACTCCCGACCCCTTCCTTACCAAGGAAGTGCTCTACCGCTGAGCTACATCGGCTTGTTTGTTCATCTGAGCGGAAGACGGGGCTCGAACCCGCCACCTAAAGCTTGGAAGGCTTTCGCTCTGCCAAATGAGCTACTTCCGCTTGACCGTGGGGGAAGGTGGACTCGAACCACCGAACGGATACCCGGACAGATTTACAGTCT
>CAMJQC010000022.1 GCA_946407975.1 uncultured Bacteroidales bacterium
GTGGACTCATCAGCGAGAACGATTATGTGCAGATTGAGGACATCACCCGCAAGCTTTTCCAACGCGGTACCGAAATCGCCGCCAAGCAAGGCCTGATTCTCGTCGACACCAAGTACGAGTTCGGTAAGATTGGTGACCAGATCGTGCTGATGGACGAAATTCACACCCCCGACTCTTCACGTTATTTTATCGCCGACCAGTACGAAGAACGCTTCGCCAAGGGCGAGCCTCAGGTGCAGCTCTCGAAAGAATTCGTCCGCGAATGGCTCATGGCCAACGGCTTCCAAGGCAAGGAAGGCCAGCGAGTGCCCGAGATGACGCCTGAATACGTTAACAGTGTCTCGGAACGTTATATTGAACTCTACGAAAAGGTTACGGGACATAAGTTTGAGAAAGCGCCTGACTCGGAAGATCTGAAAAAACGCATTGAAAACAACGTGATGGCCTTCTTGAAGAAATAAGGGATGTCACAGATATGAAAAAAGTGCGACAGATCGTCGCACTTTTTTTATTGTGAATGGGTCATTCCTTTACAGTTCAACCTCAACCCATTTCCCATTTTTGAAATTGATAACGCTGCGGTACCCAGCTCGTTTCAATGCTTCTTCAGCTTCTACAAAGCAAAGTGAGATTTCGCTGAAATGATGTGCGTCGGCGGAGATGATGGCGGGAATATGCATCTTGCAGGCCTCTTCCATCAGCCATGGAGAGGGGTAGAATCCGTTGTAGCGCTTTTTATAGATGCCACGGGTGTTTATCTCCATGATGAGGCCCTTCTGACGGATAAGGTCGAGCGTTTCTAAAGCCAGTTTGCGATACCAGGACTCGTCTTCGTGAAAATAGCGTTCTCTGTTATGCATCTTGATTTTGTCAAAGTGAGCGATGATGTCAAACTGTTCGATTTCAATCATTTCGTTAGTTTGCTCAAAGAAACGTTTCACGGCTTTCTGTATGTCTCCATTGAAGAACTTTTGCAGGCCTTCGTCATAGACTTCCCATTTGGGGCCATCGATAAACCAGATTTCATCGGGATTGGCAGATTGTCCCACCAGATGTACGCCGCCAATGACATAGTCTAGGTTGTATTTTCGTTGGGTAATGTCAAAAGGCTCGGAAACCCCCGTAAGGTAATCGGCTTCCAGGGCACAATAAATGTCAATCTTGTTCTTGTATTCCTCTTTCAACTGGGCGATTTCCGCAACATATTTCGGCATGTCGTATGACTTCACAGAGAAGTTGTTGTCGAAGGGCAAAGGACTGTGTTCTGAAAACCCGATTGTGGTGAACCCTTGACGAACGGCTTCTTCCACGATTTCTCTTGGCTGAGACTTGCCGTCGCTGTAGATGCTGTGGGTATGGAGATTAAAGTTTTGCATGTTTTTTATGACAAAGAATCGCTTGGGACCAGTTTGTACACCTTATCGCCACGTCTGACCAGCGATTTCACAGGAATAGAACAGGCTTCGCCTTTAACTGTTTGCTGTACCGACTTTAGATCGACACGAATCTCAGGGATAGTGTCTTCGTAGACACCTGTAGTGGGTCCTATGATCATGATCGGGTCTCCAACGTTAAGGTCGTGGGTCTCCATTCGGATTTCGGCTACGCCAAGTTTGCTGAAATAGTTGGTGATTTGTCCGACATAAAGCTTGGTTTGTGTGGCCTGTGAGCCGTATTTTTCGGTCCATTCACCCGTCTTCCTACCTAGATAATAGCCATCCCAGAAGTCTCGGTTGTAAACGCTGCGGAGACGTTTCATCCATGCGTCCACCTTGTCTTGCGTGAAGTTGCCCTCTTGTATGGCTTGCACGGCTTCATGATATACGGCAACCGTCACCTTGGTGTATTCAGGTGAGCGCCCACGGCCTTCGATTTTCAGCACCTCCACGCCGGCATCAAGTACTTTGTCCAGGAAAGGCAGGATGCAAAGGTCTTTGGGCGACATGATGTATTCGTTTTCAATGGCCAGCTCTACGCCTTCCTCACGGTCGCGCACCTCGTAGCCTCTGCGACAAAGCTGCAGACATGCGCCACGGTTGGCGGAGGAGTTGTAGTTATCGAGACTCAGATAGCATTTGCCCGAGATGGCCATGCACAAAGCTCCATGGCAGAATACTTCGATGCGAACCAGATTGCCGTGAGGGCCTCTGATCTGTTGTTTTCCGATTTCTTCCGTGATGTGCTTGACCTGCCCGATATTCAGTTCGCGCGCGGTTACCATCACATCGGCAAACTGGGAGTAGTATTTCACGGCTTCGATGTTGGTGATGTTGGTCTGGGTGGACATATGCACCTCGATCCCGATTTGCCGGGCATATTGTATCACACTTTGGTCGGAGGCGATGATGGCGGAGATGCCGTTGGCTTTGATGGCATCCAGCAGTTGATGCATCTCTTCAATCTCTTCGTCATAGATCACCGTGTTGACGGTGACGTAGCTCTTCACCCCATGGGCGTTGCAGGTCTCGGCAATCTGACGCAAATCGTCCAAGGTGAAGTTCTTGGCGGAACGCGAACGCATGTTCAGTTTGCCAATGCCGAAATACACGCTTCCGGCACCAGCTTGTATGGCGGCTGACAGGGCTTCGTAGGAGCCCACAGGCGCCATGATTTCAATGTCTTTCATCAGGCTTCCAATCTTTTTCTAAGGGCTTCTGTGCGTTCTTCAAAACCTTTCTTGCCAAGCAAGGCGAACATATTTTTCTTATAGGCTTCAACGCCAGGCTGATCAAACGGGTTGACGCCCAAGGTATAGCCGCTCAACGCGCACGACATTTCGAAGAAATAAATCAGCTGTCCAAGGGTAAAGGCAGAGACTTCTGGGATGACGATACGGATGTTGGGTACACCGCCATCTTCGTGGGCCAGAATGGTACCCAATTCTGCTTTGTGGTTGACTTCAGAGATGCGTTTGCCGGCGATGTAATTCAGTTGGTCGAGGTCCTCGTCTTCATGCGGGATACGTAGTTCGTGGCCGGAGTTTTCGACTGAAATGACCGTTTCAAACAGGTTGCGCAATCCGTCTTGGATGTATTGTCCCATAGAGTGCAAGTCGGTGGAGAAGGTCACTGAAGCAGGGAAGATGCCCTTATGCTCTTTGCCATGGCTTTCACCGAAGAGTTGTTTCCACCATTCGGAGAAATACACCAGTCTTGGCTCATAGTTGACCATGATTTCGTTGGTCTTGTTCATGTCGTACAGGGCTTGACGGACAGCGGCATATTGCGATACCATATTGTCGTTGAGGGTCGGATTGGCTTGGCACATCTTTTCGATTTCGACAGCGCCTTTGATGAGCTGTCGGATGTCGATGCCGGCCACGGCGATAGGCAGCAGGCCGACGGGAGTCAGCACGGAGAAACGGCCACCTACGTCGTCGGGGACGACATAGGTCTTGTATCCTTTGACATTGGCAAGCTGTTTCAAAGCGCCTTTAGCCTTGTCGGTGATGGCGACGATGCGCGATGTGGCTTCTTTCTCGCCATATTTATTAATGAGATGTTCTTTCAAGATACGGAAAGCGATGGCAGGCTCCGTCGTTGTGCCCGATTTGGATATAACGACAAGGGAATAATCCTTTTTGTCGAGGAGAGCGATTAGGTCTTTCAAGTAGTCTTCACTCATGTTGTGACCCGCATAAACGATGAAAGGTTTATGACCATTGAGTGCATCGAAATGTCCCGATAGGGCTTCGATGACGGCTCGGGCGCCCAGATAGGAACCACCAATGCCTACGACGACGAACAATTCGGATTTTTCACGCAGTTTTTTTGCAGTCTGCTCGATGTCAGCAATCAGAGACTCGTCGGTTTCGGAAGGCAGATGCACCCACCCGAGGAAATCGTTGCCGGCTCCAGTTTTGTTGTATATGGTTTGATAAGCGTTGGCTATTCCTTTTTCGGCATTTTTCAGCGCATCCCTGCCCAAGAAGGGCTCTAAGTGTGATAGTTCTATTTTCATGACGTTTTAGGCTTTATTTGCTGCAAATATACGAAACTATCCAGGCTTTATGTTAAAAATCGTGTTTTTTGTGTTTTTACAAGGCTCGTTTTTGTATTTTTGAAACATGAAGAATAGAATGAAAATTAGTTTTCAGGGCTTGTCGTTATTGACGTTTGTAGCTATGTTGATTTTGGTTTTGAGTCAGGTTTTTCTGCTCAGTTGGAGCATCAGGTATCGAATGGAAGAATTTGAGGAGAATGTCACGAAAGCGCTTGATAATACGGTTTCTATCTTGGAAATTCAAACTTTACAGCAGCCGAAGGCAGAGGGGCTTGAACTGGCTGTCGAATCAGACTCGCTTTCAATACCTCCCGTTTCTTTCTATCCTGTCTTTACAAGTAATACACCTGTCCCGAATGCATTGCGTGTGAATTATCGTGATTTAGGTTTTGAAACCATCGATTCCATTGTGGGCACATGTGTTGACGATCAGAAAATCACCTATCCTTATGTCTTTGGCATTTATTCAGTCGACCATACACGGATGGTTTATCATTCTTTGCCGGATTATGATTCGAAACTGGTGTCCAAAGGCTTTAGGACCAGAATGTACTTTTGGGATGCGGATGAATTGGTGCATGTAGACGAACTTATTCTTTTCTTTCCTCATCTGACATTTAGAATTTTCTTTAGCCGTTTTGGTTATTATTTCTTTATGTTTTTCATCTTGCTTCTGGTCGTCTTCTGCTTCTTCTTGATGTTGCTTTTTTTAAAACATCAGAATGAGATCTCTGCCATGAAACAGAATTTTGTGAAAAACATGACCCATGAAATCAAGACCCCGGTTTCGACGATCAGTCTGGTGTGTCAGGCCTTGCAGGACGATTCGATAAAGAAGGATGCAGTGACAGAGTCCGAATACATTCGAATCGTTAGTGAAGAAAATGACAGAATCAAGCAAATAGTAAACGAGGTGTTGGGTTTGATGCAGTTCCAAAACGGCACTCCTCAGCCGAACTTCGATTATTTCGACTTGAACGAAACAGTCAACATGGTGGTTAATATGATCCAAATCACAGCCAACAGCAAGTCGGTTCAAATCAAAACCGACCTTCATCCAGGTGAGGTCGTCGTATGGATGGACCGCATACATATCGGCAATGCGATTTCGAATCTGTTGGATAATGCTCTGAAATATGGCAGTACGCTAATAACGATCAGTACAAAAATTGTTGATGATAAAGCACAAGTCATTGTCCAAGACAACGGCTTCGGCATTAAAAAAAGTGATCAAAAACATGTATTTGAGGAGTTTTATCGTGTGGATACGGGCAATCTGCATGATGTAAAAGGGCATGGCTTAGGATTGAATTATGTAAAGCAAGTTGCAAAATATCATCATGGTAAGATTGTTTTACAGAGCGAATTAGGGGAAGGATCAACATTCATTCTGGTGATTCCGGCCAAAAAAGCTAAATAAAAATGTTGAAATCATAAAAAAATCATATCTTAAAAAATCATATCTTTGCGTCAAGTTCTTGTATATTGGAGAGGTCCTATTTGTTTTTAAAGAACGGTTTGAACTGATAAAGATTTAATTTTTTACATAATGGCACAAGTAAATATTTTATTAGCCGAAGACGATCGGAATTTAGGATTGATTCTACGAGGTTATTTGAATGCGAAGAATTATCCAACAACGCTATGTGCTGATGGAGGCGAGGCTTTGGAAACATTCAAGAATGGAAATTTTGATTTTTGTGTTTTGGATGTCATGATGCCCGTCATGGACGGTTTTACTTTAGCGACGAAGATTCGCGAAATCAACCGTAGTATTCCCATCATTTTTTTGACAGCAAAAACGGAACAAAGCGATATCCGTGAAGGCTTTGAGATTGGTGCTGACGATTATATCACCAAGCCATTCAGCATGGATGAATTGCTTTTGCGCATCCGGGCCATAATGAATCGTGTCGTCACCACTTCAATGCCGAATTCATTTAAACTTGGCAGTTTTGTTTTTGATGCGCCTCGTCATATGTTGATAAGAGACATGGAAACCCGCAAATTGACTTCAAAGGAATCCGATCTTTTGCTGCTGCTCTGCGAGAATTTGGGACAGACTTTGGAGCGCTCTGAGGCTTTGCGTAAGATTTGGAGTGAGGATTCTTATTTCAATGCCCGCTCAATGGATGTATATGTGACTAAATTGCGCAAATACCTCAAAGACGATCCCCAAGTGGAATTGCTGAATGTTCACGGTGTAGGCTTTAAGCTCATTGTGAAAGATTGAGATTCAATCCTTAAAAAAGACAAGGGCTTTCCGCGAGGAAGGCCTTTTTTTATTTAAGAAGATTGCGCCTGACCACATCGGGATTGAAGGAGACGGCAGGCAGTTGACGGGAGGTATCGCTGACGAATTCCCACATCGGTTCGCTGGGCAGGTTGTATGTCGTGTTGGTGAGCACGACGAGTAGTCGGTTTTTAACAGTGTTCTTTATGATGACGCTTCGGTAGCCTTTCCACCATCCATAATGAAACAGGAAGTCTGGATGCTCACGGCTCATACGCCATCCGAAACCGTAGTTCTCTTCATGTTTCCACTCGGGCGAGCCAGGTCGAAAGGCCTCTTGCTGCAGGGTGTCGGGCAATAGCAGATGGCAATCCAAAGCAAGGCTGTATTTGTAAATATCGTCTACGGTAGAGAACATGATTTTGTCGCCCATCACCCCGTTCAAGTAGTCGTCTTGCAGCTTTACAGCACCGCTTCGGTAGAGTTCGTGACCAGGAACATCGCACTCCATATAGAAGGGGACCGACTCCATGTTCCGCATCGAATAGATGTATGAATGGCTCATGCCAAGCGGGTCGAATATGTTTTGTTTCATGAAGTCCTCAAAATGCTCGCCCGTAACCCGTTCAACCACCGATGCCAACAGGGCATAGTTGATGTTGTTGTAAAAATAGGTCGCGTCGGGAGCGCCATAAGGCTCAGGTTTCCGTTCAACGAGCATCTTGATCAAGGCTTCGTTCGAAAAGGGCTTCTTCCGGTCAGGCCAGAATTCATCCGCCATGGAGTCATATCGGGGCAAGCCGGAACGATGATTGAGCAGATGCCGTATGGTGACACCTTTGTATGGAAACTCGGGGATGTATTGACAGATGTCGTCATCATAATCAAGGCGTCCCTGCGCATGAAGCAACATGATGGCTTCGGCGGTGAACATCTTTGAATCGGAAGAAAGCTGAAAGGCATCATCGATATGCAACGAGTCCCGCTGACGCTGTACCTGTTTCCATCCCATGGCTTTTTCATAAACAATCTGGCCTTGCTCGGCATAGAGCACCACGCCGTTCAGCCCTGACTTCCACAATTGGGTAAAGAAACGGTCAGCTTGTTTTTCACGTTTTGCGACGGCTTCATGATCCAAGCTCAAAAAAACGCTGTCCGTATTGATTTCGACCACAGGTTCTTCCTCCGAAGTCCTGTTTCTTTTACAAGAAAAGGACATCAGAACCATTAAAACCAACAGAAATAAGAAGAAAACCCGTTTCATTTTTCAGAGGGCAAAATTAAGGTTTTACAAACAAAACGCCAAGAAAGTGTTTCACTAGTTCATCGATGTTTCTCAAAAATAGCGTCTAAAAATCTCAAATATGGGATGAAAACCGCCTGAAATACTACTATTTTTGTCCTAAAGGTCTCCTAATTCGCTAATAATTACTAATTTTGCGGCCTCATTTACAAATTATATCCAATTACATGTCACAATTTACAGATTTTGGATTGAATCCCGCTCTGTTGAAGGCTATAAAGGAGCTGGGGTTTGAAAATCCAATGCCAATACAGGAGCAAGCCATTCCTGTGTTGCTAGAGCAAGATGTTGATTTCGTGGGCCTTGCACAGACGGGAACGGGTAAGACGGCTGCTTTTGGACTGCCGTTGCTGAACAAAATCGATGAATCACAGCGATGTGTCCAGGCGCTTATCCTCTGTCCGACGCGTGAACTTTGCATGCAGATCACTAGAGACTTGCGCAATTACGCGAAGTACATCCCCGAAATCTTGATTGTGCCCGTCTATGGCGGTGCCAGTATCGAAGTCCAGTTTAAGGACTTGGCCAAAAAACCTCAGATTATCGTTGCCACACCAGGCCGTTTGCGCGATATGATTCGTCGCAACCGCGTGGATTTCACCAATGTCAAGACCATGATCCTTGACGAGGCCGACGAGATGCTGAACATGGGCTTCCAGGAAGAGGTTGACGATATCCTGGAATACATGCCCAAAGAACGTCACACATTGCTGTTCTCTGCCACGATGCCGAAAGAAGTCGAGGCTATACTTAACAAGTACATGACTGACCCCGTGAAGGTCGCTGTAGGTGAACGCAATTCTGGAACCGCCAATGTGGACCACAAGTATTATCTGATGGCCGCCAAGGACCGTTACTCGGTGCTGAAGCGCATCATCGACTATACGCCTTCTATCTATGGCATCATTTTCTGCCGTACGAAACTGGAGACGCAGGAAATCGCAGACAGCCTGATTCAGGATGGTTACAATGCCGCTGCTTTGCATGGCGACCTCTCGCAGGCGATGCGCGACAACGTGATGGATCACTTCCGCAAGAAGTCGCTTCAGCTGCTGGTGGCTACCGACGTGGCCGCCCGTGGCATCGACGTCAGCGACCTGACCCATATCATCAATTACAACCTGCCCGATGATATTGAGACCTATGTCCATCGTAGCGGCCGTACAGGTCGTGCCGACAAACGCGGTATTTGCATCAGCCTCGTTCACCTCCGTGAAAAAGGCAAGGTGAAACAGATTGAAAAGATCGTCGGCCGTCCGATTGAGAGGGCAATGATTCCTACCGGTAAGGAAGTCTGTGAGAAACAGCTCTTCAACCATATCGACCGCATTGAGCATGTCAATATCAACCGCGAGGACATTGACGATTACCTGCCCGTCATCTTCCGTAAACTGGAGTGGATGAGCCGTGAAGAACTCATCACCCGTATGGTGGCACTGAACTTCAATCGTTTCCTGGATTACTACAAGGATGCCATGGATCTCAACGTCAGTGAGATTGAGGAGAAGAAAGGCAAGAAAGAACGTAAACACGATGGCGATCGTGATGCTGGCCTGAAACGCCTGTATTATGGCCTTGGAAAGAATGACCATATCCTGCCGCAAAAGATTATTGGCAAAATCAACGACGTCACGCATACCCGCGACATCCGTATCGGCCGTATCGAACTGTACGACGATTTCTCATACGTCGATGTGGAGGAAGCCTACATCCCGATGATTCTGGAATGTTTTGCTGACCCGCGCAACAATCCTCATGGCATTGTGGTCGAGGTTGCCAAAGAACAACCGAGTCGCGAAGACCGTGAAAAAGGCGGTAAAGGCGCATCGCATGAACGTGGCGGACGCTCTGAACATTCCGATCGTTCTGAACGCCGTCGCGATGACGACTTTAAGGAGAAGAAATCGAGAAAGAGCAGAAAAATCGATGACGACAAGCCACGTTACAAGTCAGAACGCTCCCGCGACGGCAGGGAATGGATCCCTGACGAGGAATGGTTTGCTATGAAAGGCATCGATGTCTTCTTCGACGATGATGACCGTCCAAGCCGCAAGAAACGTAATGAAGAACGTGGTTTTGGCACTAAGAAAGGCAGTTCCAGAGGCTCCTCCAGAGAATCCTCAAGAGGTTCGAGAGGCTCTTCAAGAAGGTCGTCTGACCGTACCCGTTCCGACAGTGGTTACAGTAGAAGAGGCAGTGGGAGAAGAAGATAATACCCTTCGAGATCTATGGCCACTTTTAAAACATGGATGAAAGCAGCCCGTCCCCGGACGGTGCTGCTTTCTTTTTCCGGCATCTTGATGGGTGCTTTCCTGGCAATTGCAGCGGGACAATGTCGTCCTTGGGTGTTTGTTTTTGCCGCCCTGACAGGGGTTTTGCTTCAGATTGTGTCGAATCTTGCCAATGATTATGGCGACTTCAAGAAAGGTCTCGATTCCGCAGGCCGTATTGGCCCCCAACGCGGCATGCAAAGCGGTGCCATAACCGACAGGGAAATGCGTGTCGCGATCGCGGTTACCGGTTTCATCACCTTGCTGTTGGGTGCTGTCTTGGTGCTGTTTGTGTCGGACCTGAACAAAAACGGGATCCTTGTTTTCCTGGCATTGGGCATGCTGGCCTTGCTGGCGGCTCTGCTTTACACTTTAGGCAAACACCCCTATGGTTATTACGGTCTGGGAGACGTGTTTTGTTTTCTATTCTTTGGCATGGCAGCGGTTGCCGGCACCTATTATCTAGCTTCTCATATGGTTGACTGGTCCATCATATTGCCAGCCTCGGCAATGGGTTTCCTTTCCAATGCTGTGTTGAATATCAACAACATGAGAGATGTGGAAAACGACAGAGCCAATGGGAAACGTACATTAGTGGTTAAGATCGGGTCGAAAAACGCTTTTGTGTATCATGTCCTGCTGATCGTCATGGCTTTTCTGTTCCTGACTTTGTTCCTGATCCTACATCATACCCCTTGGTACACCTATTTGTTTTGGATTGTCTTTCCGCTTTTCTTACACGATTTGATAGGGATAAAAAAGACCGCAGATTTAAAACAGCTTGATCCCTATTTGGGTCGCCAGGTGCGAAACACTTTCTTTTTGACTCTGGCTTTTGGGATTTTGGTCGTGTTGTAAATGGTTGATATTTGATGAAAACAAAACATAGAATTCTTTTTGTCTGTCATGGCAATATCTGTCGCAGTCCGATGGCGGAGTTTGTAATGAAGCATCTCGTTGATGAAGCTGGACTGAAAAATCAGTTTGAAATCGCTTCAGCGGCGACCTCTACCGAAGAGATTGGCAACCCGGTGTATCCGCCAGCGAAAAGAAAACTGGCCGAACATAACATAGGATGCGAAGGTAAGACGGCTCGCCAGATGAATCGACGGGATTATGCATATTACGACCATATCATCATAATGGACCGCAACAATGCGCGTAATCTGCACTGGTTGATAGGGGAGGATGTCGACCATAAGGTCTCACGCCTCATGGACTACACGCATCGTCCAGGAGATGTGGCCGACCCTTGGTACACGGGCGATTTCGAAGCTACATGGCTGGATGTGTTGGAAGGCTGTCAAGGTTTGCTTGACTATCTGACCAAATAGCAATATCTGAAACGAACAAACAAAAAAAATCGCCCTACCTATCAGCGGGGCGATTTTTGTAAGGTTACGCTGTTTTTACAGTTGTGACTCGTCCACATTGAAGGTGGAGATGCTCATGTCGCCAGTCTGCAGACCGAGTTTGAGCCATTTCATACGTTGGGCAGAGGTGCCGTGGGTGAACGACTCGGGCGAGGAGTAGCCACGAGCTCTCTCCTGCAGGTAGTTGTCGCCGATGACTTTAGCTGTCTCGATGGCTTCCTGAAGGTCGTTATCGTCGATGCTCTGGAAGGTGGCGTTCTCATAGTGACCCCAAACGCCGGCATAGTAGTCGGCAAGGAGTTCCAAACGGACGCTGACCTTGTTGGCCTGTGTTTCGTTCAAACGGCTCATCTGCTGGTGCGCAGCGTCAAGAATACCGAGCAGATATTCCACATGGTGACCCACCTCATGGGCAATCACATAAGCATAGGCGAAGTCGAGGTCGCCTTTGTTCTTGATGCCTAGTTGCTGGCGCATGGTTGAGAAGAACGACAGGTCGATGTAAAGGCATTGGTCGCCCGAGCAATAGAATGGCCCTACAGAGGCTGTGCCCTGTCCGCATGCGGTTTGAACGGCATCGGTGTAGAGTACCATGGTCGGGGGCGTGTAAGTGCGGCCCATTTGTTGGAACACTTTCGTCCAGATGTCTTCCGTTGAAGCAAGCACCTGGCTGGAGAACTTGGCCAAAGCCTGTTCTTCTTCGGTGAACTCGCGTTGCTGTTGGCTGGACACCTCGGTATTCTGGCCCATCTGCTGCAATAGCGATGGGTCTGGTGCTCTACCGGTGAGGAGATAAATTAAACCAAACAATACAATGCCTCCCAAGCCGATTCCGCCGGCCTTGGCTACGGTGGAACCACGACGGTCCTGTACATTGCTGCTTTCGCGTCTTCCTTCTAATTTCATGATGTTAAATTTTTAAAGTTTGATGCAAATATATATAAAAACATATTCAATCAGTTTTTATTTGTTGATGTTTTTTTGATTTATTCTTGTATTTTTGCCCATAAAAGCAGAAAAATGAAACAGCCGTTTTCTTCGATGAACAGCGAAAAATCAGCGTCTGCTCTCGAACGAGAGAAGGTGATTCTCGATTCGGACATGGTCGAGTCGTTCGACGATGGCATCGCCATGATGATGCTGGCGCAGAGTCCCTATGTGGAGCTGTTAGGCGTTACCTTGACTTATGGCAACACTTGGGTCGCCGAAGGAACAGCATACGCCATTCGGCAGTTGGAAGCAATAGGCTGTACCGGTGTTCCTGTTTTACAGGGAATGGATGCTCCTATTGAGAAAGGCAGAATAGAACACCTGATGCAAGAACAAGAAGAGGGCGTTTATGTAGGGGCGGCAAGAAGGCATAAACCTGAATTTTGGGAAGCGTTTTATGAGCAACAATATGGGCAAAAACCCTCCATGGCACCGCTTACCACGTCGGCAATGGATTTCATCATCCGTGAAGTAAAGAAGCATCCCAACGAAGTCACTATTCTTTCCATCGGTCCTTGCATGAACTTGGCTCTTGCCATTGAAAAGGCTCCTGAAATTGTCCCTTTAATCCGTAAAGTGGTTTTCATGGGAGGTTCGTTTTTCAACACCAATCCTGGTCAACAGGAGAAGGAGTTCAACTGGAGGACTGACGCTACTGCTGTCAGTGAAGTTTTGCATTCTGCCATTAACGATAAGTGGATTGTCGGACTGGACGTGTGTAACAAGATTGTCTTCTCCGATGCGCATTATGAGCGCTTGATGTCCATGATCACCAATCCTATTGTGAAAGAGATGCTGGAACGTCTTTTCAAGACACGATATGACAAAAAAACGCATCCAGTCCGCTATGTCTGGGATGTGGTGGCCGCCTCTGTCGTCATCGATCCGAGTCTGATTGTGGATTCGGTCAGCAGGTATGTAGATGTTGAGACGAAACCTGGCCGTGATTACGGAAAATCTATGGTTTTGGAAAGAGATTCTTCGAGTGATATCCAACAGGCAAAAATTGTGCTTTCAGTTGATGAAATGCAGCTTTGGAGACTTATTGAAGAATATTGTAAAAAGTTTTAAATCAAAAATATATAAACTATTAATCAATTTAAATAATCTGTATCATGAGAGTATTTGTAAACGACATCGAACTAAAAACTTATTATGGCGCCAAGGTGAAATCGGCCGTGCTGGCCTATCTGAGAGCCAACCATTTGCCTTTGACTCTTGACAATATCGAAGTCAGGGACGCCTATGGCAATATCGTTGACCTGACAGGTCCAATGCGTCCGCAATCAAGGATTTACATTAAACTTTAATGCCATGAGAAAGACTTTGACCTATGTGCTTGTTGCATTGTTTGCGGCTTGCATCACTGCTTGTGCACCTAAAGAGCAGAAGGTTTATGTCGCCTCGATCAACGACATGCATGCCAACATTGACAACTTCCCGCAGTTTGCCGCTCTGCTTGACAGTCTGCGCATCATTCACCCCGATCTGATTCTTGTTTCGGCGGGTGACAACCGTTCGGGCAATCCTATCAACGACCGTTATGAGGAGCCTGCCCGACCAATGGTAGAACTGATGAACGCCGTGGGTTTTGATATGTCCACTTTTGGCAATCACGAATGGGATGCCGGCATATTGGCTTTGCGTGACGTGATGGGGTGGGCCGACTATCCTTACATCTGCGCTAACGTCACCTTCGACGATAATCTAAACATGCCCTGCAAGCCTTACCTCATCCTTGAACGCAATGGTTTGAAACTGGGTTTCATCGGTGGTATTCAGCTGGGTATGAATGGCCTGCCGGACTTTCATCCCAAGAATGCAGATGGGTCACATTTTCGTCCTATCGAAGAAGTGTTGCCCGAGTATCTTTCCTTGCGTGATTCTTGCGACGCCCTCTTCCTTCTGTCGCATTGCGGTTATGAGGATGACCGTGAATTGGCCGAGAAGTTTCCACAACTTGATGCCATCTTCGGTGGACATAGTCACACCCGTGTCGCAGAAAAACAACTTGTCAACGGCGTGATGGTTACCCAGGCCGAAAACCGGGTGAAGTTTGTGACTCTGTCTACTTTCACCTTCAAAAAAGGGAAACTGGTTGACAAGGATATGCAGTTGCTTTCTATTAAAGACTTCAAGCACAGAAACGAAAAGGTTCAGGCCATGGTGGACGAATACAACGACAATGCCTTCTTTGCTCAAGTGGTGGCTCAAAACGTTACGCCTATCGATACTTATGAGGTCTTAGGACAGCTGATGACCGATGCCATCCGCTATTCCCTTGGTGCCGATATGGGTTTCCAGAACCCTGGTGGTGTGCGTTACGATACGCTTTCTGCCCGCCCGGTGACACTTAAGGATTTGCTTGCCCTTGATCCTTTTGACAATGAGATCGTTCAATATAATCTGACGGGCAAGGAGATCATTGAACTGATGAAATCGTGCTATGTCACCGACGGTGGTCCTATCTATTGTTCTGGTTGCACTTATTCTTATACCGAAGCAGAGGATGGAAGCATGACCGATATCAAGGTCGTTCTTGAGAACGGCAAACCGTTGAATATGGATGCCACCTACAATGTGGTGATGAACAGCTACATGTCGTCGGTGTTCGATTACGAGCATGAAGATGAAGGCCGTACCACCTTCCGCACTTCCAACGAGTTGATGCTGGAGTATCTGAAAACCCATCCGGAGATTAATTATCCGAATGTACCAAGGGTTTCAGAGAACTGATTTTTAGGTTTTTAATAATTGAAAAGCGGTGCGGTTTCCACACCGCTTTTCTTGTTATAGAAAGTTTGGCACGATAATGGGATGTAGCAAGATAAGTTGAACTATCAAAAACATATAACCATGAAAGCAAAAACGATATTGATGAGCATCTTGCTGTTCGCAGGAATCATCTCGGCTAAAGCACAAGAGTACTTCCCTTCGGAGCTAGTGCTGGTTTCACAACCGGTGATGACCTACACGCACAACTCCGTACGTGTGTATTACGATGTCCAGAATATCGGCGATGAACGCTATTCTGGCTATTTCTATCTTTATCTCGAACCTGACAACGGCTACTATTACGCACGTGAATACGTCAGAGTCCGTCCTGGCAGGATCAAGAGAATCGTCATAGATATCCCGGCTTATCGTCTCGATCCCAACTTTACCTATACCATCAAACCTTATTATGAAATGGGTCCGGAGCTGTTTTCCCTGACTACCTTCGAATACTTCGAGCCTCTGACTTTCTGGTGGAATGGACCTCGCAGCGGCGTCTATGTGGTATTTGAGCCAGCTCCCGTCATCCGCGTGTACGTGCGTCCCCGTGGACCGCGCTATTACTACGACGGCTTCTGGCCCGGTCATCATCCCCACATGCATGGCCATTACCACCACGACCCACATCACCACTCCTACACCTATCATCATGAAGGCGGTTACCCAGGCGCACAGCCTCAAGGCCCTAACGCCCCGAAGCCGTCGCAAGCAGAAGTGCATAACGGTGGCAACAGCACGGGCAGCATGAGCTCACGTGCACCTCAACCGGGAAATGGTGGCAATCGTCACGAAAGCACGGTGCGTCGTCCGGAAGACAATGGCGCAAGGAATAGCGGTTCGGTGTTTCGTCCACAGAATAGCGGCAGATCTCGCTCCAACACCAATGTGGATCGTCCGCGTCAGGAGTCAGGACGCTCTGGCAACGTCGGCCGTCCAAGCAGAAGTTCGTCTTCCAACAGCGGCAGCCGCGGAAGTAACGTCGGCCGCCCAAGCCGTAGCTCCAGCGCTTCAGGCAGCAGAAGTGCAAGCTCCACAAGCCGTGGCTCCAGCTCAAGAAGTTCTTCCCCATCGAGCAGCCGTTCCGGTTCCTCTTCAAGAGGCAGATAAGGCATAGTTCCAAAAACCAAAATGTAGCAGTCCCGTCCTTTGGCGGGACTGCTTGTTTTTATGTGGACAATTTGGACGCTATGCCGCTATTGTTGCTTAAATAGATGATTATTAGCAGTATAAAGGTGTCTCTATAGAATCACTTTTTCTTTTATTTGTCTTTTTGACAGAAATGCCTTTTCTTTGCATTATGGTAAAGCAGTTTGGCACGATTATGGCATTGGTTAAGTAAAGGCCAATAGGCACAAAATCAAAACAAAATGTCAAACCCTAAAAAACACACCATCATGAAAGCAAAGAAAATCATTATGACCTTCCTGTTGATGATGGGAATGGTCACCACAAAAGCAGCAACCGGCTATCCTGCCGAACTGATCCTGGTCTCACAGCCAGTGATGACCTACAACGCCAACTCCATCACGCTCTACTACGACGTGCAGAACATTGGCGATGTGCGCTATAAGGGTTACGTCTACATCTTCTTAGATCCTGATAACGGCTCTTATTACGCTAAAAGACGGGTGCGTGTCTGCCCTGGACGCATTAAGAGAATCGCTATTGATATCCCTGCCTATCGTCCCAACCCGTCGAGAACCTATACAGTGATGCCGTACTATTCGGTAGGCCGCGAGCTCTACTCCTTTACCAGTTTCGAGTATTTCGATCCTCTGACCTTCTATTGGTATGGACCTCGTACTGAAACCTACTATGTGAGAATGCTCCCTCCGCGTCTGCGTCACTACCATCGTCCGGGTGAATACCGTTACTTCTACGACTGGTATGGTCCTATCATGCCTCCTGCTCCTGTAGCAGGTATGCCGATGCATCCTTATTACAACCCGATGTTCCACACCTATAGCTATCATCACAGCCATGGCGGTTATCCTGCGGTTTATCCGCACAACTACTACTCTAACTGGCATATCCCGGGAGGTCACCACGTTGAACCTAACAATGGAGGCGCCACTCCTAACAACGGGAACACGAACAACAGTCAGGCTACGGTTCGTCCGCATGACTCAGGTACTCCGGGCAGCATGAGCACTAATGGCGGCAATAGTGGCAATGCCAATGTTAACAATGGCTCCAACTCAGGCGCCACCACACGTCCAAACAACAGTGGGACCAGCAGCGGCAGCAACGTCAACCGTTCAAGCGGCAACAGCTCCAACAGCGGTTCGGGTCGCACTGGTACCACCGACAATAACAGCAATGTGAGCCGTCCGAGCAGCAACAGCTCCAACAGCGGTTCAGGCCGTACGGGTACTACCAATAACAGCGGTAGCAACGTGAGCCGTCCAAGCGGTAACAGCTCCAACAGCGGATCGGGCCGTACGGGTACTACCAATAACAGCGGTAGCAACGTGAGCCGTCCTAGTGGTACCAGTTCCAACACTGGGTCAGGACGTACGGGCACCACTGATAACAGTGGCAGCAACGTGAGCCGTCCGAGCAGCAACAGCTCCAGCAGCGGAACCTCTTCCACTGGATCCCGTTCTGGCAACTCAGGTCGTAGCAACACGTCGAACAGCTCTTCCGATTCAGGTAGAAGCGGTTCCACGGGACGCGGCGGCAGATAAGCTGACAACTGATATGAAAAAAGCCTCCACTTCGGTGGGGGCTTTTTTGTTAGAACATGAACCTTACTAATTATATTAAACGTGTAGAGACGAAGCGCGCTTCGTCTCTACTTCTATTTATGTTTTTTCAACAATTCCATTAGCCTCTGTTCAGCCCCCAATAGTTAGCTAATAGGTAATAGCTAATGGCCTCTCAATACAGCCCCGGCATCTTGATCCATTCTCTGCCTTGGGCGCACATGTCTTCCACTTCTTCGACGGTCTTTGGAATAGGACGTCCTAAGATGCGGCAGCCGTCCTCGGTGATGAGCAGGTCGTCTTCGATGCGGATGCCACCGAAGTCCTTGTAGGTCTCCAGTTTGTCGTAGTTGATGAAGTCCTTGTGCTTGCCTTGTGCCTTCCAGAGGTCGATGAGGGTCGGAATGAAGTAGATACCAGGCTCGTCGGTGACGACGAAACCAGGCTTGAGGGTCTTGCCACAACGCAGGCAGCTGAAGCCTTCCTGCTTGGAGCGAGGTGTGATCTCGTCGTAGCCTACGTAGGTCTCGCCGAGACCTTCCATGTCGTGGACGTCCATGCCGAGCATGTGGCCTAGGCCGTGAGGCATGAAGAGGTAATGTGCGCCTGCCATCAGGGCTTCTTCAGTGTCGCCTTTCATCAGGCCAACGCCTTTCAGTCCTTCGATGAGGTTACGGCAGGCGAGGGTGTGCATGACCATATAAGGCATGTAAGGACGTGTCTGAGCAGCAACTTCCATGTTGGCTTTCAGCACAATCTCGTAAATCTCGCGTTGACGCTGGTTGAATTTGCCTCCGACAGGGGTGGTGCGGGTGAAGTCGCTGGCATAGTAGTGCTCGGTCTCGGCACCAGCATCGCAGACCATCATACGGCCTTCCTTAAGCACATTGTGGTGCCCGTGGTTGTGCAGGGTCTGTCCGTTGACGCTCAGGATGACAGGGAAGGAGACAGGTCCGCCACCCGAGAGGGAAAGACCTTCGACGACGCCAGCGATTTCCTGTTCCACCATGCCAGGTTTACACATCTTCATGGCGGTGGTGTGCATATAATAAGCAGTGTTGGCAGCGCGTTCCATCTCAGCGATTTCAAGCGGGCTCTTGACTTCACGCAACTTGATGATGGCCTTGATGAGGTCGAGGCTTACGTATTGCTTGACGCCAGCAGGGGTGGTATTCAACCAGTTGGCGCATTGGATGCAGGTGTCGCCACGATAGGTAGGCAGGAAATGCACCTTGCGTCCTTTTGCGATGGCATCCTGGATGAAATCACCGAATTTGTTGAAATCGCGGCAGTCCGTGATGCCGGTCATCTCGCCTTGCTCTTTTAAGGAAGGCAGCGGACCGCACCAGATGACATCGTCGACGGTGACTTCTTGTCCGAATAGGATCTCCTCACCCGTTTCAAAGTCGATGACGCCGACGAGATCGGGATGATTCAAACCGAAGAAATAGGAAAAATTGCTGTCCTGACGGTAGATGTAGGTGTTGTCAGGGTAGTTGAAAGGAGCCTCGTTGTTGGCCGGAAAGAAAGCGATTCCGCTCTTGAGTTCCTTTTTTAGGGCGGCACGACGGCCGGTATAAACGTCTTTATTGAACATGGTATATATGATAATTGTTATTGTTGCTGTTAATGCGTGCAAATATACAATTTAGTTGGAAAAGGTTTCATACTTTCTCCGGCAATTTTATCTCATCAAGAGGCTGTTTTTATTCTCCAGGATGAGCAAGGAAATCCTCAATTCTGACCCAGCATTCTTCGGCGTTGGGTACGCCCTTCATCCTCTTTTCAATGGGACACCAATCGGTGCCAGTCCGGTTGATGATATGGTGTACCTTTTCGTCAAAATCGACCTGAACGGGGTGGCCTTTCAACAATTCTAGAGCGGCTTTGCTGATGAGCCGGGCGTGGATTCGCTTTACACCGCCTAAGATCAGGATGGCGGCGGCGCCTTTTCCTACCACTTTATCCGCCACAAGGGCGTCCTTGAGAAAAGCGGGCTCGGTACGGTAGAGTTCAGCCAGGTCGGCGACGCCTTTTCTAGAAAAAGTGCGGGTTTCATCATGGCTTTTGACGACGCAGGAATGTTGTCCGGAATCTAAAACCTGGAGCAGTCGTCCCATCTCCATGTCGTCGATCCAGCGCTTTATCTCCGACACCTGCTGCGTATATTTGGCGATTTGTCCTTCGATGAAATCATCGCTGTATTTGCGGTCACAAAAGCCGTTGCCTCGGGCAATGTAGTCATCATCGTCCAAGGCAACGAACACTTCATAATAGTTTTGAAGGTATTGCTTTTTCTCTTCGAGAAGGACATAAAGGCCGTCTAAATCGGCCTCTATGTGTTCTCCCGTCGAGAAGGTGAAACGCTGTTTCACGATACCTTACTTATTTGATCCAATAAACGTAGTTTTCCTTTCGCGGAGCGGGTTCCGGATAGTCGCCGGCGGGATAGCCTAGGATGCAATTGCCGATGCCGACGTAGTTGCCGGTGATGCCGAGTTCGGCGAGGATGGCCTTGCCTTCTTCGCTTTCAAACTCTTCTTTGGCACGGTGGATCCAGCAGGAGCCAAGGCCTTTGGCATGGGCGGCGTTGAGCAGGTTGCCCATCACGAGCGATCCGTCTTCTTTCCAGGTGGCGGCAGCGCTGGAGTCGGCAAGGACGACGAGCACGACAGGAGCACCATAGAAGGGATCCATGTCGCCGGCATCTTTGCCAAAGACGGCGGCATTGAGACGGCTCAGCTTGTCGCGCACTTCACGGTTGGTGACAGCGATGATGATGGGAGCCTGGCGGTTCATACCGGTCGGCGCATAGGTGCCGGCTTTGCAGATTTCTTCGATGACTTCCATAGGAGGCATCTCGTCGGTGTATTGACGTATGCTGCGACGCGTCAATAGGTCTTGCATGGTAGTGTTCATAGCGGTAGTGTTTTCGTTTTCAGTTGGCTGAGGCGTGTTGCTGCACGAGACAAAGACGACGGCGACAGCCAAAAGCAGTACATAAAAGCAGCGTCTCATAGTATATAGATTAGATTTGTGTTATTCGTCGATGGAGACAATCTTATAGCTGCGTGAGCCAAGGCCAATGGCAGCCGCGTGTTCTATAGTGTGAATGCCATGCTGACGGTTGATGCGCTTGATGAGAGCGGTGGCATCGTCACCTTTCTCAGAAGGATAGTTGAACACGAGGTCAACACAAGCCTGGTCAAGGGCGACGGGGTCAGTGGAAGCAAGGATGCCGACGTCTTTCATCTCTGGCTTAGCAGGATGCGAGTCACAGTCGCAGTCGACGGAGAGGTTGTTCATCACGTTGATGTAGATGATGTTACGACCTTCTTCCTTGAAGTAATCGTGGACGCCCTGTGCGGCAGCGGCCATGGATTCGAGGAAACCGTCTTGGTCGTCAATGTGCCTCCAGCATTTCTCTGGGTCGTCAGTGTAACCGGCAGAGTGGATGTAAGCCTTGCCTGCAGTGGATGCTACGCCGATGCTCTGGTTCTTCAGCACGCCGCCGAAACCGCCCATGGCGTGTCCCTTGAAGTGGGCCAGGTTGATCATGAAGTCATAGTTCTTCATGTGCGTTCCCACGATATCGTATTTGATATGGGTGGTGTCCTTAACAGGGATGTTGAATACGCCTTCTTCGTCCATGATGTCGACTTTGGCAATGTCGAGGAACCCATGTTCCTTGATGGTCTGCCAGTGCTTGGCCGGGTCTTGGCGCGAGCCGCCGTAAGCGGTGTTGCATTCCACGATGGTGCCGTTCACTGCCTGTACGAGGTCTTTGATGAGTTCGGGGTGCAGGTAGTGGTTTCCTCCCGATTCCCCCGTGCTGATTTTGACGGCCACGCGCTGGCCTTCAACAGGTGTCACGCCGAGGGCTTCGTAGATCTTAACGAGTGCCTCAGGGGTGATCTCTTTTGTCATATAGACTATGGATTGCTTTGTCTCAGGTTCTTCGTTTTCGGGAGTCGGGGCAGGTGTAGGTGTTGTGGTAGGATTGCCGCAGCCACACATTACGGTAGCCAAGGCAATAATCGTTAATGCTTTCTTCATTGCGTTGATTTTATGTTTGTTTCAAACGCAAAAATAACAAAAACAGCAATAAAGGAAAACAAAAATACCGATTTGGCTTATTTTTTCACCACAGGTTCGCAAGTGAGGCCGATACCCAGTTTTTTGAAGATCTTGTGGTCTACTTCGCTGAGGATAACGGTGGCGTGCACTTGGCATCCGTTCAGCTGGGGCAGACAGGCAAGGGCTTTACGGCAGTTTTCGTCGTTGAGGCTGAGCATAGAAAGGGCGACCAGCACTTCGTCGGTATGCAGGCGCGGGTTGTGACCGTGCAGGATGTTGACCTTGGTGTGTTGAATAGGTTCTATCATCTCCTGTGCGATGAGCTTCACGTCATGGTCGATGCCAGCTAGGTATTTGGTGGCGTTGAGCAGTAAAGCCGCGCTCGGTCCTAACAGAGCGGAGGTCTTCGCTGTGATGATGGTGCCGTCGGCCAGTTCGATGGCGGCGGAAGGCACGCCGGTCTGCTCCTGTTTGGCTTTGGCGGCGGCGACGGTTTTGCGACAGTTGACGGTGATTTTGGCTTGCTTCATCAGCAAAGCGATCTTGTTGACTTCGTTATCTGTCGATTTGCCCGTGGCAAAACCGCATAAGGCGTCGTAATAGCGACGGATGACCTCTTGTTTGGAGGCTTTGCAGCATACGTCGTCATCGGAGATGCAGTAGCCGACCATATTGACGCCCATATCGGTAGGCGACTTATAGGGATTCTCTCCATAGATGCCTTCGAAGAGGGCGTTGAGCACGGGGAAGATCTCGATGTCGCGGTTGTAATTGACCGCCATCTTGCCATAGGCCTCCAGATGGAATGGGTCGATCATGTTCACATCGTTGAGGTCGGCAGTGGCGGCTTCGTAGGCGACGTTGACGGGATGTTTCAACGGCAGGTTCCAGATGGGGAAGGTCTCGAACTTGGCGTAACCGGCCTTGATACCTCTGCGGTTCTCCTGGTAGAGCTGGCTCAGGCATACGGCCATTTTGCCGCTGCCGGGACCTGGGGCAGTCACCACGACGAGGGGACGAGAGGTCTCTACATAGTCGTTCTTTCCGAACCCGTCTTCCGAGTCGATGAGCTCCACATTGGTGGGATAGCCTTCGATGGTGAGATGATAATACACCTTGATGCCCATGCGTTCCAGACGGCTGCGGTAGGCCTTGGCGCTGGCCTGGCCGTTATAATGGGTGATGACAACGGAACCCACCATGAAACCCCGGTTCATGAACTCGTCGCGCAGGCGCAAAACGTCCACGTCGTAGGTGATGCCGAGGTCGCCACGCACTTTGTTTTTCTCGATGTCGACGGCGCTGATGACGATGATGATTTCGGCATCGTCTTTCAACTGGTTGAGCATTTTCAGCTTACTGTCGGGCTGAAAACCTGGCAGCACGCGGCTGGCGTGAAAATCGTCAAAGAGCTTGCCACCAAACTCCATGTATAGTTTGTCGCCAAACTGCGCGATGCGTTCCTTAATGTGTTCTGATTGGATTTTGAGATACTTCTCGTTGTCGAACCCGTATTTCATAAGCGTAGGTGTATTATGAAGATTACGGATTGCGAAAATACGACATTTTGTTGAACTGACAAGCGGATTTTTTGTGGATGGCGCTTTTTCTTATAGATAGCGCTTAATCTCTTCAAAGTTTTCGATGCGCACCATGTGCGGATGTTCGAAATCATCGGTGACTTCGTGTTGCCACATCACGTCGAAAGGGATATAGATGGCACAGGCACCCGTGTCGAGGGCGGGACGGATGTCGGATTTGAGCGAGTTGCCCACCATGACGAATTGCTTGGGTTGGATGCCAAGATCATGATAGAGTTCACGATATTGCGTCTCTTGTTTGTCGGACACGATGACGGTCTTTTCAAAGAAAGGCTTTAACCCCGAACGTTGAAGTTTGTGCTCCTGGGTGAGGAGTTCGCCTTTGGTGAAGAGCACCAGATGGTATTTCCCGCTGAGGTAAGACAAGACGTCTGTCACTCCTGGGAGTGGTGTGGCTTTCAGATGTAACAGCGAACGGCCGAGTTCCAGTATTTGCAGCAGTTCTTCCCCTGTGACCTTGCCATTCGTGACTTTGATGGCGTTTTCCATCAGCGACAGCGTGAAGGCGATGGCGCCATAGCCGTAGTCAGGCATGTTTTTCATCTCGGTTGCAAAGAGGTGTTCCGAAACGGTCTCAGCTGGGGCATATTGCTCCAGCACTTTGCACATGTCGTGTTCCACCTGCTTGAAGTGGGTCTCGTTGTCCCAAAGGGTGTCGTCGGCATCAAAGGCCACTACGCGTATGTCGTTTTTGTCTATCATTTCAGGTTGCGCAGATATTGTTTTTGTTCATCGGTAATCCTGTAGCTTTCAATCGCTTTCTGAATCGCTTTGCGATGGGTCCATGGCTCTAGCCGATGCTGTTCGATGAAAGGCAAAGTCGCATCATATTGTTTGGACAGAGCCGTGGCAAAATACCAGGCCACCATCATTTTGACATAGTATTCGTCGGATTTTACCGAAGCCACTTGCTCGAGATAAACGGGTGAGAAATGCTCGTCAAGGAAGTGGCTCATCAGCATCTTGATGCCGAACCGAACGGTATAGGTCTCCTTGGAATCCATCCAGAGGCGGATCTGTTTTTCTAATGCTTCGGGTTGCTTTTTCAGGACTTTGGGATTCATGCTGTCGCAAGTGGCCCAGTTGTCAACGAAAGGCAGAAATCGGTCTAAGACATGGATACATGTCCCGAAATCCTTTAGGCCTTCGATTAGAAAAGCATGGAGGTTGTTTTCCTCGTAATATTGGTGGGGTAGTTGTTTCAGAAAAACTTCCGCTTCGGGTGTGCCTTTAAGTCTTTTTGCCAATTCTCGCAATAGTGGGGTGCGTACGCCAATGATGGTCTCAGGTGCTATGGTGGGCATGAGTTTGGCCTGAAACGCTTTGTAATCTAGGTCCTGTAATGCAAGCAATTGTTCTGTTATCGTCATGGCGTTTAGAAATTTCGGATGGCACGAACGTAATAGACGTTGGTTTTGAGGGAATCGTTGAACAGGATTACTGGAGGGCTCCATCGTGCGGAACAGGCAGCTCGAGTCCCGGTCTCGGTGCTGGTCCAATAGGTCTTGTCTTCCATCGTGGTCAGACCCATGCTTCGTAGTGTTTCGTTGACAGTCTCTATATTGGTAAGGAGATATTTCATTTCGTTTTTTGACGGAAGATACCAGTGTTTGGCCTCGATTTGACCATGGACATACCAGTCGTTTTTCTGCATGGTCCAGTCGATGGCAGGGAATCGGTAGAGGTCGAAGTTCGACATGACGATGTTGGTGTTGTTCCATCCTTCTCGTGGATTGGTGGCCCCAGTCTCGTAACTGAGATACGGCTCCGTGCACCAGATGAGATGGGCTTCGTCGAGCGATACCATAAGCCCATGGGCGCCCGCAGAGGTGGTGAAGAACACAATGCCGTCGATGGTGTCGTTATGATAAAGGTCGCCGATTTCATAACTCGGAAGAGGCAATCCATTGGCGTTGTTGTCATCATAGTTGTCGTGGTTGAGCGAACAGGAAGCGAGGATGACGCACGAGACCAGCAGGAGAAACAATCGGCGTGACATGGTGTAAAATTTTGGTAAAAATAGGTAAAAAAACAGTTTTCCAATAAGACAGATTGCTAATTTTGTGCATTCAAATAATACTCCATGCTATGAAGAAACTTCTACTTATGGCTTTGGTCTGCCTTATGGTTTGCGTGTCATGCAAAGAAAAAACGACTGATCCTGAAGTGCTTGCCATGCAAGCTCTGTTGAAACGTGTTGTGCCTGAACAGGCTTCGCAATTTAAGATTGAGCGGTTGGAAAACGATAGCGTCGACCGTTTCGAACTGGAATCGATCGGGAATAAGGTGGTCATCCGGGGCAACAATGCCAACAGTATGGCTGTTGGCCTGAACCGTTATCTCAAATACTATTGCAAGGCCCAGTATTCTTGGTTTAAGGACGAGCCTTTGCAGATGCCAGAAGTGTTGCCAGCCGTACCCGAAAAGGTTTCAGAAAGCGCTCGCGTCAAGGAACGTTTCTTCTTGAATTACTGCACCTATGGCTATACCATGCCCTGGTGGGACTGGTCCGATTGGGAGCATTTCATCGACTGGATGGCGCTCAACGGCATCAACCTGCCACTGGCCATTACGGGTCAAGAGTCGGTGTGGTATGAGGTGTGGAGCGAACTCGGCCTCACCGATGAGGAAATAAGGTCCTATTTCACAGGCCCTGCTCACCTGCCTTGGCACCGTATGCAGAATATCGACCGTTGGGGCGGTCCGTTGCCCATGTCTTGGCTCGAAAACCAAAAGGCCTTGCAACAGCAGATCGTCGCGCGTGAACGGGAACTGAACATGAAGCCCGTGTTGCCGGGTTTTGCCGGACATGTGCCCGCCTGCATCACTAGGATCTATCCAGAGGCGCCTTTGGCTTCTTTGGGCGATTGGGCTGGCTTTGACTCAACCTGTTGGTGCAAGTTCCTCGACCCGCTCGATCCGCTTTATACCGAGATTCAGAAGAAGTTCATTGCAAAAGAGACTGAATTCTTT
Organism: uncultured Bacteroidales bacterium; assembly: GCA_946407975.1. GTDB lineage: Bacteria > Bacteroidota > Bacteroidia > Bacteroidales > F082 > Limimorpha. Next base: position 26,303 of record CAMJQC010000022.1, read on the forward strand.
GGCACCGACCATATCTACGGCATCGACATCTTTAACGAGCTGATTCCTCCGAGTTGGGAACCGGATTACCTCGGCCGTGTCAGCCGTCAGGTGTATGAGTCGCTCGAAGCCGCCGACCCCGATGCCCGTTGGCTTGAGATGACCTGGCTCTTTTGGAATGAACGGCAATATTGGGAGGTCGACAATCGCATCGAAGCCTACATTACTTCCTTCCCGAAAGAACGTCATTTGCTTTTGGACTATTATTGTGAGCGTCAACCCGTTTGGGAGCGTACGAACGCTTATTATGGCGTGCCTTATATCTGGTGTTATCTCGGCAACTTCGGTGGCAACTCCATGTTGGTAGGCAATATCGATACCGTCAATGTCCGCATAGAGCGTGCATTTGAACGCGGTGGCGACAACTTCGTGGGCATAGGCTCCACGCTGGAAGGCTTCGACTGCAACCCGTTCATGTATGAGTATGTCTTCGAGAAAGCATGGGATAATCCGATTACGAACGACGTTGAAGCCTGGACGAATTGTCTCGCCGACCAGCATGCTGGCAAGGATGACCCTGAGATGAGAGCCGCCTGGCAGCTGCTCGTCGACAGCGTTTACAACCGCAATTCTTCTCCAGGCCAGAGCGTACGCATACATATGAGGCCTACCATGGGCAACATCACGGACTACAGGCAGTATTACATTGCGCCGCGCTATAATTACAGCAATATCGTGCTGCTTGATGTGCTCGATAAACTTCTTGCTGCTGATTGCGATACCCGTTTACGCCAATTCGATGCCGTCAATGTCACCAGGCAATTGCTAGGCAACTATTTCAGCGATTTATATGGCGAATATGTCAAGGCATATCTTGAAAAAGATTATGAAAAGTTACATCTAACGGAGCAAACCATGATTTCCATCCTTGATGACATGGATCCTTTGTTGGCGACACAGAGTGCCTTCCTCGTCGGCAAATGGATTAAGAATGCCCGTGCCATTGGAACTACTGAAGAGGAGAAAGACTATTACGAGAGCAATGCCCGAAACATCATCACCACTTGGGGCGAAGAGGATGCCTTGCTTAACGAATATGCCAGTAGAGCTTGGGCAGGCTTGACAAAGACTTACTATGCCTATCGTTGGAAGGAATTTTTCAAGGCAGTAAATGTTTCAATTGAGGCAGGTGTTCCATTCGACGAGAAATCGTATCACGATAGTATTTGTCAATACGAAGGCCGTTGGTGGCGCGAGCGCTTACACGAGTTTGATGCCGAGCCTCAAGGTGATGGCTTCGTTCTCTCTAAAGCGCTTGCTGACAAGTACCGTGTGCAATTGGAAGAGCGTTATAGGAAATGACGTTTGATTCCTTTTTAAATTACGAAGAGACGCAAGATTTTGCGTCTCTTCGTGTTTTTATGCGATTTCATTTTTTATTTCTCTGCTGTCCTGAACACCTTCTTTTGCGTGAGAAGCAGTACGAGTGCCAACACGGCGCCCAGCACGTCAGAGATGGTCATGGAGGCCCAGATGCCTGTCAGCCCTGAACGTCCGTAGTGTTCGAAAAGCAAAGGAACGGTATAGATGAGAGGCGTTAGGAAAAGCACTTGACGCGAAAGACTAGTGACAATGGCAATCCAAGGCTTGTCGATGGACTGGAAAAAGTTCGAGTTGGTAATGGTAAAGCCTACCAACGGGAACATCACCATGATGAAACGCATGGCGGGAATGCCAATCTGAATCAACGCTTCGTCGTGGGTGAAGATGCGCAATAGATATTGCGGTATGATCATGGCGAAAAAGGCACCCACAAAACCGATGATGACGTTGGCTTTCATGGTGAGGGTGTAAACGTGTTTCAGTCGGTGCGGATGTCCGGCTCCGTAATTGTAGCCCGCTATGGGTTGCATGCCTTGGCATAAGCCGACCATCAGCAGTATGCTGAGAAGTGAGAAGGAGTTTACCACGCCATAAGCACCTACAGCGAGATCACCACCATAACGTATAAGTTGCGTGTTGAGCAATGCTACGACGGCGGAGGCAGCCAGATTCATGGAGAATGGACTGATGCCGATAAGCAAAATGTTGCGGAAGATATAGAACTTAGGTTTCCAAGCGTGACGGCGGAAACGGATGAACGAGGAACGCTGGAAGAAATGCCATACCGATACGACAGAAGAAACTGCCATCGAGATGGTAGTGGCCCAGGCGGCACCGGCGATGCCCCAATCCAATGCATAAATGAATATGGCATCGAGGATGATGTTGAGCAGCGCGCCTCCAGCCAGGATGAACATGGATTTAAGCGGGTAGCCTGAGGCACGGATCAGACCCGTCAGGTTGAAGGTGAGCGTGGTGAGGAACATGCCGGGCACCACGATGATCATATACTCACGGGCATAGGCTATTGTCTCGGGCGTAGCGCCAAAGAGCGTCAGGATCTTGTCCATGAAGGCATAGCTGAAGGTAGTGAACAAGATACCAAAGAAGAAGGTGAGTATCAAGCTGTTGCCCAAGATATCCTCCGCCCATTTGACATCCTTTTTTCCTAACACGATCGACATTCGCGCCGAAGATCCAGCGCCTACCAAAGAACCGAAAGCATGGATGATATTCATGATGGGCATGGTGATGGCCAAGCCGGCAATGGCTAACGCACCGACATATTGTCCCAAAAAGATACGGTCCACAATGTTGTAAATCGAGGCAATCACCTGACTCACGATGGCTGGCATGGCATAAATCCACAGCAGACTCGGGATGTCTCTGGTTTCTAGTTCTTTCGTTTTGTCAATCTGTTCCATCCGCCTGATTTTGAAGGCGCAAAAGTACAAAAAAATGAGATTGGATTTCAGAAAGAATACCAAGTCCTGTGGGTAATTGAAAAATGCGGTTTTTTGCTCACATTTTTTCCTAACTTTGCAGTTTGATAAAAAGGCCTTGATAATAATGCGTAATATATTTAAAATCAAAATATTACATATTATTTTTGCAGCATTTCTCGTTTTTCTGAACGAGGCATGTGCCGAAAACATCGATGCTAAGACAGTAAGTCATAGGCTTGCAACGATTGAATCGGAAGAATTGCCATTGCCCTATAATGATGTTTTGCTTTCTCGCATAAAGACTTTTTCCGCCAAGTCTTTGCCGACTGCTTTTGGCGATTACGACAGTTTGTTTGTTGCTGAATTGAAAGAACGCAACATGCCTTTGGAATTGGAATATCTTCCTCTTGCGCTTAGCAACATGCAGCTGGATTGGCAGCGTGGCGACCGTTGCGGCGTTTGGGCCTTGCCGACCTTGGTGGCTTTGCATCATGGGCTGACTGTTGATGAAAAACACGATGAGCGTTTTGCCGTTGAAGACGCAACGGCAGTGGCGCTTGATTACCTCTCCGACCTTTACAGGCAAAACGGCGATTGGTGGCTGGCACTTCTCGCTTATGTCAATAGTCCTATGGCGTTAAACAAAGCGTTGTCGCAAACCGTTACCACACCTGCCGTTTGGGATTTTTATGAAATGGGCTTGGTCCCTGATGCTGAAGTGATAGGTGATTTCATCGCTTGTTATTATGTGTATAGCTCGGCACATAGGACTTCGTTGCCATCGCAGAGTAAAAACGCATATGTTTCTTTTACGGGGCCGGTGCCTGTGAAAGAATTAGCCAAAAAGGCTAATATGACGGAGTCTCTCATCAAGGCGTTAAATCCGGTATTTCGCTCCGACCCGATGGAACCGCTGGATGGACAAGAACTGTTGCTGCCTTTGAAACAGGCAAAGTATTTTCCTGTCATAGAAAATGAATTGTACGAAGAAGGAGTGGCGATGCTGTCAAAGCCGGTTAAGCCGAAGAAAGAGAAGCCTATTCAAACGGTCACGTCAACATCAACCCAAAAGAAATATACGGTGAAGAGAGGGGATACTTTATCTGGCATTGCTAAGAAAAACCATGTCAAGGTGAGCGATATCAAACGTTGGAACAAACTGAAAAGCGATAAGATTCGCGAAGGGCAGAAACTGATTATTAAGATTTAAAAGATGAAGGCATCACGTACGCTATTGTTTATGGCAGCGGTTATACTGCTACTTGGCATCGGCTGGTTCTTTTTCCCGATGGAAGGTTTTTCCATTGGGAGTCTTGATCTCCGCTTCCCTTCCTATGCTGAGGCAAAAAAGGGAGAAGCCAAAGAAGTTGATGTGGATGCCGTCCTCGACAATGTAAACAAGAGCTTTGAAATGAGCCAAAGCCAATCGATGGTGGATAGCATAAAGTTCTTCTGCAACTATCTTACGGAGAATCCTAATCGCATTTATCTTCCAGGCGATGATTACGAGTATTTCGATAATCTTTTTGCATTATTTGATCAGGCTCGTAACCAAGGCAAGATCTGCCGCATCATGCATTATGGCGATTCTCAGATTGAGATGGACCGTATCTCTTCCGTCTTACGTCAGTGTTTACAGGAGCGTTTTGGCGGATCAGGACCAAATATGATTCCGGCAGTGCAGGCTGTTCCAACCGTTTCTGTCTCTCAACACAGTTCCGGTATTACGCGTTACACGCTTTATGGCGATTCCACTACACGCCGTGCTCCGCACAACCGCTATGGAGTCTTATCACAATTTGGACAAGTGAATAGCGAAGGAAGCATTTCCTTCACAAGGACCAACCATTCCCGTGCTTTGGAAAAAACGAAAGAAATTTCGCGCGTTTCCATTCTATTGGGACATAACAGCGAGGGCTTCACGGCTTCGTTGAAATGCGACACCATAGTGGGTGAACGTAAAGTTATGGCAGCAAACGATAGCGTCTCGCTCATTACTTGGGAATTGCCCGCCAATGTAAAAAAAGGCACGATCAGTTTCAAAGGACATGCAGAAATATATGCAGTATTGCTTGACGGAGATGATGGTTTGGCAATCGATAATGTTCCACTTCGTGGTTGTTCGGGAAACATCTTCACCCGCCTCAACAAGGACGTCATGCGACAGTCGTTTGAGACGCTGGATACCCGAATGATTATCCTTCAGTTTGGCGGCAACCGCATGCCGGGCATTACATCCTCCAATAACATCGTTGGGTATATTAAGGAACTTGAAAAGCAGATCAACTATATGAAGGAAGTGGCTCCGCAAGCTGTTCTGCTGTTTATAGGTCCTGCCGATATGGGGCGCAGTTATGGAGGAAAACTTGGCACATGGAAACGTTTGCCCGAATTGAACGACTCGCTTCGTGCTATGGCACTTCGTAATAATATTGCCTATTGGGACATGTTCCACGTGATGGGTGGTGAAGGCTCCATGGTGCAGTGGGTGAAACACCAGCCTCCTTTGGCAGGTCCCGATTATATCCACTTTACCTTCTCCGGAGCTCAGAGCATAGGCGACAATCTAGCCAAGTCGTTGATGACGTATTATGACTTTTATAAACTGCGCCAGCAAGTGCCACAAAAGCTGATTTCCGAGTACATCAAAAAGGCATCAGACACTTTGCCTCCTGGTCCTCGTTATGCCTTCCCTGTGTATGATCCGTTTAATAAACAAAAGAATCGATGAAGAAAAGCATCTTGACATCTTTCTTGTCACTTTTCGTCATATTTCTCATGGCGCAGTCGCAACCTCTGTTGCGTCCTGTTCATGAATATAGCTTTGCTCATTTTGAAAGGAATAGGATCCTTTACCCAGGTGAAAAGTCATCAATGGAACGATTCTATCAAAAGCTCGACTCAGTCGTTTTTCAGGGGGAAGGACATGTCAGCATCATGCATATTGGCGGATCACATGTGCAGGCAGGTGTGTTCACGCAACGTTTCCGCGACAATTTACTGAGCATTTCACCAGAAATGATAGGAGGTCAGTTTTTTGTGTTTCCATTTGGCACAGGAGGCACCAATAATCCTTCGTATTTCAAGGTGAGCACAGAAGGCGAATGGTCCTATTGTCGTAATGCCGTGGTGCATGATACTGACAAACGCATGGGACTCGCTGGCGCAGCCGTCACTACCACAAGCGATGAAGCTTCTATCAGTATCATGACTCATGCAAAAAGCCCGACAGCCAACACGCCTGAGTTTTATTTCGATAAGGTGAAAATACTTGGATATTCTGATGATGGCGATGTTGTTCCTGTTATTGATAGCGAGAATGAATTGCTTGAAGGGAAATACGACAAAAAGAACGGTTTGTGGTCTTTCACCTTGCCTGCGCTTACCGATTCTATCTGCATCCGATTCGACAATATGCCAGGAGAATTTACCATTACGGGTATTTTGCTGGAAAACGGCATGCCGGGCATCAGCGTCCAAGGCGTTGGAGTGAATGGTGCCAGTGTGCCTTCTTATTTGCGTTGTGAAGATTTTGAACGTGATCTCGAACTCATCAAGCCCGACCTGATTATCTTCGGCATCGGCATCAATGATGCTTCGGAGAAGGATTTTACCAAACAAGGTTTTATGCAAAACTATCGGCAACTCATCGCCGTCATGCGTAGGGTAAATCCTGACTGCGCATTGCTTTTTATGACCAATAACGACAGTTATAAGCGAATCAAAAAAAATCATTATGAAGTCAATCTGAATGGTAGAGTCGTTGAGCAGGCGTTTTTGGAATTGGCTGTACTGTATGGCGCAGGCGTTTGGGATCAGTTTGACATTATGGGCGGTTTAGGCTCTATGCGAGACTGGGAAGATGCAGGGCTGGCCAAGAAGGACAAAGTCCATTTCACCAACGAAGGATATCAGTTGATGGGCGACTTGCTTTACAATGCTTTCATCAGCGATTATATGGACTATCTAAGAAGAAACTCCAAGCGACATTGATATGCTCACATTTCCGGAAATAGCACTTGATTTCTTTCATAAGCTCTTCTCGTTCGATATGGAGCATCCGCTGCTGTTCACGCAGTTCTATTTCTGGGCCTTTTTTGCCATCGTTTTTGCCGCCTTCAGTCTTATCAAAAACAAAGTATTACTTAGAAATGCTTTCCTGTTTTTCGTAAGCTTGTTCTTCTACTATAAGACCAGCGGACTATTTGTCATCATACTGATATTCACTGTATTATATAACTTTATAGCAGGAAAATGGCTGTATACACGAAAAAAGGATTGGAGCCGTAATGCAATCCTGGCTCTGAGTGTCATCGTCAACCTGTTGACCCTGTGCTATTTTAAGTATGCCTATTTCATCACCGATGTGGTGAACAACCTCTTTGGAGCGCAGTTTCGGGTTTTTGACGTGTTCTCCTGGATAGGCAATGAGATCACGGGCACGAACCGTTTCAATGTTGACGCCATTCTGTTGCCGGTAGGCATCTCCTTCTTCACCTTCCAGGCCATCAGCTATATCATGGATGTCTACCGCAAGCGCATTGAGCCGGTGCGCAACATCCTTGACTTCGGTTTCTATATCAGCTTCTTCCCGCAGCTGGTGGCAGGTCCTATCGTGAGGGCCAACGAATTTATCCCTCAGCTGCATAAGAAATATTTCTTGGGTCGCAAGCAGTTCGGAATTGCCGTCTTCTGGATCCTGAACGGTTTGATTAAGAAAATCGTGCTGAGCGACTATATCGCTGTCAACTTCGTTGACCGTGTGTTTGAGAATCCGCTGTTGTATTCGGGATTTGAGAACCTGACCGCCTTGTTCGGCTATTCTTTGCAAGTCTATGCCGACTTCTCAGGCTATACCGATATCGCCATCGGTGTAGCTATGCTGATGGGATTCTATCTGCCGAAGAACTTCAATTCGCCTTACAAGGCGCGGAACCCAGGCGAGTTCTGGAAACGCTGGCACATTTCATTGTCGAAATGGCTTCAGGACTACCTTTATATCCCGTTGGGCGGTAACCGAAACGCCACCTTTGGCACTTATGCCTGTATCTTCAGCATTGCTGCCATCGGCACTATATTGTCGGGTAGCTTATGGGTTGCTGTCATCGTGGTCTTGACCTCGCTTATCGTCGCTTTGGTGGCGGTGAGCAAGCCTGAAAAGCGACGTAGCATCACCACAAACCTCAATGCGATGAACACCATGCTCTTGGGCGGTCTCTGGCATGGCGCCAGCTGGAACTTCATGATCTGGGGTGGTTTGAATGGCATCGGCATGATCATCTACAAGTTCTGGAAGGACTGGAATGTCTATGTCCGCACTTTGGTCGTTTTCCTTGCGACAGCGGCCTTAGGTGCGCTCTGTTACTACGATCCTCAACCCGTTTTCAACCTGTTCTTCGTGTGGTTTTCCATCATGTTCTTCGGCGCTTTTGTGAGGATGCTGTATCAGTTGTTCGGTGGGAAGAAACCTGTACAATGGCTGAACGACGCCTGGGCTGTGATGACGACTTTCATTTTCATCACCTTTACACGACTTTTCTTCCGCAGCGGCTCCAATCTTGACCCGGCAGAGGCGAACGAAACGGCATGGAACACGGCTAAGAACATGGTCAACCAAATAGGAGGAAAGTGGAACTTGAACACGATACCCGATATCGTTTACAACTATCGTTTTGTCTTTGCGCTGATCGTTTTCGGCATGGTCATCCACTGGCTGCCCGAAAACTTCAAGCGGCGTTATCGCATTTGGTTCGCCAGCATGCCTATCCCCTTGATGGTGCTCGCAGTAGTGCTCGTAGTCTTTGTCATTTATCAGTTCATCACGGCTGACTTGCAGTCATTTATCTATTTCCAATTCTAATCTGAGCTATGAACGACCTCAACATTACATACATTCAAGCCGACCTCGTATGGGAGAATAAACACGCCAATCTTGAACATTTCGAGCGTTTTCTGGAGCAAGTCGATCCGGATACGGATTTGATCCTTCTGCCCGAGACCTTTACGACTGCTTTCCCTGTTGACCCGAAGCTTTTTGCTGAAGCTCTTGATGGAGAAACGATGAGGTGGATGCGCGAGCAGGCTAGAAAGAAAGACGCCATGCTATGTGGCACTTTCCCTCTGGAAATGGAGGGGTGTTATTATAACTGTCTGGTCTGCATGAGGCCTGACGGCAGTTACGAGCTATACCCGAAGCGTCATCCTTTTTCCATAGGAGGCGAGCATCAGTTGGTGAAGCGCGGAGAGAAACAACTTATTGTGGAGTGGCGGGGCTGGAAACTGAAGCCTATGGTCTGTTACGACATCCGTTTCCCCATCTGGGCGCGCAATCGTTTTATAGACGGACAATACGAATACGACCTCGGTTTCTACTTGGCCAATTTCCCTGATTCTAGGATGCAGGTTTGGAACGGCTTATTGTTGGCCCGTGCCATTGAGAACCAGGCTTACTATATCGGCGTGAATCGAGTGGGAGAGGATGCCAACGGCCTGCATTACAGCGGTGAATCGCAGGTGGTGAATGCCCGTGGCGAGGTTGTCTCGAAAATGGCTCCCTATCAAGAGGGTGTGGCGCACTGCACTCTGGATGCCGACAAGTTGCTCCGTTTCAGAGAAAAGTTCCCGCTTGGTCCGGACTGGGATGGGTTTGAAATTGAAATTTGAAATAAGAATCAGAGTTTTATATAAAAGCACCAAGGCCGATCCCTATTGGAACCAGCCTCGGCAACGCGACACTCAAAATTCATAATCTTTATTTGTTTTCCCCTTTAGTGTCATCTTCATCTTGGAAGTATTTCTCTTCCATGTTGCGTTTGGCGCGTGCGAGTTTGCGTTCTCTAATACTCATTGCCGACTCGTTGGCCAAAGAGTATTGGAGATTGTCATATTTGGTCATGCGGGCTTTTCGATCAGCCAAAAATGCTTTTCTAGCCCCTTCTTCGTCATAGTCGAATTCCATTTTATGATCGATGGAAAGGCTGAATGATACAGCATCAACATCCTGGTTGGCTCCCATGTAGGCAAAATTCCAGCCTTCTTCATTCTTTAATTTTTCAATCAAAGCTTTAATGGTTCTTCCGGAGTATTCTCTGGAGGCATTTTCATATCCATCGGTAATGACAGTGACCATGGCAGTAGCGTTTTCCCTGTCTTTAATATAGGAATACAACGCATTCAGTGAGATGCCCATAGCATCGTAAAGCGGTGTGCCGCAACATGGCCTGTAATCCTTTGAGGTGAGTTCCTTAACGTCGGCAACGGGAGTTTTGTCCCAGAGCATTTTCTTCTCACAGTCGCAGAAGATCATCAGCGAGACATAGTGACGCTGCGTATCAGGATATTTTTCTTGCGCTGCTCTGATGCCGCCTACGGTTTCGTTGAATCCAGTCCTTGCCGCATCTGCGATGCATGACATGGAACCGCTTTTGTCGAGGATGATTAAGTTAAAGACCTCAGTTACTTGTTTTTTTTCATTCTTTTCCATTGTTTTTTATGTTTTTAGGTTCGTACTAGGTTGATTATCAGTCAGAATTCCAGTTTGAATTCGTCGTTTTCTTTCATTTCGTCATAGCGTTCTTTGTTGAAGCGGAATTTCTTAGCCTTACGCCCCGGATGAGATTTGGCTTCTCTTGACCCCTCTGTTGAAGAAAATCTTTCGACTGGATTTGGAGAGAAGAGTTGCTCTATGTCCTTCATCTTCATTTGCTTGTTGGGCATGCATTCCGAGAGAGCCACGCCGTATAATGCATCATCATCCGCTTCTTCCAAAATGCCGGTTTGCATCATTTTCTTATAAAAATTTCTTCGGTCAAATCGAATGTTCAGGATGGCTTCGTAGAGGTTTTGCAGTTCCGTCATGGAGAATTCGTCATCAAGCAGGTCGAATCCTATTGGGGAGAAATGAATGTCTTCCCGAAGCTTGGCAATCGCTTTCCGAAGCATATAGTCATGGTCAAAGGCAAGCTGTGGTACGTCGTCCAAATCGAACCATAAAGCCTCTTCGGCATCACTGCCACCGAGCACCTCTGATTTCTTAGCCAGGGCATAGAAGGCGATGGAAACGACACGTTCACGTGGGTCGCGGTTTACATCAGAGAAAGCGCCTAACTGTTTTATATGAGTAAGCTGCAAGTGGGTCTCTTCGGCCAATTCTCGTTCAGCACATTGTTCCGCCGATTCGTCGATACGCATAAAACCACCAGGGAAAGCCCACCTGCCTTTATAGGGCTCCAATCCCCTTCGGATGAGCAACACCTTGATACGCTTACCATCAAATCCAAAAACGATGCAGTCTGTCGTCACCGCAGGGTGCGGATATTGATATGTGTATTTTTCATTTTCCATAGCAAAAGCCTTTCTTTATTTGTGTAAATTTTACGCAAAAATATGGTTTTTTACAACACGCCGCAACAAAATTGTGTAAAAAATACACAAAAAATTGAGATTATTTATAAGTAGTTGATATTTAGTAAAATAAAAAATATTCTAAAATGATCTTTCATCGATCTTAGATTCTTTTTCTTATGAATTAAGGAGAAAAACGGCATTTCACAGGCAGGGTCTTTCTGGTTTTTTATCCAAAAAATGTATCTTTGCCCAGATAACAAAAGGATACCATCACCTATGCCGCTGAGCGTTTTTTCCGATGAATACTATATGAAATTGGCCTATCAAGAGGCCCAAATCGCCCTTGCTTCCGACGAGATTCCTATCGGAGCCGTAGTGGTGTGTAATAATAAGGTGATAGCGCGTGCGCATAACCAGACGGAGAGGCTTAAAGACGTGACGGCCCATGCCGAGATGCTGGCCATCACCGCCGCCGCCAATGCCCTCGGAGCAAAATATCTTGAAGAATGCACGCTGTACGTCACCCTTGAACCTTGTCCGATGTGCGCCAGTGCTCTGGAACACGCCCATATCGGCCGTGTCGTGTGGGCGGCCGACGATCCGAAGAACGGTTTTGCTCGTTTTGGCAATATGCTGCATCCCAAAACCAAAAAGGAAACAGGCGTGATGCACGACGAATGCCTCGGTCTTCTGACGGAATTCTTTAAGAAAAAACGCTGAACGCATCCTTCTGTCAGTGTTTTTTTTGACATTTTGTCAGTTTCTTTATATTGGTTTTATGTTATTATAAATCAACTAGATAATTCTATTCTAATGGTTCTTTCTTTAGGGTTTTCCCTTTTGGCATAAAGATTGACCTTGACAACACGTTGCCCAAAAAGGGCATTGGAAATAAGAACAATTTAAAAATAGGAGATAACAAAAATGTCAAAGATCATTGGAATTGACTTAGGAACAACCAATTCATGTGTAGCAGTGATGGAAGGTAACGAGCCGGTCGTCATCGCCAACAGCGAGGGCCACCGCACGACTCCTTCTGTAGTTGCATTTACCGATAACGGCGAACGTAAGGTAGGTGAGCCCGCCAAACGTCAGGCCATCACCAACCCGCAGCGTACCGTTTATTCAATCAAGCGTTTCATGGGCGAGACTTTCGACAAGGTCCAGAACGAAATGAAACGTGTGCCTTACAAAGTTGTGCAAGGTCCCAACAACACGCCTCGTATCGATATCGATGGCAAAAACTACACCCCGCAGGAAATCTCTGCCATGGTGCTTCAGAAGATGAAGAAGACCGCTGAGGACTTCCTCGGTCAGACCGTGACGGAAGCCGTCATCACCGTTCCGGCTTACTTCAACGATTCGCAACGTCAGGCTACTAAGGAAGCTGGTGAGATTGCAGGCCTGAAAGTCCGCCGTATCATCAATGAGCCTACCGCTGCGGCTTTGGCCTATGGCTTGGATAAGAAAAAGAACGATGTGAAGGTCGCTGTGTACGACCTCGGTGGCGGTACCTTCGATATCTCCATCCTTGAATTGGGCGATGGCGTTTTCGAAGTGAAATCGACCAACGGTAACACCCACCTCGGTGGTGATGATTTCGATGAGACCATCATCAACTGGCTGGCTGAAGAGTTCCAGAAGGACAACGGCATTGACCTGCGTAAGGACCCGATGGCCCTGCAACGTCTGAAGGAAGCTGCCGAAAAGG
>CAMJQC010000023.1 GCA_946407975.1 uncultured Bacteroidales bacterium
GACCTTAAACGTTCCTCAGGACGTCTGGGGCGACGGCTCAGGATACCAGATGCTGATCGACGCCGACGCTACGGCTTACGGCACCATCATCCCAACATCAGGCGGCCTCACCAGCAGCGGCGACGCTCCTGCCAGCACCTACGACGAGTTCGAGTACAAGATCCCGGAAAACGCCGACGGATCCATGAGCACCCAGAACGTTATCGTCACCGGTTCCATCTCCATCGAGATCCCTGCCGGCACCTATGACTGGTGCATCACCAACCCGACGCCAGGCGACCGTATCTGGATCGCTTCCTCTAACGGCAACATTCCTGGCCGTTACGACGACTTTGAATTCGAAGCCGGAGTCGAATATGTGTTTACCGTCACATTCGGCGGACAAAACGACCAGGTCGACCTTACCACCGACGGTAGCAGCAACGCCACCAACTTCAACGGCGTCGTTGAAAACAGCATGAACCTCTACCCGAACCCGACCAACGGCAACGTGAAGATCGAAGCCGAAGGCATGAACCACGTCACCGTGGTCAGCGTCCTCGGACAGGTCGTCTACGACGCCCAGGTCGAAGGCAACGAGACCATGCTCAACATGGCTCAGTTCAACGCCGGCGTCTATGTCGTCCGCGTCAACACCGTGAACGGCATCATGACCAAGCGCGTGACCGTGGTCAGATAAATCAACTTGCCAAGGTAAGGCGGGGCTTCGGCCCTGCCTCGCCGAGGCGATGCGATCATACGACTGAAACGAAAGACGGCTCCCATTCTTGGGGGCTGTCTTTTTTTTGTGACGGGATCGGTTGGATTGAATCCTCGTATCACACGTCTGACATGTGATCTTTCTGAACACGCGTCCTATCTGGAAACGGACCGAAACGGTTTTAACGGATGGAAAGAGACGATGCACGCATCGTCTCTACTTATATACGCCATGATATGAAGTCTCTACACGAAGAAATATGTTGTCTGTGGCGGGAGAACACGACTGGAATTGTTGAGGAATCGTTACCGGATCGCCACGATTAAAGATAAGGTGTATCGTTCGAGATCGCCAGTCAGGCCCGCAATGACCTTTCGACAAGCTCAGGTACCTCTATATCCACGATCACTCTGCTGATAGCTGACCGCTAAATAATCCTGTTAAAAACACTTCAATTCAAAAACAGTTTCTTAATTTTGCGCAATAAATACTACAAAACGATGAAAACGTGTCGCTTACTATCTCTGCTATCCCTTCTTCTCCTGTTTTCCTGCCAGAAACCCGACATGCAAACATTAAGCGACCATTATCCCGTTTTCAAAACCATCTATTCGCTGGAAGACCCAAACACCGATTCCTGTCGGTTGCTCCTAAACCGTGTCAAGGACACCCTCAACGAGGAGAGGATGCTTTCGGATTTCCCAGCCGACTATTACGAATACCAGATCCTCATCGCCGAGATACAATATAAAAGCGACGATTGGCAAATCAATCCGACTGAAATAGAAAAAGCCATCAAGTTCTACCACAGCACCTTAAGAGATGAAAAAATCAAGTGGCAGTTACTGAAACAGGAATACATGCATGCACGCGCGCACTATTACATGGGCGTCAATAAGGATGAAGAACAAGACGACATCGAATCCGTCAACCAGTTTTTGCAGGCACTGAAAATCCTTGACAACATGTCAGACGTAAGGAACAGACGCCTGCCTGAAGCCATAAAGAGCAAAATCAATCATTTTAAAGGACTGACTTACAACAGAATAGGATGGGCTTTATACAATACGGGTGCTTGGGATGCCGCCATCGAAAACCTGCATAACGCAAACCAATGTTTCGAAAAAGAAGGCCTTCAAAAAGCCATCGCCCTCAACTATGAACTCATCGGCGACATGTCGTACTGTCTGAAAGACGATCTGCGCTACCTTACCTATTATAAAAAAGCCGACAGCATCACCAACAGCATTAACGACGACGATGACCTATTGCAATTCAACCTGGCAAGAAACCAGTTGAGATACAATTACAACAGAGATAAAAAACAAGACGCTTACGAAAGACTTAAAAAACTCTTCCGGGAAGACGAAGACAACGCGTTGAATCCGCTCGTGGCAAAAACCCTAGCCGACTTTTACTATGAGGATGCAATATACGATTCCGCCATATATTACTATGAGAAGAGCTTCCCCATGAACAACCTGAACACGGTCGAGACCTTCAGCAAACTGATAAACAGCTATAACAAGATAGGAAAGACCGAACAAGCCCATCAATATGCATTATCATTGGCACAGAAAGGCCAAAACATCATGACCACAACAGGCGTGCGATCCAACGAAGTAAAACTGTATGAAAAATACAAAGCAGACAGAAAACAAGCACTCCTTCAAAAGAAATTCGCACAAATAACCATGCTGCTCTTAGGAGCGATCATCGCCGTCATACTCATCAATCTGATAAGAAACACGCATAGAGCGAAACAGAAACGAAAAGAGGAAAAGAAACACCAGGAAGAGACCATACTGCTTCAAAACGAAATCGAACAAAAGATAGAAGAGACAAAAAACAAAGACGAAAAAATAAAACATCTTCAAAACCGGCTTGAGAAAACCGAAAGTCAGGAAAATGCCGAAAAGCAAAAGCTAGAAGAGAAGCTGGACAAGCTGATGAAAAACCCGACGTGCAAGAAGCTGATCGAAAAAGTCAACTCAGAATTCATCAAATCGAACCTCAATTACTCCAACCTCCACCTAACGGAGACCCAAAAGGCGAAGATATTTCTCGCCATTGACGATGAGTTCCCTGGTTTTTCGCATAAGATGACAGAAACGTACCCGCGTCTGACACAACTTGACCTTTTGTATTGCGTACTTTACATCCTAGGAATCAACGAAAAACAAGCGGCAGCCCTAACGGGAAAGACCTATCAAGCCGTATGGGCAAGGTCTGCAAAAATGCATGAAATCTTCAACAGTAGTGCAGACATAAAGTTTATACTTTATGACATGCTGAAAACCTGGAAGTAAATATTAGAATCATTGATAATCAATAATATAATATCAATTTTATTTCTTTTTATTGATTTTCTGGAAAAATGCTTTGAAAAAAATCATTATTGAATTGATTTTTAAAAATATAACTTAAGAATCTTTTACTTAAAAGAAATGTTTTTCATTGACAAAAAAACAGATAAGACTACTTTTGCAATGAAAAACAAATCGAACCAACTATGAATTACAACAAAGACATTCACATTGGCAGCATGATCCAAAACGTCATGAAAGAGCAGGGACGTAACGTGTCCTGGTTCGCCAAACAAGTCTGCTATGAAAGATCTAACATTTACAAACTTTTCAAAAGAAAAAGCATCGATATCGATTTGCTCATCCGTATTTCTGAGATTCTCGGTTATGATTTCATAAAAGAATACTCAAAAAATCCCAAAAAAAGCAAGGGTGAGTGATATCGGGCTACATGATATACTCTATTTTCAATCTACTTTACTATTTTACTAAAAGCTGCCTAGGCAGCTTTTCTAATATACACAAAAGCCCCGGCCAAACCGAGGCTCCAAAGCGGTGGAGGATACCGGACTCGAACCGGCCACCTTCAGATTGCGAACCTGACGCTCTACCAGATGAGCTAAACCCCCATTTGCGGCGCAAAAATACAAAAAATGTACATTCTGAAGCGTCAGGAACGAAAAAAACAAAAAAGGAGGTGGCGAAAACACGCCACAACCCATAAATAAAAGTGATAAACATAATTCAGCACATAGAGAAAAAGACTAATTTTGCAAACTTAAAAACGGAGAGATAAAGACATGCAAGTTGAAGAATACATCCTATTGAGAGTCAACGCCTTGCTTCATGCGCAAGATGCAAAGATCGTGAAACGCCTCGAAGGCGGCATGAGCAATTACACCTATGTCGTGGAATGCCAAGGCGAGCACTATACTTACCGCGTACCTGGCAAATATGCCGAACGTTTCGTCGACCGCGAAGAGGAATGGCAAAACATCCAGGAAGTGGACAAAATCGGGCTGAACAACGTGACCAACTATGTGGAAATACGCACGGGCGAAAAAATGGCCGAATACGTCGAAGGCACCATCATGTCGGACACAGACGTGTTTTCCTACAACGCCATGTCGGTAGCCGCACTGAAGAAACTCCATGGCAGCAACCTGAAGTTCAAAGACTACAACGCCTTTGGCCGTCTTGATGTCTACGAAGGCTACTGCAAGGAGATGGGATTCGTCTTCCCGAAAGAATACGCCGAACTGCGCCAGCACCTCGAAGCATTGCGGAAGGCCCATGCCAATGCGCCCGTCGTTCCCTGCCATTGCGACTACCAGCCTACCAACCTCGTCATCAGCGGCGACAGACTCTACGTCTTGGACTGGGAATTTGCCGGCATGAACGACCCGTTCTACGACATTGCATGCTATGGCAATGCAGGTCTCGACAAGGCCTTGTCGCTGCTCGAAGCCTACGTCGGTCACAAGCCCACCCACGAAGAACTGAGCCGCCTCTACTTCCACCGCGCCTTCCAGTGCCTGCAGTGGTACACCGTGGCCATCTTCAAGGACAAAGTCGGCCTCAGCCAAGACCTCAACCTTGACTTCAACGCTATCGCCCAGATGTTCTTCAAAATGGCTGACGACCTGATTCGCAAAAGCGACGACGAGAACGCCACGCCCGACCTGAAGAGCAACGTTTATTTCAAATAATCAATACAGGAAATCGGAAGGCGAATAATTGTAGTCGCCATCCAGTCCGAGTTCGGCTTTGGCCTCGTCTGTCAACATATCGATGCTCCAAACGGGGTCGAAGGTGAGCTCCACGTCAGCTTTCCGAACGCCCATGATGGCTTCCACCTTCTGCTTTACCTCGGCAGGTAACACCTCCGCTACAGGACAGTTGGGAGCCGTCACCGTCATGACAATTTTTACGTTGCCGTCCGCATCGACGTCAACGCCATAGACGAGATGCAAGGTCCAGATATCCAACGGGATCTCTGGGTCGTAGATGGTCTTTAAGACCGAAATGACCGTCTCGCGCAACGTGTTGATATCTTCCTGGTTCATCGCTTGTCCTCCTGTAGTTTGAAGGCCTCGGCATAAAGCATCATCTGCTTCAGCATGGCCAAAAGACCGTTGGAACGCGTCGGCGAGAGGTGCTCTTTCAGACCGATCTCATCCAAAAACGACATGTCGGCTGCCAAGATGTCGGAGGGTGTCTGACCCGAGAACACCTTGATCAGCAAATAAACGATGCCCTTGGTGATGACGGCATCGCTGTCGGCGGCAAAATACACCTTGCCCTCCTTGAGCTCGGCGCTTAACCACACGCGCGACTGGCATCCGTTGATGAGATGCTGCTCGTCACGGTATTGGTCCTCAATCATGGGACACTCCTTCCCCATCTCAATCAGCATGGCGTAACGATCCATCCAATCGTCAAACATCGAGAAATCCTCAACGATGCTATCCTGTATCTCTTTGATTGTCATAGTTCTGTTTTTTATTGTTTATCTCAACATCAGTGCAGCACGCTTCACGGCCGCAACGAAGGCATCCACTTCTTCAAGCGTGTTATACATGGCGAACGAAGCTCTGACCGTCCCCGGGATGCCAAACCGCGTCATGACAGGCTCGGCGCAATGGTGCCCCGTACGCACCGCTATCCCCATCTTGTCAATAATCGTGCCCAAATCATAAGGATGCACCCCCTTTACGACGAAAGACACCAGACCGCTTCGGTTTTTCGCCTCACCGATAAAGCGAATGCCCTCAATGCCACAGAGTCGGTCGACAGCAGCATGCAACAATGTGGCCTCATGACTTTCAACGGCGCTTCTGTCAAGACGCTGCAAGAAACGAATAGCCGCTTCAAGGCCCAAGGCGGCCCCGACATTGGGCGTCCCAGCCTCAAATTTATAAGGCAAAACGTTGAAGGTCGTCCTCTCAAAACTGACGACATCCACCATCTCGCCTCCGAATTGGTAAGGCGGCAGTTTCTCCAGCCATTCCGCCTTGCCATACAACACGCCTACCCCCATGGGGGCATACATCTTGTGTCCGGAAAAGACGAAGAAGTCACAGTCCAAGTCCTGAACGTCGATGGGCATATGCGCTACGCTTTGTGCGCCATCGATGACGACGGGGATGCCTTTTTCATGGGCCATCCTGACCATCTCCTTGACGGGATTGATGGTGCCCAGGACATTGGAAACGTGCGCAACAGCAACGAGCTTCGGTCTCTGATCCAACAGTTCCGAATAACAGTTCAAGTCCAACTCCCCTTGATCGCTCATCGGGATGACAAGCAGATTGCCATGATGCCGTTGCACCATCTGTTGCCATGGCACAAGGTTAGAGTGGTGTTCCATCGCCGAGACCAGCACCGTGTCGCCTTCTTGAATGAAAAAATGCTCGAACGAGGTCGCCAAAAGATTAACCGATTCCGTGGTGCCTCTCGTGAAGATGACCTCGCGGGCCTCACGGGCATGGATGAAGTCTGCCACCGTCTTTCGGGCATTCTCGTAGGCCTCCGTCGCCTTCTGGCTCAGATAATGCACCCCGCGGTGAATGTTGCAGTTCTCGTTCAGATAATACGCACGTTCCCGCTCAATGACACATAATGGCTTCTGGGTAGTGGCGGCATTGTCGAAATACACCAGCGGCTTCCCATAGACCTCTTGGTCAAGGATAGGAAACTGTTTCCTGATGGATTGTATGTCAAACGATTCGTTCATTTGTCAGTATATTGTAGAGACGATGCACTGTCGCTGCGGTCAATCATATTTTTGAATAATCGATGTCAAAATTGTACTCTTTGGGATGGGAACAACGCAACACGCAGTTCTCGCAACTCGACAGCTCGCCACGCAACCGGCGCTTAATCATGTCGTCGATATGGATCCGAAGGTCCTCGTTGCCGATGTGGTTGCTGATTTCGGCCGCAAAGGCATACATCAGCAGGATCCTCGCATTGGCCTTGCTGATGCCGCGTTGCCGCATGTAGAACATGGCCTCCTGATCCAACTGTCCTGTGCTGGTGCCATGCGAACACTTCACGTCGTCGGCATAGATCTCCAGGAAGGGCTGCGTATTGATTTTGGCCGTAGGAGTGAGCAGGATATTGCTGTTGTTCTGCTGGGCATCTGTCTTCTGCGCATCGGGCGCTACATAGACATGTCCGTTGAAAACGGCGGTGGCTTCTTCATCCAGGATGCCCTTGAATTTCTCGTTGCTCTTGCAGTGCGGCACATTGTGGTTGATTTTCAGACGATTCTCGACATGCTGTTTCTTGTCGATCAGATAAAGGCCGTAGATTTCCGTCTCAGCGCCTTCCCCGTCCAAATCGACATGGAAGCTGTTGCGAATGTCACCGCTGTTGAAGGAGATCACCACGACCTTCAGCCTGCTGTTGGCCAGTTGCTTAATCTTATAGGTATTGGCAATGGTGGCGTCATCGTTGACGTTTTGCAAGACATACAGCTCGAGACGGGCGTTCTCGTTCAGGGTAATCTCCGAGCTCATCGCCTCCGACGACAGGTGTGCGTCATCGTGGTATTCGATGATCTCACGGCTTTGGTTGACGGCTAAGATAAGTTGATTGTCCATAATCAAAGCTCCTTAATCCATTCATAGCCTTTTTCTTCCAGTTCGAGGGCAAGGGCTTTGCCGCCCGTCTTCACGATGCGTCCGTCGTACATCACATGGACGAAATCGGGGACGATATAGTCGAGCAGACGCTGGTAGTGGGTGATGACGACAAAAGCATTGTCGGCCCTATGAAGCTGGTTCACGCCATGGGCCACAATACGCAAGGCATCGATGTCGAGACCGGAGTCGGTTTCATCGAGGATGGCCAAACTAGGCTCCAGCATGGCCATCTGGAAGATCTCGTTCTTTTTCTTTTCGCCACCAGAATAGCCCACATTGACAAAACGGTTCTGCAGCTTCTCGGTGATTTCCACCATGGCCTGCTTTTCCTTCATCATTTTCATGAATTCCATCGTGCTCATAGGCGACAGACCGTTATACTCGCGCTTGGAGTTGACCGCCGTGCGCATGAAGTTCTGGATGCTGACGCCAGGGATCTCGACGGGATACTGGAAGCTCAGGAAGATGCCTTCGTTGGCGCGGTCCTCAGGCGACATGCCTACGATATTCTTCCCTTTGTACCAGATCTCGCCTTCGGTGATCTCGTAGCCTTCGCGACCCGTGATGGCGGCTGCCAGGGTGCTTTTACCCGTTCCATTGGGACCCATGATGGCGTGTACTTCGCCCTCGTTGACGCCCAGATTCAGTCCTTTCAAAATCTCTTTGCCTCCGATGGAGACGTGTAAATTTTTAATATTCAGTAACATATTTAATTGTTCAGTTATTCAGTTATTCAGTTGTTCAGTTGTACAGTTTTTAGCCCACACTTCCTTCTAAAGTGATGGACAGAAGTTTTTGTGCTTCTACGGCAAATTCCATAGGCAGCTTGTTCAATACGTCTTTAGCATAGCCATTGACAATCAATCCGATGGCCTTTTCGGTCGGAATGCCACGCTGTTGGCAATAAAAAAGCTGGTCTTCCGAGATCTTCGAGGTCGTGGCCTCGTGTTCGAGTATGCTTGAATCGTTGCCACACTCCACATAAGGCCAGGTATGGGCACCGCATTTGTCGCCCAGAAGAAGAGAGTCACATTGCGAATAATTGCGCGCGTTGATGGCGCGAGGCACCACTTTCACCAAGCCGCGGTAGCCGTTTTGGCTGTGACCCCCCGAGATGCCCTTTGAGATGATGGTGCTACGGGTGTTCTTGCCCAGATGGATCATCTTTGTACCCGTGTCGGCCTGTTGGTAGTTGTTGGTTACAGCCACCGAGCTGAACTCTCCAACGGAGTCATCGCCCATCAGCACGCAGCTGGGATATTTCCAAGTGATGGCCGAACCCGTCTCGACTTGCGTCCATGAGATCTTGGAACGGTCGCCACGGCACAAGCCACGCTTGGTGACTAGGTTATACACACCGCCTTTACCGTCCTTGTCGCCCGGATACCAGTTCTGCACGGTAGAATATTTCACTTCTGCATCCGTCTCAGCAATGATCTCGACGATGGCGGCATGAAGCTGGTTCTCGTCACGTTGCGGGGCCGTACAACCTTCCATATAACTCACATAAGCGCCTTCGTCGGCTACGATGAGTGTGCGCTCAAACTGGCCTGTGTTGGCCGCGTTGATACGGAAATAGGTGGAAAGCTCCAAAGGGCAGCGCACGCCTTTCGGGATATAGCAGAAGGAACCGTCGCTGAACACCGCCGAGTTGAGCGCGGCAAAGAAATTATCGGTATAAGGCACCACGGTGCCGAGATATTTCTTCACCAGGTCGGGGTGTTGCTTCACCGCTTCGCTGAACGACATGAAAATGACGCCATGTTTCGACAAGGTCTCCTGAAAAGTGGTCTTCACTGAGGTGCTGTCCATAACGGCATCGACGGCAACGCCCGAGAGTTTCTTCTGCTCGTCGAGCGAGATGCCCAGTTTGTCGAAAGTGGCCAACAGCTCAGGATCCACCTCTTCAAGGCTTTGTTTTTCCTTCCGTTTGCGTGGTGCGGCATAATAGATGATATCCTGATAGTCAATTTCAGGAATGTCGAGATGCGCCCAATTCGGCTGCTTCAAGGTCTGCCAATGGCGGAAGGCCTTCAGCCGAAATTCCAACAGCCATTCCGGTTCGTCCTTTTTCTTCGATATCAGCCTGACGATATCTTCGTTCAGACCTTTCGGGACAAAATCGGTTTCAATGTCGGTCACGAACCCGTATTCATACTCTTTGCTCGTGACTTCACTGATGATATTTTCTTTAGGATTTGAATCCATAATATCGTTATTAAGAAACATTTTAAATAAGGATGCAAATGTACAATATTTCTGCAAAATACGATGAATTTTTTCATGTCAAAAATCACTTTTATTTTATTTCCTTATTTTTGCCAAAATGTTTGTCAATTATGTTCAAGAAAATCAAGAATAAAGCCTTACGGATAGTCCTTTCAGTCCTGACTTCCATTCTCGGACTGCTGCTGTTTGTATTTTTGGTTTTCTATTTAGCCGTGCCAAGTTACACCTACACGGTGCCAGGCCCTTTCAACGGTCCCTATTGGCACAATCCATACGAAGGCATGAACCCCGACCATTGGAAGAAATACAACATGCACTGCCATTCACGCAAGTATTTCGGTCTTACCAACGGCCGGCTCAGCACCGAGGAGAACATTGACAGCGTCTATCAGCGGATGCAGTACGACCACTATGGCATCTCCGACTACATGCACATCAACCGGCATGGAAGCGAACGGAAAGATTTCATCCCTTGCTACGAACACGGCTATGGACTGTTTCGGAAGACCCACCAGATCTGTATCGGCGCCCAAAAAGTCTGGATGATCGATTATCCATTCGTTCAGACACTCGACATGAAACAGCATGCCATCAACCAGATGGGCAAACGCTGTCGTTTCGTCATGCCCGCTCACGCTTCGTTTACAGGAGGCTACAAAGTGAGCGACATGAAATATCTCTCCAATTACAGATTGCTGGAAGTGCTCAACCCATTCGGCTTTTCTTTTGAACATTGGGACATGGCGCTCTCAAACGGCCATCGGGTTTATATCGCAGGCGATGACGACTCACATAACGTATTGAATACAAATGAGATAGGGAGATGCTTCACCATGATTAACGTTGACGACATGGACCCTGAGAATGTCTATTCCGCACTGGAATCGGGCATGGCTTACGGAGTGAAGTTCAATCCTTATTACAATCAGCCTTTTGAGATGAAAGTCGACAGGATGGGGCAACTCCCCCATCTCACCCGATGCGAGCTGGTTGGCGACACTTTAATAGTAGAAACATCATCCGACCTTATTGAAAGCGTAGCCTTCGTCGGCCAAGGCGGGAAGATCCTAAAAGAGGAACATAACGTCAAAACGGCTCATTATGTCGTGCAACCTGACGACAACTACGTCCGCACCGAGCTGATGCTGCCCAAGATGCACTATTTCTATCTCAATCCAATCACACGGCATCAAACCAAAACGCCCATCGACAGGCCCTGCGTCAGCGTCAACTACGCCCGCACCGCCCTGCTGTGGATCGGATATGCCTTTATGGTAGGTTATATAATATACCTAGTGATAAGAAAACTGAGACATCCGAAAACTGAGAACCATGAAGATTAGAGTGTCACAGACCGGTCGCGCCATGGCCTGGCTCCTTTTTGTGAGCCTTGTCGTCCGTTGCATCCTGGCCGCCTGGATGGAGTTCGGCAACGACGAAGCCTACTACTGGACCTATGCCCTGTTCCCCGACTGGAGCCACTTCGACCACCCGGGCATGGTGGGCTGGATCATCCAGCTTTTCAGTCTCAACCTGCGGCTCGACAGCGAGTTTTTCATCCGCCTGTCCTCCGTGATATTCATGACGGCAAACACCTATATCATCTACAGGATCGGTAAGGAAATCAAAGACGCCCAGACCGGCCTCTATGCCGCTTTGCTCTATACGGCGTCCATCTACGCCTTCGTCATCACCGGCGTTTTCATCCTGCCCGACACTCCGATGAGCCTGTTCTGGTTCCTCGCCTTCTGGATGTTCGTCCGCTATTTCCGGGCTGACCGGCCCAAGGGCATCCATCTCGTCGTGGCGGGTCTCTTTGCCGGGCTGTGCATGCTATCGAAATACTCCGGCGTGTTCCTGTGGATTGGCGTCGGACTCTATATCCTGTTCTTCAGCCGCAGAACCCTGAAAAAGCCGTCGCTATATGTGGCCTTGTTAATCAGTGCGATTTGCTGCTTCCCAATCCTCTATTGGAACATGCAGAACGATTGGATCAGCTTCAGCTTCCATGGCGGAAGGGTCGGTGTCTTCGGAAAAACCGATTTCAGCACCTTAGGCACCGAGATCGCTGGCGAGTTTTTCTACAACAATCCCATCAACTATATCCTGGCCTTGATAGCGCTGATATCAGTATTCCTTCATAAAATAGACTTAGAAGAAACCGTCAAACGGCTGATTTTGCTCATCGCCCTGCCGATGATTCTGACCTTTCTTCTCTTCTCGTTAACCAAGACGACGCTGCCTCACTGGAGTGCGCCAGCTTTCAACCTGCTGATTCTGCTCTCCGCCGCCATGCTCAGCGACAGTCATCCCATGCTGAACGAACGTTTCGCCATGCCCAAAACCATCATGGCAGCGTTGGCCGTGTTGCTCCTCACGATTGTAATAGGCGTTGCAGAAATCAAGACGGGATTTATCCCCTTAGACCATCACACCGAAGAAACAGACCTCGGCAAGGACGACTTCACCCTCGACATGTATGGGTGGCGACAGCTAGGACCCAAATTCGCAGTGTTACGAGCCGAAAAAATCGCCGATGGAAGCATGCACGAAGAAGACGGCATCATCGCCGACCAATGGTTCCCCGCCGCCAATATCGATTATTATGTGGCCCGTCCCCTAGGCATGAAGGTATACGGATTCGGCAAGACCGAAAAAATCCACAAATATCTCTGGATCAACGAAGAGAGAGGCGGTATAAACAAAGGAGAGCGTTATTGGTTTATCAGCGACAGCCATTTATACAAAGACCCCAAACTGGTATACCGCTGGAAATTTCACGACATCATCCCTGCAGGCACTATCGACATCGAACGCAACGGAAAAACCGTCAGGCATTTCTTTGTCTATATGTGTCAGGACCTGGTCTATCCGCCCAAGACGCTTACGGAACTCAGGACGGAAAAAACACAATGAAATAAGGACAAGGAGCGGCTATTTCTTCCGAAGCAGGACCAGGTTCTCGCTGCTCTCCACAATCTCGTAATGCTCGCTGTCACCAAGCAGTGCTTCAACGGCAAGCTTGTTCTTTTCGTTGTAACGCCAATAGTCCTTCACAAGAAAATAATAATCGGGATCGTGTTGTTTCCCTATGGGGAAGTTATAGATCTGTTCGCGGAACGCCAAATGAGGCACAAATGACATCGTAGCACACACCGAGGCGTCATCTGGAATCAGCTGGAGCATTCTGCGCACCTCACGCACGTCATAGTCCTTCTGCTCATAGTGCATGGCCTGGTAAAAACGAACCTTATCGCGTGAGAAATACGACTTCGGATTCCCTAACGTGTAGAACGAAGTGACGAGCGTCGTGCCCAGCAAGGCCCAAGCCAACCACACCGACTTTTTCCTACGCTGAAAATTCAAGATGGCCAAAAATGCAGCGATGACCAAAACCGGCGCGAACTCAACGCTATATTGCAACGATACGCCCCAAAACTTATAATCTAATGACAGCATCTTCTGCCCGATGAGCGGCAGCAACATCAGCAGGTAGTTGGGCTTGAAAAAGGCCAGAAGCAGTCCTGAAGCCAAAGCGCAGAGATAGAACTCAGCCTTGACGCCATCATGGGCGTGATTGCCATCAATGTTAATAAACAGCAACTGCAGAGTCTCTCCAGGATGTGACAAAAGATTTCGGGCAATTTCAGCATAATTGCCACCCAAATGGGCATAACGCCTGAAACCGCCGCCCGAACCGCCGAGTGCCGGCATGACGACCATGTTGACGACAAAGAAATAAGCCAAGCCAAACAATGCATAGGCCCCCAAATGCCATAACGCCTTACGGTTTTTCCGATAGTCCCACATCAAGGCAAGCGCGATGAAAACCAGCCAAAGCGAAATATTCTCCTTGCCGATGACAAACAAAACCACCAAAACGGTCGAAAGGACATACCTCTCTTTCTTGAAAGCATACAAAAACCATGGTAACAGCATGGCTGACAACACATTGGAGTGATAATCAAACGACAGCGCGTGCCAAATACCGAAAAAAGAAAGGAAAACTGACATGGCCAGCAACGGATAGGTCTTTGAGTCCGTATAAAGGCCAATAAGTTTATAGATGCCCCATGCGCCCAACAGCACCGACAGGATCTGTACGATGAGCAAGGTGTAGCTTCCAAAAACGAAATGCAAGGGCGAGAGCAGCGGCAGGTACAAATCGAAATGATCGCTAAGGATGTTTTGCGGATCCGTCTTAAACAGCGTGCAATCATCGATTTTGAAATGCGCATAGTCATACAGCGCATGGTTGTAAAGGCCTAAGTCAAGCGCATAAGTCTTAAACAGGAAATGGTTCACCAAAGATATGACGCAATAAAGCATCGCCGCCACGGCCAAAACCGTTATGGGCCATGCCTTATCGCGTAATGACCTATTCCCCAACCGTGTCGGCATGCGATTATCCCTCTTCCTGGAATAGGCGGATGATGTTCAGGATGACTTCAGCAGCCTTCTCCATGCTCTCCAGAGGCACATATTCGAGTTTGCCGTGGAAGTTGTGTCCGCCTGCGAAGATGTTAGGACAAGGCAGTCCCATGAACGACAGGTTGGCGCCATCGGTGCCGCCACGGATGGGCTGTACCTTCGGCTTCACACCGGCCATCTCGATGGCTTTGATGGCACGCTCGACGATGAAGAAATGAGGTTCCACCTCTTGGCGCATGTTGTAATACTGATGCTTCAGCTCCAAGGTCACCACATCACCGTACTTCTTGTTGAGGAACTCGACCACCGAAGTGATGAGCGCCTTTTTCTCCTCAAACTTGGCTCGGTCGTGGTCACGAATGATGTACGACATGCGGGTCTCTTCCACCGTGCCGTTGATCTCGGTCAGATGGAAGAAGCCTTCGTAACCCGAGGTATAACGCGGGCGCTGTTCCACCGGCAGCATGCCGTCGAGTTCCATGGCAATCAACATTGAGTTGACCATCTTATCCTTGCCATATCCGGGATGGATGTTGCTGCCCTGAACATGAATCTTGGCAGCGGCCGCATTGAAGTTCTCATACTCCAACTCGCCGATCTCACCTCCATCCATGGTGTAGGCGTATTTGGCGCCAAACTTCTTGACATCGAACTTGGCCACACCACGGCCGATTTCCTCGTCGGGCGTGAAGCCGATCTTAATCTCGCCATGCTTGAACTCAGGATGCTCCATCATATACTGTGCGGCATACATGATCTCGGCCACACCTGCCTTATCGTCAGCGCCTAACAGCGTAGTTCCGTCAGTGGTAATCATCGTCCATCCCTTGTACTGTTGCATCTCAGGAAACTCGGAAACACGCAATACGATATTCTTTTCCTCATTTAAGACGATATCGCCACCGTCATAATTCATTACGAGCTGCGGCTTGATGTTGGCACCCGAAGCGTCGGGCGACGTATCGACATGAGCGATGAAACCGACGGGCGGAATCGGTTTGTCGGTATTCGACGGGATCGTGCCCATCACATATCCGTATTCGTCGAGTTCGGCCTTGATGCCGAGGCCTATCAGCTCATCGCGAAGCATCTTCAACAGATTGAGTTGTATAGAGGTGCTGGGCTGCGTTTCAGAATTCTCATCAGAGGTCGTCTCTACCGAGACATATCTCAAAAATCGGTCGAGTATCTTTTCCATTGTAATGCTGTTTTTTAATTGGCACAAAGATAGAAAAAACGAATCAAATGACTTTTAAGCCATCCATAAAAAAAAAGCCACGGACAATGCCCGTGGCTCTAGACTTTTAAAACTAAGGTCAACGCTTTTCGGCGTGTCGTCTCGTCTTGTGCTTGTCTTTAGCCCACAGGCCGTACACTTCGCTGACATTGCCCGCAGTCGTGAAGGCATTGATCTCGTTCTTGCCAAGGAACTCCATCAGTGCAGAGAACTCGTCGTTGGTGAGCAGGGCCTCCAGCTCGATGGATTTCTCATTGGAATAGCCTCCGATCACCTCGTACAGGGTGCAGCCACGGTCCAGGTCATCAATGATATAACGGCGTATGCGGTCATAGTCTTTGGAGACGATGCAGACGCGCTTGCGTCGGTTGAGGTTGGCCGTGAACATGTTCACCACCATGCCGTTAATCCACGTGGCAATGAGACCGATGACCACCATTTGGAACGGGTTGATGAAGAATGCCGTGAGGCAGATAATGGCGCCCGCCACGCTCACCGATTTGCCCATGTCGAAATGCAAATACTTGTTGACAATCTTGGCCAAAATGTCGAGACCGCCCGTAGAGGCGTTGATGGAAAACATCAGGGTTTGTGCCGCACTCAAAATGACGACGCAGCAGAGCAAATCGAACCAGGGATTGCCCATCACGGAGAAGGCATTCTCGGGAGCGACGCCCATATTGAGCAAATAGTCGTTCGGCGTCGCAAGATTCTCCCAAGGATAAATCCATTCACAGACTTTGGTCATGGGACCGAGGATCAAGGCGCAATAAACGGTTTTCAGTCCGAACTCTTTGCCAACCAGCAGATAGGCTAAGATCAGCAGGATGGCGTTGATGATGGTAATCATCGACGACAGGCTGATGTTGACACCCATGCCCTGGAAAATGTTCGTCAACACGATGGAAAGACCAGAGATAGAACCCACGATCAGTTTGCTCGGAACAAGGAAATAGTACACGCAAACGCCTGTCATGAACATGCCAAAGGTCATAATCAGCAGCTCGACCCAGAACTTTTTGCTGGCCAAAGCCTGGCCGATTTCCTTCATAATATCATTCACCTTACTCATAAAATGTTGGTTTATAACTTTTTAAATAATAATCACTGCTTATTTTTTGAGGGTGCAAAGGTCGGAATCTTTTTTGAGATAAGGAAGTGTTTTCAAGAATTAATTACCTTTGCCAAAAAAATCACGGAATGACCCTCCTAGACTGGCTCCCGATAACGAAAAAGGAAACCGACTTGCGCGGTTGGGACGAGGTGGATGTGGTGTTTGTCACCGGCGACGCCTACGTCGACCACCCTGCCTTCGGAGCTGCTGTCATCGGGAGGGTGCTGGAGCACAACGGCTTCCGTGTGGCACTCATCCCACAGCCCAACTGGAGAGATGATTTAAGGGACTTCAAGAAGTTCGGCAAGCCAAGGCTCTATTTCGGCGTATCGGCAGGCTGCATGGACTCGATGGTAAATCACTATACCGCCAACAAGCGCCTGCGCAGCAATGATGCCTATACGCCTGGTGGCGAAGCTGGCTTCCGTCCCGACTACGCCACCATCGTCTACAGCAACATCTTGAAAAAACTCTATCCCGATGTGCCAGTCATCATCGGAGGCATCGAGGCTTCCCTGCGACGGGTCACGCATTACGATTATTGGTCGGACAGCCTTAAACCCTCTATCTTGGTGGAATCCAAAGCCGACTTAGGCGTTTACGGCATGGGGGAGCTCACCATGACCGAGATTGCGAAGGCCTTGCAATCAGGAAAGAAAATAGAGGAGCTCACCAACATCGAACAGACATTCTTTTTACAAGACAAGTCCAAGCCATTACCCGATTTTGACGGAGACACCCTCGAACTCGTCTCTCATGAAATCTGCCTGAAAGACAAGCGGAAATATGCCTCCAACTTCCGTCACATAGAGGAAGAGTCGAACAAGAAACATGCAGCCCGTCTCATTCAAGACGTCGGGAATCAGAGACTGATCATCAACCCGCCGCTGCCCACCTTTACCGAGGCACAGATCGACGCGTCGTTTGACCTTCCCTACACTCGGAAACCCCATCCGAAATACGACAAACGTGGCGTCATCCCGGCCTACGAGATGATCCGTCACTCCATCAACCTGCACCGCGGTTGCTTTGGAGGCTGTGCCTTTTGTACCATTTCGGCTCATCAGGGCAAATTCGTGGCAAGCCGAAGCAAAGAATCCATCATGAAGGAGGTGGAAAAAGTGGTCGAGATGGACGACTTCAAAGGCTACATCAGCGATTTGGGCGGACCTTCGGCCAACATGTATCGGATGAGAGGCAAGGACGAAAGCCTCTGCGAGAAATGCGCCCGCCCCACCTGCTTGCAGCCCAAAGTGTGCAAGAATCTCAACACGGACCACCATCCGCTCATCGAGATCTACAAAGCCGTCGATAGCCATCCCAAAGTGAAAAAGGCTACCATCGGCTCGGGCATTCGATACGACCTCTTCCTACACGACAGCACACCCGAGGAGAACAAAGCCATGGGGTATGACGAATATTTCCGTCAGTTAGTCACCCGCCACGTCAGCGGCCGACTCAAAGTCGCCCCCGAGCACACCAGCGACCCCGTCTTGAAGCTCATGCGGAAACCCAAGTTCGACATGTTCGTCAAGCTGAAGAAGAAATTCGACGCCATCAACGAAAAGGAACACCTGAACCAGCAACTCATCCCCTATTTCATCTCCAGCCATCCCGACTGTTACCTTGAAGACATGGCGGAACTGGCCCTCAAGACCAAAGAACTTGGATACCACTTGGAGCAGGTGCAGGACTTCACGCCCACCCCGATGACATTGGCAACGGAGATCTACTATTCCGGCTATGATCCTTACACCCTTGAGCCCGTCTTCTGCGCCAAGACCAAAGAGGAGAAGTTGGCTCAGCAAAAGTTTTTCTTCTGGTATAAGCCTGAAAACAGAGACTGGGTGAAATCAAAATTGAATAAAATGGGCCATGGAGACTGGGTGAAGCGACTGTTTGGAAAATAATTACTACTTTTGCAGTCATTTTACTAACAGGTAATTATCAACAATACGCATAACAAAATGAAAAAACATCTCTTAGGAGCCATCGTGCTCATCGCCGCCCTCACGCTCGTGGGTTGCAACAACAATCAAAAAAAAGAAACCAACAATGAAACAGAACAGGTAACCAAAGTGACGCCTATGGTTGACCGACTCCTCATCATCGTCGACCCGCAAATCGATTTTACGACGGGAAGCCTAGCCGTTGCCAATGGTCCAGCAGCCATGGACAGACTCGCAGAGACCTTAAGAGACGGGATGGCTGAGAAGTTCGACAGAATCATCGTCACCCAAGACTATCACCCGGCCAACCACTGCTCTTTTGTCGAACAAGGTGGCGTATTCCCTCCTCACTGCGTTCAAGGCACCGAAGGCTACAAACTGTATCCGGCTTTGCAGGAAGCCATTGACAACTGCGTCAAAAAGGACGTCATATATCTCACCAAAGGCGACCTCGCCGACAAGGAAGAGTTCTCGGTGTTCCAAAACGAGAAGAATGGCGCTAAGCTGACTGAAATCATCAAGAGCACCAACTTCGAAGGCATCGACATCTGCGGTATCGCTTCCGACTATTGCGTCCTGGAAACCTTAAAAGACCTCCTAAAGTTTTATCCGGCAGAGAAAGTCCGCGTAGCCATGAACTGCGTTGCCGCCGTGTCTGACGAAGAGGTCCTTCCCGCTTTCATGAAGGAAAACAACGTTGCTGCAATTTCTTTTTAACTGAATAAAAGTCAAATAATATAGGCACGAGGCTTTTGACACCGGAAATAAAGCCTCGTGTCTAATTGTTTTGTATCCAACACCTTATATTTAGACCATGAGCAAATTCAAGGATTTCTGCAAACGCAAGGAAGTCGACATGACGTGGAAGGCCTATTTTGTGGACGCATTAGGCGCCATGGCCCTGGGTCTGTTCGCCTCTTTGCTGATCGGCACCATTTTCCAGACCATAGGCGACAAGACGGGCATTGAGGCCTTTGTCACCATTGCAAAATATGCCAAGCAAGCCACGGGCGCTGCTATCGCCGTCGCCATCGCCTACACCTTAGGATGTAAAGGCCTAGTTCTCTTCAGCGCTATTGCCGTTGGCATCGCAGGCAACGAGCTTGGTGGACCGATGGGCGCTTATGTCGCCGTCATTATAGCCATCGAATTAGGCAAAATGGTATATAAGGAAACGCAGGTGGACATCCTGGTGACCCCCGCCGTGGTCATTATCAGCGGCATTTTGGTCGCCTATGCCATCGGACCTGCCATACAAAAAGTGATGACTGCCCTTGGCACCTTCATTCAGAACGCTACCGTGATGCAGCCATTCCTGATGGGCATCGTCGTATCGGTCGTCATCGGCATGGTGCTCACGCTCCCCATCAGTTCGGCCGCCATCTGCCTTGCCATCGGATTAGGCGGACTGGCAGGCGGTGCCGCCACAGCCGGCTGCTGTGCCCAGATGATCGGATTTGCTGTGCTCAGCTTTAAAGAAAACCGCTGGGGAGGTCTCCTCGCACAAGGTCTCGGCACTTCCATGCTTCAGATGGGTAACATCGTGAAGAATCCGCGCATCTGGATCCCACCAACTCTCGCCGCCGCCATCACAGGCCCCATTTCCACCTGCATATTCCACCTAGAGAACATCCCCATCGGCTCCGGCATGGGCACCTGCGGCCTCGTAGGACCCATCGGCATCTATACCGCCATGCCTGAAGGCGGCATGAACATGTGGATCGGCATGCTGTTGGTATGCTTCGTCCTGCCCGCCGTACTCTCGTGGATCTTCGGCACCATCCTTCGCAAAATAGGCTGGATCAAATATGGAGATCTGAAAATAGAATACTGATGCCCGCCAAGCCGCTCACGCCTGACCAAGTCCTGGACAAAATGGCCAAATACTGCGCCTATCAGGAACGCTGTGTCAAGGATGTGACCGACAAACTCAAGACCTACGACATCCCTCAAAAAGCACGGGAAGAGATCCTCCATTACCTGATCGACAATCGTTTTGTCGACAATGAGCGCTTTGCGAAGTGTTTCGTCCGTGGCAAAATCAACCAGAACGGCTGGGGACAGAACAAAATCCGATTCCACTTAATGCAAAAAGGCATCGGGAAAGAAATCATAGAAGAAGCGCTGCAACAATTCGACAGCGACCTTTACCGCCAGAAACTGGAACAGATCCTGAAAAACAAGAAAGTCAAGGCCGAAACACCATTTGAAGCCAAGCGCAGACTCGCCGCCTACGCCATTCAGAAAGGCTTCGAACCAGCATTGGTATGGGAAGTGCTGAAGGAAATTTAAGCCGACAGCTTTTATCACCGAATGACTCCGAACCTGGACCAAACGGCCGCCACCAATGAGTCAATGGCTAACTTCAAACTTCAAACTACAAACTTCAAACTGAAAAAATCCTATTTTTGCAGCCCGAAACAATTTAAGAAATGATCACTTTAGACCAACAGAAAGACTTATGTAAGAGGATTGATGCCTTGAGGAGGTATCTTTGACGTGGACAGGAAGTCCATGGAAGCCAGCGAACTAGACGAAAAGACGCAAGACCCTGAATTCTGGGCCGACCCCAAGAAGGCGGAAGTCACCATGAAGAAACTGCGTGAGGTGAGGTCGTGGCTCAACGGCTACAAGGAAGCCGCCCAAGCCTACGACGACTTGGCTGTGCTCGTCGATTTCGCCAAAGAAGGCGAAGCCACCGAAGAGGAAGTCGACCAGCAGTATACGGCTACGCTCGACATCGTGGAGAACCTGGAATTCAAGAACATGCTGCGTGAGGAAGCCGACCCGATGAGCGCCGTGCTGAAGATCAACGCAGGCGCCGGCGGCACCGAAGCCCAGGACTGGGCGCAGATGCTCATGCGCATGTATATGCGTTACGGCGAGAACCATAAATATAAAGTCACTATCAGCGACCTGCTCGAAGCCGACGACGCCGGCATCAAGTCGGTGACGATGAAGATCGAAGGCGACTATGCCTACGGATATTTAAAAGGAGAAAACGGCGTGCACCGTCTGGTACGCGTCAGCCCCTATAACGCCCAAGGCAAGCGCATGACCTCGTTCGCCTCTGTATTCGTCACCCCGCTCATCGACGACACCATCGAAGTCACCGTCGAACAGTCGCGTCTCTCTTGGGACACCTTCCGTAGCGGTGGCGCGGGCGGACAGAACGTCAACAAAGTGGAATCGGGCGTTCGTTTGCGTTACCAGTATAAAGACCCTTACACGGGCGAAGAAGAGGAGATCCTCATTGAAAACACCGAGACCCGCGATCAACCCAAGAACAAGGAAAACGCCCTGCGTTTGCTGAAGTCACAACTCTACGACCGCGAGCTGCAACACCGTTTGGAAGAGCAAAACAAGATCGAGGCCGGCAAGAAAAAGATCGAATGGGGCAGCCAGATCCGCAGCTACGTCTTCGACGACCGCCGTGTGAAAGACCACCGCACCAACCACCAGACCTCCAATGTGCAAGCCGTGATGGACGGACAGATCGATGAGTTCTTAAAGGCATATTTGATGGAGTTTGGAGGAAAGAAAGAATAAATTGTTTTTCAATTATTTATAAGTCATTTTCTTTTTGTAAAACTTAAACATATCGGCATAATTTTTGTATTAAACTTAAACGATACCTTAATCAAAACTTAATCGAAATGCCGAAAAAACAAAGTGCAAGTATCTCTTTGAAGATGCTGAAAAAGGAAAAAGACGGAAAGCATCCTATTGTTTTACGAGTGTGTTGGAAGGGGCAAGTTGCCTCCCGATACACTAATGTTTGGGTTGAGCCCAAGTATTGGAATGGAACGGAAATAAGCAAAAAGTGCCCAAATTTCGCCGCCTTGAACATTCTATTAAAGAAAGTGTACAATGAAGCAGATGGAAGGCGATTAGACTATGAGGCAAAGGAAATGGAGTATTCCGCATACGATATTGTTTCCGAAAAAGAAATACCAAAGTGCAAGTTGGAGTTTTCCGCTTTATACCAAGCCTTAATTGAAGAAAAGAAACTTAGAGCACCTGATAACTACCATAGGACATATAAGAAACTGAAGGAATATAGCCATCTTAGCGAAATCCAACTGCCAATGCTCACCGCTGAGTATTTACAAGGATTTGCTAATTGGATAGTACAACAAGGATTGAAAAACGGATATGCCGCTTTTTGCCTTCGCTATATCCGCTCCGTGTGGAACTATGCCATAAAAGAGCGACTTGTTTCCGCTGATGATTATCCTTTTGGCAATAACAATAGTTTTTGGAGAAGGTACAAGCAAGACGAAAGGAAAACGGCCATTTCAAAGCATCAATTGGCAGGAATAATGGGTTATTTCTGCGAAGTTTACTATGAAAAAAGTTCAATGCTTATGGGCATAATACAGCCCAAAAAGTCGGTTAAATATGATTCGCTATATAGTTATTGGTTTGCCTTGAACTTTTGGCTTACCATCTACTATATGCAAGGTCTATCTCCTGTAGATGTGCTTAATCTAAAACGAAATCAAATACAACTCATCAAGGATGATAACGATGAGGAATACTATCGTATTACAGGCGTTAGGAGAGCAAAAACAGGTGTTGAAGTGCCAATCGCCATCAAAGCAGAAGGAATTGTGGACTTGCTCATCACGCCTTATTATCAACGCAATGATGGCGAATATTTATACCCCCTTTTCAATCATTTGCCCAAAGGAACAAGCAAGGAAACAGCAAAAAACAATCTTATTGCCTACAATAGCAAGACCTTGAAGATTATTTGGCGAAGAATAAACAAATATGCCTTTGACCACGGATGGAAAGATTGGGAAGATATTCCAAGCAACACAACTTTATATTCAGCACGGCACTCATTCGCCACTCATTATTTGGAAAGTGGCGGTAATGTAATTGGTTTGGCTACAATGCTCGGCAGAAAAGTAGCAAACATTGATGTTTATGTGAAGCAATTAACAAGCGATAATTACATCTTGAACCTCAAAAAGGATATGGAACTATGACACAGACCTCAAAACTCCATAAGATTCAGATTTACCAATTCAAAGGCTTCGATATGGATGCCTTCGTTGAAAAGTATTTATATACTATTACTCCACACGAAACCATAGATGAAGAAACTATATCCGTATTCAGAGCAGCCGAAACCAAGATGAGCGAGGCGAAGCGTGGTGCAAAATCAAGGTCGGTTATTGAAAACAAATGCCGATACTTGCAAGATGCCATTATCCGTATGGCGAACAGAAAGCAGGATGATAGAACTTTTTCGCTCAACGCTGAAATCCTCAAATCAGTTATTGGCAAAGAGTATAAGACAATGTTGGAAGTCTTTATTGAAATGGGTTATATCTCGATGGGTGATGGCAAATGGGGCAATGGCAAATATTATTACTATCAACGAGGCAAATACTCTTTCCTATACACCTTGAACGATGTTGAAGTGTATCTAACAGAGCCATTCACCAACTTGAAAATTCAGGAATACAAGGAAAAGACTATTGAGAAGGTCAAAGAGCAATTTGAACTATACACCAAGCCTGAAATCATTAGGCAATTTGGCGAATCATTCCTTAAATCCTATCTCACATCGCTCAACAAAATCAAAATCGAAGATGAGCAGGGGCTGAAAGAATACATAAAGACAAAGACAGCCGATAATCCAAATTCAAATCCATATTACAAGTATGTTTCTGTTGAATTAAAGAACAAGAATAAGTCAATATATAGAATTGATGATAGTCATAGGATTTACCACATTCTCACTAATCTTGACAGAAACATTAAACAATATCTCAATATAGATTTGTCGATAGATTGTAAAAATAGCCATCCATTATTATTTAATTATTTCATTTTTAATAAATTAAATATTTCTTTTTATCAATCATTTTCTATTTCATCCTTCATTCATTCTATCGATAATTCATCCTTCCATAATGATGGGAAAAATCTTCGTAATTTACTAATATCCAATAATATAGAAATTGAACAAGTTGCAAAGATGCAGGATGATGAACTTGAATACATCTACAAGACCTCCAAAGGGCTGTTGTGGGATGAGATATGCGAAGCCCATCCCGAATTGGAGAGGAAGGAGGTCAAGGTGGCAATGTTTCAGGCGGTTTTCTACTCTCATTCGCCAATAGCAGACAGATACAATGACTATGCGAAAGAGTTCAAAAGCAACTATCCTTCAGTATATAAGTTGATAGGCGATTGGAAGCGGAAGAAAACGAGCGAAGCGGTCAAGAACTATATGGCAGAGCATCATTTACCCATAGACAAAGGCTCTGCATCGCTCAGCGTGGCAATGATGGCGTTGGAAGCCGACATTTTCACTACCATACTAAAACGGCTTTACTCAAAAAGATGGAACGCCCTCCACATTCACGATTGCATCATCATTCCCAAGACCGCCAACAAGAATCAGCCAACAAAGGAGGAGGTCGTAGGGATTATGCAAGATGTATATAGGTCATTTGGACTTGCACCAACATTCGATTAGTATTCCATGGCACTTATTCAAAAAACAATCGTATTCAAATAAATCTATTCGACCCTTGAATACGATTTTGATTTTGTATGCAATTTTTTCTTTGATTTATTTGCGTACAATTCAAAAAAGTGCTATCTTTGCATCGTGAACAAAAAACATTCAACTATGAGAGCCGTGATATATTCAAGAGTTAGTAGTATCTCTGACAGACAAAGCAACGATAGGCAGGTTAAAGACCTTAAAGACTATGCAGCCTATGCCAAAATGGAAGTGGTCAATGTCTTTGAAGAAAAGATAAGCGGAGCAAAGAAAAACACTGAGCGACCCATCCTTCAGCAAGCATTAGAATATTGCAAGGCTGAGCAGGTGGATATGCTGTTAGTATCAGAGTTGAGCCGCTTAGGAAGAAACTCGTTTGAGGTATTGGAAACTATCAAGGAATTGGTAGATGCCAAAATCAATCTCTATATGCAGAAAGAGAAATTGACCTTGCTCGATGACAATGGCGAGCCTTCCATCTTCGCACCTATTATGTTGGCAACGCTCAGCACCTGTGCTCAACTTGAACGAGAGAACATCAAATTCAGATTGAACAGCGGAAGGCAACAATACATTGCCAAAGGTGGCAAACTTGGACGCAAAGAAGGTTCTATAAAGACCAAGGAGCAAAAGAAGGAGGAGTATGGCGAGGCTATCAGCCTATTGAAGAAG
This sequence comes from uncultured Bacteroidales bacterium, assembly GCA_946407975.1. Taxonomy (GTDB): domain Bacteria; phylum Bacteroidota; class Bacteroidia; order Bacteroidales; family F082; genus Limimorpha. Next base: position 25,817 of record CAMJQC010000023.1, read on the forward strand.
GACTATTCCATCCGCAATGTGGCTAAACTCTGCAATGTGTCAAATTCTACCATTCAACGATTGAAAAAAGAGTTTAAGCTCTGAAACAATAAAAGCCGCTTGCCTTCAGTACATATAGTAAATTTTGTATTTTTGTGAAATTAAACATATCTGAAAATGAAAACTATTCGACTATTTCTGAAAATTGCCACCGCTATGTTAATAACGATAACAGCCTGTAATAGTCAACCAAATCAAAAAAACGACATACAACAGAAGGATGAAGGAATAGAACTATGGCCTGCAAGCGTTGAAAACACTTGGGGCTTTGTTGATAAACAAGGTAAATTCGTCATCAACCCTCAGTATGATAATGTCGGTATTTTCGAAGAAGGTTTAGCAAGCGTTGAAGTGAATGGGAAAAGGGGATATATTGACAAACAAGGAAAGATTGTCATCAATCCTCAATTTGACTTTGCTATGTATTTTAGTGAAGGTTTAGCTATGGTTTCGGTTGGTTTAAATTTATATGGCTTTATTGACAAACAAGGAGAGTATGTCGTTAATCCTCAGTTTTATTTAGCCCAACCTTTTACAGAGGGCTTAGCAAGCGTAACATTTGAGAAGGAATGGGGATATATCAACAAACAAGGCGAAGTGGTCATAAAGCCTCAATTCAGTTTTGCCCATCCTTTTAGCGAAGGGTTAGCTGGGGTCGAAATCAGCGGAAAAAATGGGTTTATCGATAAACAAGGATATTTCGTTATCAATCCACAGTTTGATGATGTCGGTTCTTTTAGCGAAGGCTTGGCAAGTGTTAAAATAAATGGCGAATGGGGATATATCGATAATCAAGGCACAATGGTCATTACTCCTCAGTTTTATCAAGTTTATCCTTTTAGCGAAGGCTTGGCATGTGTTGAAACAGATGGCGAATGGGGATATGTCGATAATCAAGGCACAATGGTCATCACTCCTCAGTTTGAACAAGCTTATCCTTTTAGCGAAGGCTTGGCATGTGTTGAAACAGGTGGCAAATGGGGATTCGTCGATAATCAAGGCACAATGGTCATCACTCCTCAGTTTGAACACACTTTTTCTTTTAGAAATGGTTTGGCACAAGTTAGAATTGAAGGCAAGTTAGGGCTTATTGACAAACAGGGCATAGTTGTTTATAAAGAGCCATAAACACCTACCAAATAATTTACGTTCATCTGAAGGGCTAAAGTCGGATAACGTAAAAAGCATGCTTTTTGTTTTGAAGGTGGATAACACTTGAAAAAACACCCCACCCCCGTACACCCAACAGATGGAAAAGGGGTATTGGGCTGCTCAGCATTGACAAAAAAATTCAAAGCAAAATCAAATTCCAAATATTTCATAAATCATTGATTATTAATTATATACACCGTCTTTAGGTGATATGGATTTGTGCATTGAAATTATTCGATTTTTTCTTTTCAATTTTACATAGAAAAACAATAGAGTATTACAGAGCCAATTGGAGAAGATTTTCGTATTTTTGCAGTCGTTAACAAGAACGAGCCTTTATGCTTAAACAAAAACTTAAACAAAGGAATTGACTATGAATAAAATAATTGAAAATAAGATATTTACATCGATTTCCTTAAACTATTTGATGGAGTTCGGCGGAAAGAAAGCAGAATAAAGCCGTCTAACAATAAACAAAGCTAATTTGCGTTACACAAATAAACAAACCTTAATCTGTATGAGAAAAGCTAGCATTATCTGCGCCTTCATCGCTTGTCTGGGCATGATGTCCTTCTGCACGAAAGGCGACATCGACACTACCATCCATCAGTTTGTGGAAAAGTATTTCCCGCAGACCCAGATTCTGGCCACAGTTCTTGACGAAGGCGAATACGACGTCATGCTTTCCGACAACACCAAGCTCGAATTCACCCGCAAAGGCGAGTGGAAAGAAATCGACTGCAAACACAGCAACCTCTTTACGGCAGTTCCTGCCGAAATCGTACCACAAGCCATCACGACCTATGTCAGCACGAACTATCCGCAGAATGACATCGTGAAAATAAAAAAAGACAGAAGGCACTGGGAGATCGAACTTGACAACGACTTGGATATCGAGTTTGACAAAAACTTCAATGTCGTCGAAATCGACATGTAAAAAGTCACATTAACAGACAGTAAGCGAGGTCTTGCCTCGCTTTTTTTATTATGAGCATCGGACTGCGTATTATCATCATCTACCTGGCTGTCACAAACATCATCGCTTTCAGCATGTTTTTTGTCGACAAGAACAAGGCGCAGAAACGGCAGTGGCGCATCCCGGAAAAGACGCTGCTCCTCATTGCAGCCATTGGGGGCAGCCTCGGTGCCTGGGCAGGCATGAACCTCTTCCGCCATAAGACGCAACACAAGAAATTCACCATCCTGGTGCCTTTAATCATCTTGGTACATGCCGTCCTTCTCCTTCTTCTCGTAAGAGCCATCGGATAACCGTAAAAAACGAGATAAAAAACGAATGCTTTTTTTTCAAAACAACTATATTTGCGCCATTAAAAACTGAAAAAAGATGATCACGTTTTTCATTGCTTTAGCCGTTCTTATCCTAGGCTATTTCATCTACGGAAAATTCGTTGAAAAAGTCTTCGGCGTTGATCCGCAGCGCGCCACTCCAGCCACCACGATGGCCGACGGCGTCGACTATGTGCCTATGAAGCCTTGGCGCATCTTCCTCATACAGTTCCTCAACATTGCGGGTGTCGGTCCCATCATCGGCGCCATCATGGGGGCACAGTTCGGCACGGCTTCATTCCTTTGGATCGTCCTAGGCAGCATCTTTGCCGGTGCCGTTCACGACTATCTCTCGGGCATGATCTCCTTGCGCGACAAGGGGGCCAGTCTCCCCGAGATCCACGGCACCTATCTCGGCAACGGCGCCAAACAGATCATGAGGGTCTTCACCGTCCTCCTGATGATTTTGGTCGGCGTAGTGTTTGTCAACACGCCCGCCACCTTGCTCAACGCGCACTTCACCCCCGAATGGAACAAATACATATGGGTCATTATCATCTTGGCCTATTATCTGATTGCCACACTGTTGCCCATCGACAAGGTCATCGGAAAGGTCTATCCCATCTTCGGTATCCTGCTCTTAGGCATGGCCGTGGCTATCTTTATCGCCTTCCTTATTTATAAACCGGAGATCCCTGAACTGTGGAGCGGACTCCAAAACCGCCATCCCAACGCGGCACATAACCCCATCTTCCCGATGATGTTCATCAGCATCGCCTGTGGCGCCATCTCAGGCTTCCATGCCACGCAGTCGCCGCTAATGGCCCGCTGCATGGTCAACGAGAAGCAAGGACGTCCGATCTTCTATGGCGCCATGATCACCGAAGGCGTAGTCGCCCTCATCTGGGCTGCTGCCGCCGCCTATTTCTTCGGTCCCGACAGCGTGGTCGATGTCACAGGCAAGAGCGGCGCCGCCATCGTAGGCGTCATCGCCAACACCTGGTTCACACCGGTCATCGCCGTTATCACCATTTTAGGCGTCATCTCGGCCGCCGTCACCAGCGGCGACACCGCTTTGCGTTCCGCCCGACTCATCATCGCCGACTTCACCCATTTCGATCAGAAGCCCATCAAGAACCGCCTCATCATCGCCATCCCTATGTTCGCCGTCACAGCCCTCATCCTCGTCTACAGCCTAGCCGATGCCAAAGGATTCGACGTCATCTGGCGATATTTCGCCTGGGCCAACCAAGTGCTGGCCACCATCACACTCTGGGCCATCACGGTCTATCTCGCCAAAAACAAAGGGAAGGCATGGTATTTCATCACGCTCATCCCCGCCCTCTTCATGACCATGGTGACAGGATGTTTCCTCTTCGTAGCTGAGAAGGAAGGCCTAGGCACCTTGATGCCACGGTCCGTCGGCTACGGCATCGGTGCTGCCATCACCCTGCTGGCGCTGTTGCTTTTCATCGTCTGGAAGAAAAAGAACAAGGCGGTCAAGGAACTCTGATCCAACCGCCTCTATATAGAAAAACCCGAAAATCGGGCAAAAATCACCAAAAATGGGGATGATTTGCCCGATTTTTCCAAAACATTTGGGATGTCTCACTATGAAAAACCGTTGCACTTTTGCAACGATTTAGTCATATAGAGTTTAGAATGAATTTTTGAGTTAGTTTCAACGTGCATCATATTGGGAGTGGGCGACCACTCCCAATAAAAAGCACACTAAATCACGCAAACGACAGAGCATTTTCATTTTTCATAATAAAGCAAAAGTGCCGAGAGAAATCTCGGCACTTTTCATATTGTAATCACAAATCCTTTTACCACTTCATGTCCGCCATCGTTTTGGCGACATTGGCTTCGGTGAAGCCGATCTTAAAGATATGAGCAGGCTCCAGATTGTAGATCTTATGGTCGGCCTTGCAACGTTTTTCGCCACCGCCAGTGATGTTGAGCATGACTACATCGTCGGGCTTCACCATGCCGTTCTTAACGGCTTGTTGCAGCGAAGCGGTAGCAACGGCTGCCGCATGGTAGATATCGATGCCTTCCGTCTCTTCAAACAACATCTTGGCCGCGTTGGCTTCTTCGTTACTGACAGCCATGATATCGCCATTCGTGTCTTTCAAAGCGTCGAACAGGCCTCCTGCCAATGAATACGGGGGCTTGCGGTTTGACAACACCGGGGCGCAGATCTCTGCGGCGTCCTTACGAGCTTGATCGGCATCGTAAGGCAACATGGCACGCGAATCAGCCTTCCAGGCATCGTACATCGGAACGAAAGGCTTGTTTTGCGACACGATCAGACGGGCTTTGTTCTTCCCAAAACGTCCATCTTCGATAAAACGCAGGTTGGCTTCCCAAGCGGCGATAGCGCCCGTGCCGCTTCCCACCGCCTGAAAATAGAAGTCAGGCGTACGGCCAATGAAAGTCGTGGCCGACATCATCGTGGTGCTCATGCCGTCACGACGGGCGATGTTCTTCGCTCCGCCTTCTGCCAGAAAGCCATCCAGGGCGCAAACCATGTTCGACAAATTGATGGCGTCGAAATAGTCGCTCCCCGACTCCGTGGTGACCAGTTTCACACAGTCGTTCAAAGGGGTCGAGAACCATAAGGCGTCGATGTTGTCCTGAGGCACACAAAGCAAAAGCTTGATGCCATTGTCGGAACACACTTTGGCGAAAGCGCGAGCCGTATTGCCCGCAGACGCCACCACCAGCACTTGCTTCTTCAGGTCCTCGCTCAGACGAGCACAGACCGAATAGGCTTCCATCTCCTTAAAGGAACAGGTCTTCATCTTGGCGCCACGCTCCGGCCAATAGCCGTTAAAGGTGATATAAAGGTTATTGAGTCCCAGACGTTTGGCAAGACCTTCGCTTTTGTAGGTGACGGGTTCCGTAGGGTTCGCCAGCAAGGTCTTGATAGGCAGCCAGTCGGCATATCTGTACAGGCCAAGGTCCTCCTCGTCTCTCACCTGAAGCTGTTTCTTTTCATAAACCGGACGCACCATGCTCGGAGCACTGCATTCCTTGTCATCCAAAGTCCAGCCCTGGTCGTCAAAAACTCGACCCGAGGCGACCGTCTTCAACTGATATTTGGTAGGATTAAACTGCATAGTCTTAATGATTTTCCACTTATATAGGCGCAAAGATAGAAAAAAGTAAAATATGTGACGGTAAATATTTTTACTAATTTCCGACAATATATTTGCAATCATCTTGACGTCAAAGTCATATTCACTGTCAAGCACGTCTTGTAGAAAAAACATATAAATCTTTCCTTTCCTGCAAAATGCGACCAGCAATTACAAATAAATTTCTATCTTTGACAAATTTTTGAAAACATATCAAATACATGAAAAAACTATTCTTACTCCTTGTTACGCTTGCATGTGGCTGGATGACCTTACAGGCAGGTCCTGTCGATTTGGAAAAAGCCAAGGCTGCAGCAAGTCAATTCGTCTACTCTAGTTTTACAATCGCTGAGAAAAACAATGACCTTCAGTTGGTCTATACCGGCGTATCGAACCGCAACGAAACCTGTTTCTATGTATTCAATGTAAACAAGAGCGGTTTTGTCATCATTTCGGCTGACGACCGTTTCCGTCCCATCGTCGGGTATTCTGAAGAAGGCCCCTTCGAAACGGAAAACATGTCGCCCGAAATGCTTTTCTATCTTGACAAAATCATCGAAGCCCGCACCAGCGGTCATGCGGTCATGTTCGACGATACCGAAGCGGCCTGGAAGTCGCTCTTGGGAAACGCCAAGACGATCTCCCGCAACGGCGGGAAAGAGGCAAGTTTCCTTGTCAGCACAAAGTGGAATCAAGACTCGCCTTACAACCTCTATGCCCCTGAGGCAAACGGAGGTCCAGGAGGCCGTTGTTACGCAGGCTGCGTCGCCACCGCCATGTCACAGGTGATGAAGTATTGGAATCACCCGCTTCAAGGCACAGGCTCACACACCTATAATGCCGGCGGATGGGGAGGACCGTACTACCCGAATCTAAGTGCCAATTTCGGCGAGACCGTTTATGACTGGGAGAACATGCCCATTCGCATCAACGGCAACTCGGCTCAAGAAGAAATTGAAGCAGTAGCCACACTGATGTATCATTGCGCCGTAGCGGTCGACATGGGCTTTGCACCCGACGGCAGTGGCGCATCGTCATGGGACGTCCCTGTCGCTATTCGACGTTATTTTTCCTATACGAACCAAGCCTCACTGCGCAATCGTGAAGAGTATTCCTTAGAAGATTGGCAAGACATGCTGAAGGAATCCATCGATATCGGATGGCCATTATACTATTCCGGATACAGTGAAAGCGCCGGACACGCCTTCGTCTGCGACGGCTACGACGACAACGACCTCTTCCATTTCAACTGGGGATGGGGAGGTAGCAGCGATGGCTTTTTCGTCATCGATGAAATCGACTACGCTGGCTGGGCTGCCGCCATCTTCAACTATGTCCCGAAAGACGTATACAGTTATATGCCTTTGAGACCCGAGAATTTCGAAGTTGTCTCCTTAGGTGACAACGAATTCAGCGCCACCCTCAGCTGGACAAACCCGGAATACAACATCCACAACAATCCTCTTACAAACATCGACCAAATCGTTATCACACGTAACGGAGAGATCATTTACAGTATAGACAATGTCACTCCTGGAGCCGACATGAACTACACCGACCACTATATGCCTGCCGTGGTCAACTACGGCGTCTATGCGGTCGTTCATAATGCCAAGAGTCAAGTGAACACATCGGAAGATGTGGTACTAGGCCCCAGCTGCCGCTGGAGTGCGGAACTCAGCTCTTCTGACGCTGAAGGCTGGAATACAGGGTATCTTTCAGTAACCACTACGGCAGGTGTCGAGATCGCACGCCTAACGGCCTTATCCGATCACACCAGATGGAATATGGACCTTCCTTTGGGACATGTCTATTTTTCATGGAAAACGCCCTCACAAGCTATCGAAAACCTAGGCTTTTCCATCAAAGATGCTGAAGACAACAGTGTTGTCACCTACGAAGGTCCGGATAACCTTGTCGGCAACGGACTTTTCTTTATTGCCGACAACTCCTGCGGTCAAGACGGAGACCGACCCTCTCCTAGCTTCCTCACGATTACAAAAAATGAAGACAACGTCGTCCTCAATTGGGAAGGCACGTCGAAGGACATGTTGGGATACTCCATTTATAGAGACGGAGCCTTCTATGATTTCACATCCAACACAAGCTATACCGATTACGTCACTGACAACAGCTTCCATACCTATTTTGTCACCATATTGTACGAAAACGGCGAATCCGAACCCTCCAACACCTGCCAGATCCAGCTTGAAGAAACCTGCGAAGCGCCCTCCAATTTACGTTATGAGCTGGTGCCTCCGGCCAAAATAAAGCTTATTTGGGACGCACCGCAAGGCGAGACTCCGACCGGCTATATCGTGTACCGCCGCACCAAAGGAAACACTTTCACGAGAATCAAACTGACCTCCTCGCCTACTTATACCGACAATCTAAACGGCAAAGACAACGAGCGGTATGATTATACGGTCTGCGCCTATTATCAGGCTACCGACTGCGAGTCGGCTTACTGCACCACCGCAGCTGATCCGACGGGCAACTACATCTCCGTCAACAAAACCATCATCCCTTACGACCTCCGTCTTTCAAGCTTAGAAGATGGCTCGGTCTTGTTGGAATGGGAGCCCGCTATCATGGCAGAATCCTATAATGTTTATTGCAACGGATCGCTCATTGCAGAAGGAGTCGCCGAAAACACCTTTAACGACACGAACCGCGAGCATTTCAGCGCCACGTCATGCCGTTATGTGGTAACAGGCAAGACCGCCTTCCTCGAATCCAGTCCTACCAACGAGGTAATATACGACAACACCGCTGTCGTTGAAACGAACGAGAACGACTATGAACTCTATCCCAATCCCACCTTTGGAACATTGAACATCAAAGTCAAAAACCTTGATCAAGTCCATGTTTACAACCTGATGGGACAGGAAGTGCTGAGCCGCAATGTCAACGCTGACACGGTGACCCTTGACCTCTCAAATCTGCCTAAAGGCTATTATTTCGTGAAGACCGTCACCAACAACGACATTCGTGTGGAAAAAATCATTCTGAGATAGACTAAAAATCGAGATGCAAGGCCGTCTTCACAGACGTCAGGCCTCGCTTCTCAACCCAAAACATAACGACAACATGAACAGCTTTTTGAAAAACGTATCCCTGGCATTATTACTGACCGTCGGGACCAGTATTTTTGCCCAATCGACCGAGTCACCCTATCAATTCACAGAAACCGTCAACGTCAGGCACACCCCCGTTGACAACCAAGGCAGTTCGGGCACCTGCTGGTGCTTTGCCGGCATAGGTTTCATCGAGGCTGAGATCCTACGTATGTACGGCAAGGAATTCAACCTCTCCGAGATGTATCCCGTCCGCAACGCCTGGATGGAGAAAGTGGAAAAATACGTCCGCATGCACGGCTGCAACACCCTCAGCCAAGGTGGCGAAGTGTGCGACGCCATCTATATGACCGAAAAATACGGCATGATACCCGAAGCCGACTACACTGGTAAGGTGATTGGCGAAAAACGCCACATGCACAGTGAGATGAACGAGGTCATCACGAACTTTGCCAAGTCCATCACCAAGCGTGGCAACGGCAAGCTCACGCCCACATGGCAAAAGGCCATGCCCGGCATCATGGACGCTTATCTCGGCGAGGTGCCAGAGACGTTCACCGTCGACGGCAAGAAATACACTCCCAAGTCGTTCGCCGAGGCCTATCCCGTGAAATGGGAGAACTACGTAGAAATCGCCTCCTTCACCCACGTCCCCTACAACAAGCCCTTCATGGTGGAGATCCCCGACAACTGGACCTGGACACCCGCCTACAACATGCCTTTGGATGACCTGATGGACGCCTTGGATTACGCCCTCGAGAACGGCTACACCGTGGGCTGGGCACAGGATGTGAGCGACAAAGGCTTCTCCCGCAACGGCATAGGCATCGTCCCCGAAGACGACCCCGATAAGCTCCGTGCCGATTATCCCGACAAATACAAAGAGAAGACCGACAAGGAAATCGCGGACGCCCTCTATTCCTTTGAGGAGATCGTACCCGAAAAGGTCATAACCCAGGAAGAACATCAAAAGGCATACGACAGCTGGGAAGTCACCGACGACCATTCCATGCTCGTGGTAGGCATGGCCAAGGACCAGAACGGTACAAAGTATTACAAGATCAAGAACTCATGGGGCGAGGCCGGCAACTACAACGGCTATTGGTATTGCTCCGAATCTTACGTCCGTCTGCACACCATTTTCTTCACCCTGCATAAAGACGCTCTTTCGAAAGCCACAAAGAAATCGCTGAACCTTTGATAGAACAGTAGAAAACCCTACATTTGCAATTCAATTATCCAACAGTAAATATCATCACACAACATTAATCCATTATGAAATTCAAACACATTCTTACCGCAATGGCTGTCATGCTCAGCGTGGCCGCTATCGCTCAGCCACAACCCAAGGCTGAACCCAAAGAAGAAAAAGAAGGCTTTAAATTCGAAACCATCAAGGAATTGCCCATCACCTCTGTGAAAGACCAGAACCAGGCCGGCACCTGCTGGTGCTACTCCTCCCTCGCTTTCTTCGAGGCTGAATTGCTCCGCATGGGCAAACCCGAGTATGATTTCTCCGAGATGTACATCGTTTACAAGACTTATCTCGACCGTGCCGAGGCTGCCGTCCGCACCCACGGCGACGTCTCTTTCTCGCAAGGCGGTTCTTTTGGCGATGTGCTCTATGCCATCCGTCACTATGGTCTCGTTCCTGATTCCGAGATGCCTGCCGGTGCCATGCACGGCGACTCTCTCTCCAACTTCTCCGAGCTCTCCGCCGTCACCGATCCTTACGTAGCCGGTGTCATCAAGAGCAGAAAGATCCAGATGGATGCTGATGGCAACCCGTTGTGGAAAAAAGGCCTCGCTGGCATCTATGACGCCTATTTGGGCAAACTGCCTGAGACCTTCACCTACAAAGGCAGAGTCTACACTCCCAAGAGCTTCGCTGAATCAACCGGCCTCAACATGGACGACTACGTCAATCTGACCAGCTTCACGCACCATCCATTCTACGAGCCCTTCGTCATCGAAGTGCAGGACAACTGGCGCTGGGGACAGGCCTACAACCTGCCTATCGACGAGTTCATGCAGGTGATGGACAACGCCATCGACAAGGGTTATCCGATTGCTTGGGGTTCTGACGTCAGCGAAGCTGGCTGGCTCCGTGGCCCGATGGCTGGCGTGGCCGTGTTACCCGACATCGAAGCTAAAGGCCGCGACCTCCAAGGCAGCGACATGGCCCACTGGCTGGGCATGAGTGCCGCCGACCGCAAGAAGGAAGCCCAAAGCGGTCCCACCCCGCAGAAATGGGTCACCCAGAAGGAACGCCAAATCGCCTACGACAATTACGAGACGGGCGACGACCACGGTATGTTGATTTACGGCACCGCCAAAGACCAAATCGGCAACGAATATTTCATCGTGAAGAACAGTTGGGGCGATGCTGGCCAGTACAAAGGCATTTGGTACGTCAGCAAGGCTTTCGTCCGCTACAAGACCTTGAACATTGTTGTTCACAAGGACGCCCTGCCGAAAGACATTGCCAAGAAGTTAGGTATCAAGTAAATCAATTGAAATTGGACATGAAAAAAGGAAGCCGTTTGGCTTCCTTTTTTCGTTTATCGCTTAATCTGTTCGAAGCCTTTGCCGTAGGCGCCCATCACGGTGTTCATCGTCATAAAGGCCTTCGGGTCTTCATCCTTCACGATGCGCAGGATGTGTTGCGACTCGCGCTTGTGCGCCACCACCATCAAGATGGGACCTTCATGCTTCGTATACCAGCCTGTGCCGTTGATCATCGTCACGCCACGCTGCATCTCTGTGGCGATGCGTTCGGCCACTTTATCGGGCTCGGAGGTGAAGATGAAAGCCTGCACGGTTTGCTTGTTACCTGTCAGCACCAGGTCGATGCAATAGCTGCACACGCCCATGACGACACAGCTGTAAATGAAATCCTCGATGGTATTGCCCACGATGAAACCGCAAGCGATAATGAAAATATCGAGTATCAAGATGACGCGCCCTTGCGAGACGTTACGGTATTTGCAGACAATCATGGCGATGATGTCGGTACCGCCCGTGCTGCCGCCTTGGGTGAAGGCCACGCCGATGCTCAGTCCCGCCAAGCCGCCGCCAAGGATGGCCGCCAGGAAGTGATCGCTCACGAAGGGTTGCATCGTGCCTGCCATCATCGGGTCGGTAAGGAAATGCTGTAACAGCGACATGAACACCGAAGCCATCACGATGGAATAAGCCGTCTTGATACCGAAGCCCACGCCGATAATCTTCAAGGCAATGAGCAACAAAATCGCATTGATGACAAAAACCGAGATACCTGTAGAGATGCCCGTCCCCCAATAAACCAAAGCCGCGATGCCACTCACACCCCCACCCATCAGATGGTTCGGTATGAGGAAGGCCGTCCAACCCAAGCACATGGTGAACAGGGCCAAAGTGATGATGACATAATGCTTCACTTCCTCAAGGATAGTTTTCTTGTCTGCTTTCATAAGGCAAAAATGTTTGGGACAAAGATAGCGTTTTTTTTATACAAAGAAAGGAGAACCTTTCGATTCTCCTCTCAGTACCCGAGGCCGGGATCGAACCGGCACGGCTTTAAAGGCCAAGGGATTTTAAGTCCCTCGTGTCTACCAA
>CAMJQC010000024.1 GCA_946407975.1 uncultured Bacteroidales bacterium
TGGACATAAAAAACCCCGAAAGTTTTTTGTCCAACTTTCGGGGTTCAGGTCATTTGCTTCTGCTCTTTTTCTTTTTATGGAAAATGCTTCCGAATAATCCACATTGTTCAGGTGATAAATTGTAGTTTTTTAGTATCTTTGCCCTTATTAAAAACTGCAGTTTTGAAAATCGCTGTAAATACGCGTTTGTTACTGAAAGACAGACTTGAAGGTATCGGATGGGTCGCCTACGAAACCTTGAAGCGCATGGTGCTCGCTCATCCCGAGGTGGAGTTCTATTTTCTTTTTGACCGTCAGCCTGATCCGATGTTTGTCTTTGCGGATAATGTGAAGCCGGTCGTATTATTTCCACAGGCACGCCATCCTTTCCTGTTCATTTGGTTCTTTGAACTCTCCGTGACAAGGGCGTTGCGAAGAATCCAACCGGATTTGTTTTTTTCGCCCGATGGCTATCTGAGTCTGCGGACGAAAACACCTTCTGTGGTACAGTTTCATGATCTGAACTTTGAGCATTTCCCTCAGGACATGCCTAAAATCCATTTGTGGCATTACAAAAAGTATTTTCCTCGGTTTGCAAGAAAAGCGAAGCGTATCGTTACGGTCTCGGAGTTCTCAAAACAAGATATTGTAGATTGCTATCATGTTGATCCTCAAAAAATTGATGTGGCCTATAACGGCGTGAACGAGGTTTTTTGTTCTGTCTCAGATGCGGAGAAGATGGACGTTCGGGAACGTTATACACAAGGCAATCCTTATTTTATGTTTGTCGGGTCGTTGCATCCGCGAAAAAATCTGGCGAGGCTATTCACAGCTTTTGATTTGTTCAAGACGCAGACGGCTTCCAATGTCAAATTGCTGATAGTGGGTGAAAAACGTTGGTGGACAGAACCTATACAACAGGCATATGACAGGATGCGCTTTAAGGACGAGGTTGTCTTTGCAGGACGGTTGAGTGCAGAAGATTTGCATAAAGTGACAGCTGCTGCATTGGCATCGGTGTATGTTTCGTATTTCGAAGGCTTTGGCATCCCGATTTTGGAGGCGTTCCGTTGCGATACGCCTGTTATCACATCAAATGTCTCATCTATGCCTGAGGTGGCTGATGATGCAGCATTGCTGGTTGATCCTTTCAGCGAGACTTCCATTGCCGAGGGTATGCTGAAAATGATGAATGAAAAGATTCGCGAAGAATTGATTGAAAAGGGTAGGGAACGCGCCAAGGATTTTTCATGGGACAAGTCAGCGGAAGAAATATGGAATTGTTTGATGAAATCACTAGCCGATTAATAACAGGTATGTGAAAAACCAGGGATGATAGTTAAAGAAATACAGGTTATAATGCAATAGAATGATGTCGGTTATGGGTGATGCAGAGGAGATAGACATTGACATGTCGGGATTGACTTCAGGCGTATATCTTGTTTCTCTGAGGAACCCGTTTGGACAAGAAGTAGTCAAAAAATAATTAAACTATAATGGAAAAAATAATAATGTATCCTGGTGAAAGCGGGAAAGAAACGATGAACTGGAAAGATGTCCAGGGACAACACATAACGGCCTATGAAAGACGGGTCTTGGTGTTAGGCTCTGGCGGCCGCGAACATGCTTTGGCATGGAAACTGGCACAAGGTGAAGGCGCGCTTGTTTATATTGCTCCAGGCAATGCCGGTACGGCTCAAGTTGGGACAAATGTCAATATCAAACTTTCTGATTTTGAATCAATAAAAGAAATTTGCTTGAAACAAAACATTGACCTTGTCATTGTGGGTCCCGAACAACCTTTGGTGGATGGCATTGTCGATTTTTTCAAGAATGACGAGGCGTTGAAAGCCGTAAAAATCATCGGCCCCGACAAACGTGGTGCCCAGTTGGAAGGCTCAAAGGCATTTGCCAAAGACTTCATGGAGAAATACGACATCCCAACCGCGAAATGCTTTAAGGTCAGTAAGGACAACCTAGAAGAGGGCTACAAGTTCCTCGAAAGCGTGAGTTCACCATATGTACTGAAAGCAGATGGTCTTGCGGCAGGTAAGGGCGTTTTGATTCTCGATGACTTGCAAGAGGCAAAAGGCGAACTGGGAAAGATGCTTGATGGCAAATTCGGTGCAGCATCTGCCACAGTAGTCATTGAGGAATTCCTTAAAGGTATCGAGGTCTCCGTCTTTGTGTTGACAGATGGCGAGCATTATGTCTTGTTGCCGGAAGCCAAGGATTACAAACGCATCGGTGATGGCGACCAAGGATTGAACACAGGTGGCATGGGTGCTGTCTCGCCAGTGCCATTTTGCACGTCAGAGTTTTTGAATCGGGTAGAGGACCGCATTGTAAAGCCCACATTGAAAGGCTTGAAAGCCGAAGGCATCGACTATAAAGGTTTCATCTTCTTAGGACTGATGAACGATGACGGCAATCCTTATGTTATCGAGTACAACGTGCGTATGGGTGATCCCGAGACCGAAGCCGTGATGACACGCATTGAGGGCGATTTTGTCGATATGCTTTTTGCATGTGCTGACGGCCGTCTGAATGAGGTTCATTATGCCAAGAGTGAAAAGACGGCCGTGACGGTAATGCTTGTCTCGGGTGGCTATCCCGAGGCTTATCAGAAAGGGAAAAAGATGGATATTGGCCCTTTGAAGGATATCGTTGCTTTCCATGCCGGGACAGCCTTTGATGCCGATGGAAACATCATTACTTCCGGTGGCCGTGTCATCGCGGTTACGGCACATGGCGATTCTATTGAAGAAGCCAGAAAAACCGCCTATCGTGAAGTGGAGAAAATCCATTTTGAAGGCGTGAATTTTAGGCATGATATTGGTCTTGACTTAATGAATATCAGATGATTAAGTTTTTTCGACAAAGCTATCCGGTTCAGTATGTGTTTTTGGCATTGTTGGCCATTGTGCTTTGGATACCGGTGTTTATAACAGGTAAAGCCGACATGGCATTGTGTTCTCCCGTAACGCCATTATATAATTTGGTGTCCGGCCTTTTGGATTTTTCTCCTTATGCCATGATCGTGCTGGCGTTTTTGATGATGGCCTTTAACGCCGTTTTTTTCAACTCCATTTTGATCACCAATCAAATTGTGGCCAAGGTCAGCACCATAGGAGCGTTTGCCTTTTTGCTTGTGATGAATTTCACGTTGACGCAATCGAATTTTTATCCTTTTGCTTTGGCATGTGTCTTCATCTTAATGCTGATGCACACGATGTTCTTGATATATCAGACACAGAATCCTGAGCTGTACCTGTTGAACGCCGGCATCTTTGTGGCCATTGCCAGCATGTTGTATTTTCCATCTATTGTCATGGTAGTATGGGTGCTGATATCTTTATTTATTGCTAGAAAAAGCAACATTCGGCTTCTGATCATTCCAGTAATAGGCTTCCTGTTCCCTTATTTCCTATATTTTGCAGGAGTTTATCTTTTTGGCAACCTGCCTGAAACCGCACAGCAGTATGCCGATTATTTTTCGTCATTGAGATTTGCTGTTGAAGGTTTTGACTGGATCAGGATAGTGGTCTTGTCGGTGCTGACCGTGCTAGCAGTGATACCTTTGATTAGCAGTTCGAATTTCAGTTTCGAGAAAACAATTGCTACTCGTGCCAAGATAATGATGACCATCGTCTTGCTGGTTTTTGCTGTTTTGTTATTGTTTTCAGGAGGAGAAATCTTATATCACGGTTTGATTTTTGTTGCCTTGTCGGTGATTGTCTCCTATGATTTGTCGTATATGGATAAGACGGGTTGGGCAGATTTGCTGCTGACGGCTTTGATGGTTCTTGTTATAGTCAATCGGTATTTCTATAAGGTGATTTGACATGGGACTGATTGCGCATTATTCTGACCTTTTGGAGGCGGGCTGCGATGAAGCAGGCCGTGGATGTTTGGCAGGTCCAGTGGTGGCAGGCGCCGTAATCTTAAAGCACGATGCTGATTATCCTGAGTTGAATGATTCAAAGCAACTCAACGAGAAGAAAAGGATGGAATTGCGCACAATGATTATGGAGGAAGCGCTTGCCTATGGCGTTGGAGTCGTCACGGCAGCAGAGATTGATGAAATAAACATACTCAATGCATCGTTCCTGGCTATGCATAGGGCTTTAGACCAGCTGAAGTGTAGACCTGAGATGCTGTTGATTGATGGCAATCGGTTTAATCCGTATCATGGCTTGAAGCATATCTGTGTCGTTGGAGGGGATGCTAAGTATCAGTCAATAGCCGCTGCATCGATTTTGGCCAAAACGACACGTGATCTGATGATGGTCGAATACGATGCTCGCTATCCGATGTATAACTGGAGACGTAATAAGGGATATCCGACACCAGAGCATAAACAAGCTATCGCGGAATATGGTGTAACGGAATTGCATCGTAAAACCTTCAATATGGCGATACAATTGAAATTGGATTTTTAGGATTATGGAATTGAAAAAGATATTGATGAAAAGGATAGTTTTCGTATTGTTGTTGTTTGCTATAGCCTTCTCAGCTTGCAATGAGCGGAAGACGGAGTCGGTTCTTGATGCGGTTCCTCTCAATTCTGCCTTGACGATTGAAACCGGTTCGTCGTCCGAGATGCTTTCTGATTTGCAGCCTTTTTTTGCAACGGCCGATGCGTTGCAATCGTTTTATGATAATTGGACTATGCTGGATTCTCTTATTCCGGTTTTTCATCAGTCGGATGTGGCTTGGACGTTGTTGGCCATGGAAGGCAGGTATAGACCGGTTGTTGTAGTGAAGTCGCCGAAGCGATTCTCTAGCAAAGAGTTAAAGAATCAGTTGGAACAAAATGGGATGCAATATGAGGAAATGGCAATGGGAAAGACGGGGCTTTGTTTGTTGCCAGATATTGATTCATTGCTTGTCTTTGTACATAAGGGTTATGCGGTCGCAGGCCGAGACGTTCAAGCTTTACAGCAAGTTTTGACTCAAATTGATGCTCCTGTGAAGATCTATGACAATGCTGTCTTTGCCAAAGTCCAGGCTACTTTGGGAACAGCTGTGAGGTCGCATCTGTATATGAATTATGATTTGTTGGAGAATGCTTTAGCTAAAGGAAGTGCATTAAAATACGAAAGAGCTATAGACAATCTAATACAACATTTTGGCGGTATTGCGAGTTTCGATGTTTTGCTGAAGGAGAATGGCGTGGTGCTCAATGGCTATTCTATTCCCTGTGATAGTGCAGAAGTATTGAAGCCTTTGAAATATCAGACGCCGGTGCGCAATTCCATTGTCAACGTTTTGCCCTTCAATACCAGGATGATGTTGCATTTTGGAATGTCTGATTACCTTTCCTATTGGGAGGAGCAGGGACGTAACGAAAACGTTGGGAAGTTGAATAAACGCTACTCAGTCAAAATTGAGGAACAATTGCTGAATAACCTCTCGGAGGTGAGTTGCTGCTTTTCGGGAACGGCATCGAAACCTGTCTTTGTGGCTCGAATGAGCAATCCTGCCGAAGTCATCCAGTTTTGGACAAAGTTGATATCTAAAACAGGAGCATCTTTTACGGAGATAGTGCAGGGCTATTCGCTCTATCAGGTGAATGTCTCGGATTTTGTCCCGACTGTTTTTGGTGAGAATTTCAACACACTTAAGAACTGCTGTTATTCGATTGTGGATCAATATTTGATTGTCGCAGATGATTTTGAGGATATACGCAATGTGATTGCGTGTTATCGTTCCGGACGCACTTTGGACTTGAACCAGAATTTTAAGGAGTTCCAGAATAATATGTTGGAGTCGGCCAACATTACGTTTTATGTAGAATGCGCTGGAAATCAACAGGTCGCAAATTATTTGGGCGGCAAAGCAGCCTCCTTTTTCCAAAAGAACCAGGATTTTCTGTCAAGTTATCAGGCTTTGTCAATACAGTTTGCCGCTTCGAAAGACCTCGTGTATACCACGGCGTATTTACGGAAGCAGACTGGCATGAAGGAAGAAACCAATGTACAGTGGAAAGTGAATCTGGATGCCCCGCTTCAAGGGACGCCATGTATCGTCCCTGATGCCGCCTCCGATCGTTCCAACCTCGTGGTTTTCGATGCGGACAATACTATGTATCTTATCGATGCTGAAGGAAAAATACTGTGGAAAAAGTCCCTCTCAGAGTCGCCGATGAGTGATGTGTTTACGGTGGATTCTCAAAATGACGGCGAGACGCAGTTCCTTTTCAATACGGCCCGTTATCTATATCTGATTGATGCCAAAGGTAATAATATGGCCGATTATCCTAGAAAATTGCTGGCTGAGGCGTCGAATGGCCTTACTGTCACGGATTATGAAAACACGCTTGATTATCGTGTGCTGATTTGCGGAAAGGATAAATTCGTCTATAATTATGACCTGCAAGGCGGCGAGACGGAGGGGTGGAATCGGCATCGGACGGATGAGGTGGTGACAAAGCCTGTTCAGCATTTGGTCGCCGATAATAAGGATTTCCTTGTTGTCACGGATATAAAAGGAGGCGTTCGGATTTTGGACCGCCAGGGTCGTATGCGCATTCCTTTGTCGGGTGACCTCCATAAGGCCCCGCAAGCTGATTTTTATCAAAACCGTACCAATCACAAAGGCATCATCCTTACTTCAGACGAGACGGGTAAGCTGTTGTATGTCAAACTGGATGGGGGTCTGGCTCGCACTGATTTTGGCGATTATTCCGCTTTACATTTCTTCCTTTATGAAGATTTTAACGGCGATCAGGATCCAGATTTCATCTATTTGGATAACGGTGAGTTGAAAGTGTTCGATCGATTTAAGAAAGTGCTGTTCTCTCATAATTTTGATGCTGAGATCCGTACCCGGCCAGTGTTCTTTAACATTACCCGCAACAAGAGACTGTTGGGTGTGGTTTCAAAAAAATCTCGCGAGATTTATCTTTTTGATAAAAAAGGAAATATGATTACCAGCTCTGGCTTGGTGGGAGAGACGCCGTTTGCAGTGGGCAGTCTGATGAACAATAATCAAATCAACCTGATTACGGGGGTCGGCAATTCCTTATTTAATTATTTAATATATTGAATATGAGATTGTTGAATAAAAATGTTGTGGTTTTCGCATTATTGCTGGTGTCGTTTGAGACACGGGCGCAACATGTATTGTCGGCCACAATTTCGGGATTGAAACACCAAACGGTTTATCTTTCTGGTTATACCGGCTTACAGCTTCAACGGATGGATTCTACGATTGCCGATGAGCAGGGTGGTTTTGTCTTCGACAAAATTGTTGAAAAAGGCATGTATGTGCTTGCGTCGCGTGATTTCCGGTTGGAATGGCTCTATGACGGCTCGCCTGTGCAGTTTGTGCTGCCTGATTTGGATGAATTGAACACCATCCATTTTGTGAATTCTCCGTTGAATGAGCATTGGCTGGCCTATCTTATGAAAAGGGAATTCTATCGTCATCAAAAGGAAGTGCTGAAACAGGTGATTCGGCAATATGATCCTTCTACGGATTTTTACCGGCAGGCCAAACTTGAGTTCAACGCCATGCAAGAAGATTTTGGACGTTTTACGGATAGCCTGATTGCTTTGGATGATGATTATGCCTCGTTATTGATACGTAATGACCGAGAGAGTCCCATAGATCTCGAAATGAAAGGTTCGGAGCAACGGGCCTGGTTGATTGATCATTTTTTGGATGAGGTGGATTTTAACGACACAGACCTGATCCGGACGAATGTTTTAACGACCAAGATGGTGGATTATTTATCTTTGTTCCAAGGCCTAGACGGGGTGGATTCGGATGTGGCTTTTGCCTTGGGAATGGACCGTCTTTTGGCAAAAGCAAAGGTCAATATGCGGATGTATGAATTCGTTTTGGAGTATATGCTGGAAGGTTTTTCAGCATTAGGATTGACTGCGGTGACCGACTATTTGCTGAATTATCCACAATTGGGCGAAGGTGAAATCACCGTTGAAGAAGGTCTGCGTCTCGATTCTATTGTGGAGCCTTATCAAAAAGTCAGGGTAGGGGTCGCTGCTCCGGATTATGAAGGCGTTACTATTGATGGGAAACCTTATCATTTGTATGATTCAAAAGCAAAACGCATCATTGTATTCTTCTGGTCGACGGATTGTGAATATTGTCACGATTTTTTGACAAGCATTAGAAAAAAAATCGATCTGAACTCGGACTTTGAGCTCGTTACCTTTGCCTTGGCCGAAAATCAGGAAGAAGTCATGGAAGCTGTGAAGAAAATGAAATTGCCCGGATACCATTTCTTTGATGAGAAGCGCTGGGAAGGCAAGGCGTTTTTGGATTATCACGTTTTCTCAACGCCAACAGCCTTGGTGCTAGATGCGGATAAGACCATCGTTTACAAGCCATATGACTGGCAGGATTTAAGAACTTGGATGAAGAAAAAAACGAAATAATATGAATTTAAAACATTGTTTATCATTAGGTTTAGTAATTGTTTCCATTTCTTTTGGACAACTTTTCGCTCAAGATGCTGAAACCCGTTGGGTGGACTCGGTGTATAACAGTCTGACATTGGAGCAACGCGTTGCTCAGCTCATATGCATGCGTGCCAATCAACCCGATAAGCCTTTTTATGAGGAGGTAGCCAAGTATATCAAGCAATACAACATTGGCGGCGTCTGCTTTTTCAGAGCTGAGCCTGAGGCGCAAGTCCAACAGACCAACGCATGGCAGAAGATGGCTAAGACGCCTTTGATGGTGTCGATGGATGCCGAGTGGGGCATTGGCATGCGTGTGAAGCATACTTTGAGTTACCCTTATCAAATGACTTTGGGTGCTATCGCTGACGATACCTTGCTGTATAGGATGGGCGTTCAAGTCGCAGAGCAATGTCAGAGGATGGGCGTGCATGTGAATTTCGCTCCTGTGGTCGATGTCAATTCCAATCCGTCGAATCCCATCATTGGAATGAGAAGCTTTGGTGAATATCCGCAAAAAGTGGGTGAGAAAGGAGCCGCTTATGCATTGGGAATGCAGTCGAAGAATCTCATCACAACGATGAAACACTTTCCAGGTCATGGCAATACCGCCACCGACTCGCATCTTACCTTGCCTACGGTGGCGCGTAGCATGGAGGAAGTCCAAGATATCGAGTTGGCACCTTTCCGTCACATGATTAAGAACGGAGTGAATGGCGCCATGGTGGGCCACCTTTATTTTCCTGCCATCGAAAAAGTGAAAAACACTTCTTCATCTTTGTCGCATGGCGTAGTTACGGATTTGTTGAAAGAGGAAATGGGCTTTGAGGGTCTGATTTTCACTGATGGTCTTGATATGAAGGGGGTCTCGGAGAAAGTGCGCCAAGACAGCGTGCCGTACGTTTCGTTTATGGCGGGCAATGATGTGCTGATACTGCCTACCAACGTGCCATTTGCCATCAAGACTATCAAAGCGGCCGCCGAACGTGACCCGAAGGCTGCTGCCAGAGTGGAAGAAAGCTGTAAGAAAATACTTCGTTATAAATATCGTGCAGGCTTGAACCGTTACAAACCGGTTTCTGTAACGAATCTGATGTCGGATCTGAAAAAACAGGAATACTATGACCTTCGTCAACAGCTGTTTGACGAAGCAGTTACTTTATTGCGCAATGAAAATGTGATTCCTTTGCCAGATGAAAAACGCCTTGCCATCGTTACGATTGGCAATACAAAGAACGACGTTTATGACGGTCTGGCTGTCAAAGGTATTAAAGCGGATTCCTATGTTGTCGCAAAAGACAATATCAAGGCAAAATCAGCTGAATGGCTGAAGAAATTGGAGCATTACGATTTGGTGGTGGTCAACATAGAAAAAACCACCATGTTTGCAGCGTCCAATTATGGCATTACGAAAGAGACGGTGGACTTCTTCAATCGTCTTGTGGCGCAGAATGATGTGATATTGAATCTGTTTGCTTGTCCGTACGCCTTGGATATGTTCCGCATCAACAACAGTGTCAAGGGCTTGATGGTGGCCTATGAAGATAAGGTCGAAGCGGTCGCCACGGTGGTTGATATTCTTTCGGGAACGATCTCGGCTCATGGTACCTTGCCGGTCTCTACAGCCAAGTTCTCATGTGGTGATGGCATTGCCCCTGTATCGGTGAAGCGGAATACGGTTTCGTCGGAGGAAAGGCCTTCCTTTCGATCTGTGGATAGAGCAATGGTTCCGCTCTACACGCCGTCATTTAAACTAGAGGAACGCTATGTCCGTCGGCTTGACTCGGTGGCACAACTGGGTATCGCCCAAGGCGCATATCCTGGTTGCCAGATTGTCGCTATGAAAGATGGCGAGGTCATCTACGACAAATGTTTTGGCACCTTCACCTATGGCGGCGGCCATTTGGTGCGCCCTGACGACATATATGATATTGCCTCATGCACCAAGATTTTTGCTTCTACATTGGCTGTGATGAAACTGTATGACGAAGGGCTGATTGACCTCAATAGCAAGTTGAGCAGTTTCTTTCCGTATTTGAAGGGCTCCAATAAGGCGAATATGAAGCTCATCGAGATGATGACACATCAGGCGGGATTGAAAGCGTGGGTGCCATTTTATAAAACGACGATTGACGAGAAAGGACCGAAAAGCGCGTTTTACAGCAATCACATTGATGACAAGCATACGGTTCGTGTGGCTGAAAACCTGTATCTTGTCAATGATTATGAAGACATCATCTTCGACTCTGTTATGAAGACGGATCTGGGGAAAAAGAAATATCTTTATAGTGATATGGGATTCTATTACATTCCTAAGATCGTCAAGCAGATTACGAACGAGGAGATTCAGGATTATCTGAACAGGGAGTTTTATGCTCCCATGGGTTTGAATTATATTGGTTACAAGCCGTTGGAGCGGTTCTCCCGTGAATGCATTGCACCGACGGAGAACGACACGGTTTTCCGCAAACAATTGGTGTGGGGCGACGTGCACGATCAGGCAGCCGCTATGTTCGGTGGCATAGCGGGACATGCAGGCCTGTTTTCCAATGCGCGCAATCTGGCCGCCATTATGCAGATGTTCCTTGACGGTGGTACCTACAAAGGTGTTCAATACCTGAAACCTTCCACGGTGAAGTATTTCACCACTGCGCCTTTCACGGCAAATGATAATCGTCGGGGTATCGGTTTCGACAAATTGCCGTTGCAGAAAAAAGGGTCAAGTACGGCGTCAAAGTCTGCTTCAATGGCTAGTTTTGGCCATACTGGGTTTACGGGCACTTTCGTTTGGGCAGATCCGGAGAATGGATTGGTGTTTGTCTTCTTGTCGAACCGTGTCTATCCCGATGCTGAGCCGAACAAATTGGCCAGACTGGGAATTCGTACGACATTGCACGATATCCTGTACGAAGCACTAGGCCAGTAATCAGTTGTCTTCTGCATTATGTGGGAAACGCTTCCATGAAGCGTAGTCATTGCCCATGTCGTCAACGCATTCCTGCCACATCCGTTCGGGAGCGGTATTGAATGCTCTATCTGCAGTGATATGATGCACGAGCCAGGAGTTGTGGGTCAGTTCAGAAACGAGTTGACCTGAGTCCCAACCTGAATATCCAAGAAAGAAACGTACATTTTCGGGATTGGCGATGCCAGTTGATATTAAGGTCTTCAACGTGTCGGCATCGCCGCCCCAGTACAAGCCGTCAATGATTTTGCAGGCGTCGGGGAGCAGATCGCCCAGCGTGTGAATA
The DNA here is from genome assembly GCA_946407975.1 of uncultured Bacteroidales bacterium. Taxonomy (GTDB): domain Bacteria; phylum Bacteroidota; class Bacteroidia; order Bacteroidales; family F082; genus Limimorpha. The sequence goes on from CAMJQC010000024.1 coordinate 11,660, forward strand.
AAAAACAGCTGGTCTTCAGCAACAGGGCCGCCGATGAACACGGGAGCATCAAAATCGGGAAATTCTTCCACCACCTGACTTACCATGGCGTTTGTCGGGTTGTTCAAAACGATGCCGAAAGTACCTTCGGCATCATTGTGGTCCACCAATAGCACGACGGAACGGCCGAAATAGAAGTCATTCATCAGCGGCTCCGAAATCAGTATGTCGCCTTGTTTGGGCTCAAGCGTGTTACTGTGTATTTTGAATAGGTCTTCAATGTTCATATGACGCAAAATTACGGTTTTTATGTATCAGAATTGTGGTTTTATGTATTTTTGTACATTCAATTGATATAGTGCTTTGAAACGGTCAGACAATCAATATAAATACGATGAACTGAGGAAAGAGTATTCTACTTTTTTCTTTGACAGTCAGGAGGTTTCGCTTGAAAATGGCGAACTGTCGCTCCGTTTTCATTTCCGCGTTGACGAGGAGTTCCGCTTTACGCCGACTTTGAAAGTGCCTGCCCGTGATTTCTATCATTGGGAAGAGCTACAAGAAGACCAGTTGCAGAGTTTGGCATTTCATATTGGCATGGTGGAGCTGGTGAGTTACTGGAAGATCGCTTGTCCGAAGAAAGTAGTGGTACGGCCATACACCTTGGATGATAAGCAGATTCAGTGGTGGAAGCATCTTTATTATAATGGCTTGGGCGAGTTTTTTTATCTGAATGGCATTACCTGCACGGAGTCGGATTTCATGCAGTTGGAAAGCGAATCGGAGAGAAGATTGCCCAGGGTCTGTATGCCGCTGAACGAACATGTCATCATCCCTGTGGGTGGCGGCAAAGATTCTGTCGTCACTTTAGAGTGCCTGCGTGATGAAATGCCGACCATTCCTCTGATCGTCAATCCGCGTGGTGCCACCTTGAATTGTGTGAAAAAAGCAGGCTATGCCGAAGAGGAGTATATGGTGGTCAACCGTACCTTAGACCCGCTGATGTTGCAACTGAACGCAAGGGGTTATCTTAATGGCCACACGCCTTTTTCTGCTTTGTTGGCTTTCATCACCTTGCTTTTGGGCTTCGGCAGCGAATCCCGTTATATTGCCCTTTCCAATGAGTCGAGTGCCAATGAGTCGACAGTGCCAGACACAAACATCAATCATCAGTATAGCAAGTCTGTGGAATTTGAAAGGGATTTTAGAACTTATGTCTCGGAATACATCAACCCTGACATTCAGTATTTCAGTTTTTTGCGGCCGCTGAGCGAATTACAGATTGCCTATCTGTTTTCGAAATGTGAGTCCTATCATCCCGTGTTCCGCAGTTGCAATGCCGGTAGCAAGACCGATTCATGGTGCGGAAAGTGTCCGAAATGCCTGTTCACCTGGATTATCCTTTCTCCTTTCCTTTCACGTGAGCAGTTGGCCGAGATCTTTGGCAAGGATTTGATGAAAGACGAAGCATTATTGCCGATTTTGGAAGAGTTGAACGGCACCTCCGCTGTGAAACCTTTTGAGTGCGTCGGCACTGTGGAAGAGGTCAGGGCTTGCTTGGATTTTATGCAAGATAAGGCTGGCACGATTGCAAAGAATTCTCCCAAGGGTGTTGCCTCTGTTGAAGAAATCCTGAAACGCTTCAACGAGGAGCATTTCTTGCCTAAAAGATTCGAAACCATCCTAAAAACGATGCTCCATGTTTGACCTAATCATACAGCGGTTGCAGGGCAAAAGGATACTTGTTCTCGGATTCGGTCGGGAAGGAAGGTCTACCTTGAGTTTTCTCCAAAAACACATGCCTCATGCTGTTGTCGGTGTGGCTGATAAGAACCCCATGGATGGCGTCACACATTCTGGGGAACGCTATCTTGACTCTATTTATGATTACGACATCGTCATAAAAACGCCAGGCATTTCGTTGAAGGATTTCGATACGAAAGACGTGGAGATTACGTCTCAAACCGACTTGTTTTTGAGTCAATTCCATAAGCAGACCATTGGAATCACTGGCACAAAAGGGAAAAGCACGACCACAAGTCTTATCTATCATCTGTTGAAATCTTCGGGTCGCGATGCCATCCTGACGGGTAACATCGGCATCCCGTGTTTTGATGTGATGGATGACATTAATACGGATTCTATCGTGGTCTATGAACTCTCCGCCCATCAATTGGAGTATGTGCATCAGAGCCCCAGGGTAGGTGTCTTGCTGAATGTCTATGAGGAACATCTTGATCATTTTGGTACTTTTGAACGTTATAAATACGCGAAGTTTAACCTGTTGCGTTTTATGCAGTCCGATGATGTGGCTGTTGTTCACGAGAGTCTGTTGGACGAGGTGAAAGCACTTAAGGTTCCATACAAGGTCTTTTCGGAGCATGAATTTGCTATAGATGTTAAGGCGTTCCCGTTATTGGGAGAACACAACCTGTCGGATGCTAAAGCGGCGTTGACGGCATGTGCCGCCTATGGCTGCGATACCGATGCGTTGCTACCTTATTTATATAGTTTTCATCCTCTGGAACATCGTTTAGAGCTGGTCGGGACTTTTGGTGGCATCACTTTCTATAACGACAGTATTTCGACAATTCCACAGGCCGCCGTTGCTGCGTGCAAGGCAGTCGGCAAGGTGGATTTCTTGCTGTTGGGTGGCTTTGACCGTAACATTGATTACAATCCTCTCGTCGAGTTTTTGCTGGAATACGGCGTGCCACACTTGTTGTTTACGGGCAAAGCTGGAGAACGCATGATGGAGATGCTGAGGGAAAGGGGATGTCAATCGGATCTTGTAAGATATGACTCAATGGAAGCAGCGTTTGCTTATTTGAAATACTATGCTAAAATAGGTGATGTCTGTTTGCTATCACCTGCCGCTTCGAGTTATGATCAGTATAAGAATTTTGAGGAAAGGGGACGCAAGTTTAAAGATCTTGCAAAAGGCTTTTAAAATAGGGATTTCAACGTCTATATATAAGTAAAGCCGCATCATCGATACGGCTTTACTGTTCATAAATCGGTTTCGAATTAGTTTTTCTTAATGATAACGGGAGAACTTCCTGAACCAGAGGAGTTGCCGCTGTTGTTTCCACTAGGTTTGACATTGACTTTGCCGGGGGTGCTGCTGCCACTGCTTCCGCTGTTGCTGTTTCCGGTGTTGTGCGCTTTGCCACCACCAGCGGCATCTGCAAGGCTCTTGGCGCGAGCGGCGCGTTTGGCGGTGTCGGGGTGTGTAGAGAACATTTGCGTGATCGTGTTCGAACCACCAGAAGTATTGCTAAGTCTCATCAGCACGTTCAGTGAGTTATACATGGCATAGGGGTTTACGCCATTGGTGAGGCAGAACTGAAGAGCGGCGTCATCAGCCTCATACTCCTGCTTGCGGGAATAGGCATTGGAGGCCAATTGCTGAGCGATATCGCCGACCATGCCGGTGGAGAGCATGCCTCCTGTTTGACTGACAGCGCCAATGCCGTAACGAGCCGCAACCATCAGGTAGGCGTTACGGTAGGCGTCGCGGGTGTCTTTGTTACGGACATGGCCGAGCTCGTGACCGATGACGGCAAAGACTTCTTCGTCATTCATGACGTCCATCAGTCCGGAATAGACGCGTACGCTTCCATCGCCACAGGCGAAAGCGTTGACGACATTGGATTGATAGACGGCGTAGTTAACGTTCAAATCGCTGATGTTCTTGAATTGCGACATGATTCTGGCTAATCTTTGAGAATAGGGGTTGTCTTTGGGTAAAACCTTGTTCTCAGCATCGCTTTGGACCATGTATTCTTTACATAGCTGTACAACTTGAGCATCGGAGATAGTCAGGGCTTGAACGGCGGCAGCACCCGCTTGCATGGCGGCATTGGGATCTACTACTTGTAATGAGGAGCAACTAGCCATACCGAGCAAGATTGCACCAATAAGTAATAACTTCTTCATAATGAGTTTGTTTTGATGTGTTTCTAGTAATTCTTTACGCAAAAATAATGCTAAATGCCAAAAAAAATAGATGAAAAATGATTTTTTTTTGAAAAAAAATGAATTTTTTCTTGCATATATAAAAAAAGTCTTATTTTTGCAACATCAAAACAATATCAAAATAATATCACTATGGAAACAAAAGAATTTGAATTTAAGGGATTTACGATGAATGGTTTCATCGCCCTTCTCGTTGAACTTGTCATCATTGCCGCTTTCATCTGCGCTTTTGTCGCCTTTGCGGTCGGCCGTTTAAGCACACCTTTCTTGGCTATTTTTGGAATTCTTGTGGCTTGCATCTTTCCCATCGGCTTCCGCAAACTGGAGCCTAACGAGGCCATGGTGATGGTGTTCTTTGGAAAATACAAAGGCACCTTCACAAAGACCGGCTTCCACTGGGTCAATCCTTTCATGACCTCCAAGAAAGTTTCATTGCGTGCCCGTAACCTCAATCCGGATAATATTAAGGTGAATGACAAGACGGGTAACCCCATCATGATTGGCCAGATTTTGGTCTGGAAGCTGAAAGACACCTACAAGGCCATGTTCGAAATTGACTCGCAGACGTTGGCTGGTGTTCCTGGTTCGACACAGGCTTCTGTCTCAAGCCGTATGAAGGCATTTGAGAGTTTCATCAAGGTGCAGAGTGATGCCGCTCTGCGCGAAGTGGCGGGCATGTATGCTTACGATGAGAACGAAGCTGGTGAAGATGAACTGACTTTACGTTCGGGTGGTAAGGAAATCAACGATGTGCTGCTTACCAAGTTGAATGAACGGTTAGCCATGTCGGGACTCGAGGTGATTGAAGCTCGCATCAATTATCTGGCTTATGCTTCCGAGATTGCCGCTGTCATGTTGCGCCGTCAGCAGGCTGCCGCCATCATCTCAGCTCGTGAAAAGATCGTGGAAGGTGCAGTCTCCATGGTCAAGATGGCCCTGGACAAGCTGAAGGACGAAGGCGTCGTCGAACTCGACGAGGAACGCAAGGCCGCCATGGTGAGCAACCTTATGGTGGTGCTCTGCGCCGACGAATCGGCTCAGCCGGTAGTGAATACGGGCTCGTTGTATTGATGTCATTGAAAATAACATAAAACATGGTCGCTTTATCAATCGCATTGGTCGTTGCTGGCATTGTCTCCATCGCGATGGCGATTTTGGGGAAGTTCCGTCCCGACATTGTCTTTAAGGGCATGTCATATAAGATTGGCGGTAGCGAACTTACGATTCCCGAAAAACAACGCTTGGGTTTTGTCGTGTTTTTGATCTTTGGCATCATGATGTTCATGCTGGCCGTAGCGGTAAATATTCCCCAATGGCAAGCGTACCAGACAGAAATCATCATTACAATCGTCATGGTGTTGACCGTTGTGATGTTGTTGCTGTTTTGGAAAATGATGCTGAGCCAGCGTGAGGGCTATAGGGCCAGTTTGGTCATTGTGCTGCTGCTCTCTGTATCCTTATTAGCAGTTGCGGCTTATTTTTGGTATGTCGCTCTTTTACCCTAAGAATTGGATAAATAACAAATAGAATTATGGAATTCATGGACTATATGAATCTTGGATTGGGCTTGCTATTGATTGTGATGGGGTGGCTTTGCTACCGCAATCCGAATCTCATCAATCCATACGGCGGCATGTCGCCCGAAAGAAAGGCCTTGGTCAACATTGAAGGCCTGAAAAAAGCGGTGGCCATTACCTTTGCCGTGACGGGTTTCCTGTTGATTGTCACAGCCGCGCTTTCCATGACCAAAGTCATTGACGAGATGATGACTACAAATGTAATGATTGCACTAGTTTTGGCCATGATGATCCCCTTGTTTATCGCCATGTGGAAATACAATGGCTTCGGGCGTAGAAGAGGAGATTATGATGATGTTGAATTCGCCGAACACCAAGAAAAGAGAGGGCTATCGGAGACAAAGAAGACCAAGATTACATTATGGACTGTCGTTATCCTGCCAATATTATGCATGGGCTTGTTTTTGGCTCTGGTTCTCTGGGGCAACAAAGGGCCAAAGTATGAATTTTCAAACGAATACGTTAAGGTGAAGGGAGGAGGGTATCATGTTACAATTCCCGTTGCCGACATCACTTCAGACAGCATTTGTGAACACTGGCCGAAAATTGCAATGCGCACCAACGGCATGTCAACCAATAAAGTGAACATGGGGCATTTCCGCTTGAAGAACGGCGAAAACTGCATGATGTTCATCCATGAAGACGGTGGCCCTTTGCTTGAGCTGCGCACTGCTGATGGTGGGCTGTATTATTTGAATTGCGCTAAGGAAGAAGAGACAATGGAGATGATTGAAGAAGTGAAAAATGTAATCAAACCATGAAAAAAGCAATAAGGTTTTCAATAGCCGTCTGCCTTTTCAGTTGGGCGATGTTTGCCGTAGCCCATTGGGGCTTCGGCATAGGCGCTGACACACCAACGGAACTCATGGTCTTCTCCGCGGTGTATATGTTTTTCCCGCTCATCACGGCTTTGGTATTGCAGGCCATCGATAAGGAGAAATTCAACCACACGGGCTTGGTCAACTTCAAGGTGTCGTGGGTATGGGTGGTGGCTTGGCTGCTACCAGTGGTAATGGTGTTTCTCTGTATACCTATTAACGGCTTGTTTCCAGGCGTGGAATTTCAATATAACTCCGAGCAGCTCATCAACCAGTTTCATGTTCCCGAGGAGCAACAGGAGATGGTGCGTGAGCAGATGGGGCAGATGCCGGCCTATCTGATGATTATCATCACGCTGATCAGCGGCCTTATCGCCGGAATCACCATCAATGCGGTCTGTGCCTTTGGCGAGGAATACGGCTGGCGCAATTATCTCGTCGGTGCCTTGCGCGAGGTAAAGTTCTGGAAAGCCGCTTTGTTTATCGGCATCGTTTGGGGCATCTGGCACTTTCCACTCATCCTGATGGGCCACAACTATCCGAACGAGCCGCAGTGGGGTATCTTGCTTATGGTGGCAATGTGCATCTTCTTGGGTGTCATCGAGTTGTATTTCGTCTTGAAGTCCAAGTCGATGGTGGTGGCTGCTATTATGCACGGTACCTTCAACGCTGTCGCTGGCGTGGTCGTCTATTTCACATTGGGTGGCAATGATTTCGTGAACGGCATGCCCGGGCTGTCAGGCTTCATCGTCATGACAGTGACCATCTTGTGTATTTGGATTTACGATAAATGCATCGCCAAGGACAATATTCTCTCGATGACCTTGGGTGAAGCATTGGAAAGGTAAGCTATGGCAAAGGAAAAAGAAAACAATACCAACAACAAGACCTTCCTGCTCCGTGTCGATGCCGAGACGATGGAAGCGGTGGAGAAGTGGGCTGCCGATGAGTTCCGCTCCGTCAACGGGCAGCTGCAATGGATCATCGCCGAGGCGTTGAAGAAGAGCGGACGTAAAAAGAAATAACCAATAATAAGCATCATTATGGACAAAGAAACTTGGATCATTATTCTGTCGGTATTCTTGTATGTTCTCCAAGCCGTCATTGGCGGAATGATTGCACGAAGCCGCGGCAAATCATTCTGGTTTTGGTTTGCCGTAACTTTCATGATCATTTTCCCGATAGGTTTCATCGCCATGCTGCTTTATACGCGTGATGACGATATATTCATCTAAATCGTAATTTTATAAGTAATGAAAGCAAAAAATAGTTTAATAATCGTATTGTTTACATTCTTAACAGCCTCAACTGCGATGTCCCAAATCGAGGGCTATTGGAAAGGCGAGATGAACGTAGGTGTACAAAAACTGGAGACGGCTTTCGACATCAAGGTGGTAGGAAACGGCTATGCTGCCACTTTTGACGTGCCTGCACAAGGTGCGTACGATATTCCTGTAGATGAAACGACCTTCCAAGACGGACGTCTGCAAATGACGATGTCGGCGATGGGTGCCCGCTATTCAGGAACGCTGAAAGACGGTGTCATCGAAGGCGAATTCACCCAACACGGCATGACCTTCACGCTCAACCTTGCCAAGACAGAGAAAAAAGAACAGAAAAAGACTCGCCCACAGGACCCGCAACCTCCGTTCAAATATCAAATCGAGGAAGTGACTTTTGTCAATAAGAAAGAAGGCAACACTTTGGTTGGCACTTTGACCATCCCTGAAGGCGATGGGCCATTCCCGGCCATGGTGCTCGTCTCGGGCAGTGGACAGCAGAACCGCGACGAGGAGCTGATGAACCACCGTCCCTTCTGGGTCATCGCGGACTATTGCGCCCTTCATGGCATTGCCGTGTTGCGCTACGACGACCGTGGTGTTGGCGGCTCTGATGGCGAAGTGAAGAACGCCACTTCCATGGATTTCTCCTACGATGCCGAGGCTGCCTTCGACTATCTCCGTAACCGCAAGGAAATCAACGCCACGAAGGTCGGCATCTTGGGACACAGCGAGGGTGGCATCATCAACTTCATGGTGTCGGCTCGTCGCCCCGAGGTGGCTTTCCTGGTCTCTTTGGCAGGACCATCGGTGAACGGCATAGAGGTGCTCAAAGAGCAGCAAGCGGCCATCCTAAGGGCATCGGGCATGCCGGAAGAGATGGTGCAATTCAGCGGTAATGCCAATGCTCAGATGTTCGACATCATTGAAACGTCAAACGATAGGGAAGAGGCCGACAGCCTCTTGCGCCAATTGTTGAAAGGCTGGGGCTACAACGAGGAATTGACCGAGCAGACGGTGGGGCAGATGGCATCACCGTGGATGTACTATTTCCTGAGATACGACCCCACCGATGCCATCGTGAAGACCAATTGTCCGGCCTTGTTGCTCAACGGCACCAAGGACCTGCAAGTGATTGCCTCGCAGAATCTCCCAGGCTATGAGAAGATCATCGCCGAACACGGCAAGACCAACCTCACCTTGCGTGAGTTGCCCGACTTGAACCATCTCTTCCAGCATTGCGAGACGGGTTCGCCCAACGAATACTTCGAAATTGAGGAGACCATTTCGCCCGAGGTTTTACAGCGTATCGTCGATTTTGTCAAAGGAATTGAAAAATAATGCGTTAAACTTTCGTTCGTTACAATTTTTTCACTATTTTTGCAGCCCATTTTGAACCGCATTCCGGAATGGCTTTGTGCCAGTGGTTCAGGGTGCTAATGAAAGTTTAACCTCCTCGTTTGCAGTGTCCGGATGGCATTCGGGTACAATTTATTCAATTTTATAATGGCAGAAAACGAAAACATCATCAATGAGGCTATGCCAGAAGAAAAGCCCGTTGAAGAAACTGTAGTTGAACAGGCTCCCGTTCAGGAAGCTCCTGTTGCAGAGGCTCCAGTTGAAGAAAAACCTAAAGCACCGAGAGCTCCTAAGGCTCCTCGCCAAAAGCCAGTTCCCGATGACAATTTTGACTGGTCATCCTCGCACAAGAAGTTTGACAACTATTCTTCTGACGAACGTGCTAAACTGGAAGAACAGTATGCAAAAACCATGAGTCAGGTCGTTGACCACGAGGTCATCGAAGGTACCGTGGTGGCTATCACTCCCCGTGAAGTCGTCGTTAACATTGGCTTCAAGTCTGATGGTGTTATTCCGATTACAGAATTCCGCACCAATCCTAACCTCAAGGTGGGTGACAAGGTGGAAGTCTATGTCGAAAACCAGGAAGGTGTCAATGGTCAGCTTGTCCTTTCACACAAGAAAGCCCAGCTGCTCAAGTCTTGGGATCGTGTCAACGAAGCTTACGAAAGTGGCGAAATCGTCAATGGTTACATCAAGAGCCGCACCAAAGGCGGTCTCATCGTCGACGTGTTTGGCCTCGAAGCTTTCTTGCCCGGCTCACAGATTGATGTCAAGCCTATCCGCGACTATGACGTGTTCCTTGACAGCGTGATGGAATTCAAGGTCGTTAAGATCAATCAGGAATTCAAGAATGTCGTTGTTTCACACAAGGCTCTTATCGAAGATGAACTCGAAGCCCAAAAGGCTGAGATCATCAGCAAGCTCGAAAAGGGTCAGGTGCTTGAAGGCGTCGTCAAGAACATCACCTCTTACGGTGTGTTCGTTGACCTCGGCGGTGTTGATGGTCTCATCCACATCACCGACCTCAGCTGGGGTCGTGTTGATAACCCAGAGAATGTCGTTTCACTGGATGAAAAGATTAAGGTTGTTATCCTTGACTTCGACGATAACAAGAAACGTATCGCCCTCGGTCTGAAACAACTCACTCCTCATCCGTGGGATGCTCTCGATCCTAACCTCAAAGTGGGTGACACCGTTAAGGGTAAGGTCGTCGTCATCGCTGACTACGGTGCGTTCGTCGAGATCGCTCCTGGCGTTGAAGGCCTCATCCACGTTTCTGAAATGTCATGGTCACAGCACCTCCGCACCGCTCAGGACTTCCTGAAGCAAGGTGACGAAGTGGAAGCTAAGATCCTCACCCTCGATCGCGAAGAGCGCAAGATGTCGCTCGGTATGAAGCAACTCATGCCGGATCCATGGGCAAACATTTCCGAACGTTACCCTGTCGGCTCCAAGCATACGGCTACCGTCCGTAACTTCACCAACTTCGGCATCTTTGTCGAACTGGAAGAAGGCGTTGACGGCCTGATTCACATCAGCGACCTCAGCTGGTCGAAGAAGATCAAGCACCCGGCTGAATTCACGAAAGTCGGCGAAAGCATTGATGTCGTCGTTCTCGACGTCGACCAGGAAAACCGTCGTCTTAGCCTCGGTCACAAACAGCTCGAAGAGAATCCTTGGGATGTGTTCGAAACCGTCTTCACGATCGGTTCCATGCACCAGGGTACTGTTATCAACGCTTCTGACAAAGGCGTCGTAGTCTCTCTGCCTTATGGCGTGGAAGGCTTCTGCCCGAACCGCTATGCCAAGAAGGAAGACGGCACCAACGCCAAAGTTGACGACACCCTCGAGTTCAAGGTCATCGAATTCAACAAGGAAAGCAAGAAGATCATCCTTGCCCTTCCTAAAGTCGTTGAAGAGAAAGAAGCTCCTGCCAAGTCAGCTGAAGACAAGGCTGCAAAACAAACCAAACGCACTGTGCAGCAAATCAATGAGACCATTGAGCACAGCACGCTTGGCGACCTTGACGTCCTCGCTGGCCTGAAGCAAGACCTTGAAAAGGCCGAGAAGAAGGCTACCAAAAAAACTGCAAAGGCTGCTAAGCCTGAAGAAAAAGCCGAAGAACCGGCCGCTCCTGAAGAAGAAGCTCCTAAAGCTGAATAAGCAATTGTCAGTTTTAAAAATGAAAGAGCCGCCTCGTGCGGCTCTTTTTGTTTATATTTGCATAACAAAACCTATTTTCATATGGCAGGCAAACGCAACAGAATGGTTTTTACCCTTCGCGAAGGCGATGAGTTTATCCCGTTAATTCAGTTGCTTAAGGCAACAGGCGTAGTAGAATCGGGCAGTGAGGCTCAGGAAGTCGTCATGGCCGGTATGGTGCTCCGCAACGGAGAGGTGGAAATGCGAAAACGTGCTAAGATTAAAGATGGTGAGACGGTCGTTTTCCAGAATTACGAGATTATAGTGAAAGCTTTTTAAAGGTTCCTGAGTTTGTGCAAAAAGGAAACCCCGCCGAATAGACGAGGTTTCCTTTGTTAATGAAGAGTAGAGACGCAATTAATCACGTCTCTACGCGTTATTGGGTCATTCTCCCGAAATCTTACAGACCAGGTTTCTGTCACCATAGGCATCGTCGATGCGGGTGACGTGCGGGAAGTACTTGTCTTGCACATCGCTCTTCATCGGGAAGCCCGCCTCTTGACGGCTGAAGGGGAACTCCCACTTGTCGGCCATCAGCATCTCAGCAGTGTAGGGCGCATGTTTGATGACGTTGTTGTCCTTGTCTACCTTACCGTTTTCGATGTCCTTGATTTCCTTCCGGATCTGGATCATGGCTTCGACGAAACGGTCTAGTTCGGCCAGAGGCTCGCTCTCGGTAGGTTCCACCATCAGCGTCTCGTGCACCGGGAACGCCACTGTCGGAGCGTGGAAACCGAAGTCCATCAAACGCTTGGCGATGTCGATGGCGGCCACACCAACGGTCTTGTTGATGCCGTTGATGTCGAGAATCATCTCGTGAGCCACATGGCCGTGGTTGCCGG
>CAMJQC010000025.1 GCA_946407975.1 uncultured Bacteroidales bacterium
GACGGGCGTGGCGACCGGCTCCATGGGAACTGGAATCTCGATGACGTATTCTGCCGTAGCAATCTCGCTGTCGAGCATGCCTTCCAAGATGGCAATAGCATTGACCGTCGCCGTCTCTTCGAGAACGATAGGCTCGCTGTAAAGCATGCTTTCCGCCGTCGGCTCGCTGCCATCCAAAGTATAGTAAATGGCGGCGCCTTCCGTAGCGCAGGTAATCGTCACCGTCACCGGCTCAGTGAACGGAACATCACCCGGCTCGGGTGTGATGACGGGCGTGGCGACCGGCTCCATGGGCACTGGTATCTCGATGACGTATTCTGCCATGGCCACTTCGCTGTCGAGCATGCCTTCCAAGACGGCAATGGCCTTCACCGTCGCCGTCTCTTCGAGAACGATAGGCTCGCTGTAGAGCGTGCTCTCAGCCGTCGGCTCGCTGCCATCCAAAGTGTAGTAGATGGCGGCGCCTTCCGTAGCGCAGGTGATCGTCACCGTCACCGGTTCAGTGAACGGATCTTCACCTGGCTCAGGTGTGATGACGGGAAGGCTTACCTGCTCCGCTTTAATACTTCCGAGCATCGTATTAAAATAGGTATTGCTTGACAAACCCACGAAATAACCAGTTACAGTAACATTTTTGCCCTCCAATGCAGCAACTTCACTGGCATTGGTCGGGTAAGATATACTACCTATGGCTGTTTCAGTACCATCGACAATAATGTTATAATTAGAGTTATTCAATTCCAATACGCCTTGGTATTGAACGAATGTGGAGATGCTGTTCTGGCCAGAGCTTATGAACGCATCCAAATCAGGGCCTTCCATGACCAGCGGATTTGTCGGTTCATAAGTAGATGATGAAGCTTCTGTAATTGTTGCCGATGAAGAAAACTCAAACACTTTGCCATAAACCGTGACATCACCGGAAACCTTAACCATATCACCAACAGTCCAATTAAACACGGCATTGTTGCCCATATAGACGTAAATAGCGCCAGTGGCATCAGCGACGACAAAACCTCTTTGACTAGTGGCAACGACAGTCCCGACTACCATATAATTTCCAGGAGAAACAATGTCGGAAATAACGTTTGGCTCTACCAGGGTGTATGTCGCAGTAGCAATACTGCTGGCATTGCCATTAACATCGTATGCTATAGCTTTGACTGTAGTGGTGGCGTTGATAGTGAACGCTTCACTATAGAGTGTGCTTTGATCGGTTGGATCAGACCCGTCAAGGGTATAGTAAATTGTACATGATTCGGCTGCAGATATAGTCACATCAAGGCTTTCCTCAAAGGAGGTGCCACTGACCGGATTGAAAGTGGGGGCGGGGACAAAAACATCGCCATTGCTTTTCTTATAGAAGGCTACTTGGGTGCTAGAATTAACATAACCGCGCCAATCGGGAGCTCCAGTATATACGCTTACAAAACGTTTAACATAAGAGTCATTGGTGACCAAATAGTTATTGTCATCCATGACAAACAGCTTTCTTGAACCAGTACCCACTCTCATATTATTATTAGAGCCGGATTCTTCTTGTGTATTGCAGTACAAATAATTGAGGTCTTGGCCATAAGGATAGAATGAGAAACCAGTCGTTGCGTTGCCATTGATGGTCCAAAGCAGATTGGCATTCGGGTTCGTGATTACGCCATCGGTGATGGTCACTTCAACAGCAGTTGGGGAACTACCTGTTCCGCCATCGTTCGCCATCGCATAAGTCTTTACATTCGTACCCACGATAATGAATACATCATCAGAGGTCAGGTCGGCAATACTGACAGGAATATAGGTATCGACATCATCCGGATCATAGGCAACACCTGTTACATTGATTGTTATATCGCTTTCCAAGTCATCGCAACTCAAGGTGATGACGTCGGTAAACTCACCCTCTTCTACGGGAGAGATGGAATAGACAACCTCTGTCTCAACTGCATCGGCATTAATGGAAACGATATTCAAATTGCCGATTTCAGCAGAAAGGGTAATGCCATTTTGCAAGTTGCCCTGTGTAACAGTGAAGGTAGCTTCAGCCATATCGTTGATGGCCACTTCTCCCAGATTAATAGCATGTGGATTAACGCTAATGAAAGGATCCTCGGAAGGCGCTGATGATTCTTCAGTGTTCACACCCCATACCACAAAACGGTTTCCAGAGGTTGCCGTGAAAGTGATGTCGGTAGCTGTCGTAATACCGCTTAAGGACAAGACCGTGTAATAATCTGTCGCATCACCACTTATGGTAAAGGGAGAGTTATTGGAAATACCAGTATCGGAAGTCAAAGACAGACTCGACGGATCTGTTGTGGCACCTGAAACGGACACTGTAACATTAACGTTATTCCACCCGCCAATGTGAAGGTGTAAATAACCAGTGTTTGCAGGGATCGTTACTACCCAAACACCAGCTTTACTTCCCGTACCGGCCTTGATACCATCATATTGATTATCACCAATAATGACTTTACAAGTGGAGACATTGGATCCTCCAGTTGTACTTAAGGTAACATTGCTCGTATAGGTGGTAGAATAATCATTCTGTCCCCATGCGAGGCATGTTGCAAACAACAAAAATGCTGTCAACAAAAAAGTAAAACTCTTTTTCATATCGTTAAATATTAGAACTTTAATTCAAAGCTAAAGAACGTGGATATATTATTAGGAGAAATATAAACACTATCACAGGCAAAATTATCAAATCCAAAATGAAAAAAATTGCTTTTTGTGGTTTAGTTTTCAACAACACCTGTTTATAAATTGTTGATAATAAATGAAAAGTATTCTAGTTATTTGGTCTTATTTGGGCAACATGATAAAAAAACATTATTTTTGCAACGTTATAACATCATTTTTACATGAAAAAAGTCGTACGTACCGTTTGGATCAGTGCTCTGTCGGGATTGGCTTTTCTAGCCGCATGCTGTGCAAGCCGTGGCGTCTCCAAAGCTGAACGTCGTCAGCTGATCAAAGACAGGGATTCCATTCAAAACATTTTGCAACGCCGGGAAGGAGCGGCTGTTTACGGCTCTCCTGAATTGATACAAAAATATCATACAGAGAATTTAAGGCTAAGAAACCAGCTGGATTCCTTGAATCTGAGGATTGAGGCTTTGGACAATCCCGAGAAAGCTGCACGTCGCCAAGAGTTGCAGCAACAACTTGACTCTATCCAGACAATTATCCGGCGTCGAGAAGGTGCTTGCGTATATGGTTCACCTGAAGTTATCGAGAGATACGGCAAAGAGACTCTGCGCCTGAGAAACGAGGCCGCAAACATCGAAAAAGAGCTTGAAGAACTCGACAAGGATGAATAAAGAAGTATCCTTCTTTAAAAAAATAGCTCTTGAACTGAACCGTGCCGTGCTTCAGGAACGTACTGAAGAGCATGAACTTCATCAACTTTTCTGGGAATGCACCCTGCGTTGTAACCTGAACTGCCGTCACTGCGGAAGCGACTGCCGTATGCTATCGGAAACAGCCGATATGCCTTTGGAGGATTTCCTCGGGGTCCTGGATGAAATCAAAGAACACGAGGAACCACACAAGGTGATGGTCATCACGACGGGTGGCGAGCCCATGATGCGAAAAGACCTGGCTGAATGCGGACGTGAAATCACCGAAAGAGGATTCGTCTGGGGCATGGTCACCAACGGCATGTTTCTCACTCCAGCCAAACTGAATGAACTGGTAGCAAATGGCCTGCGTTCTATCGCCGTCAGCTTCGACGGCTTTGAAGAAGACCACAACTGGATGCGCGGCAATCCCAACAGCTTTAAAAACGTATTGACAGCCATCGAAGGATTGAAACAGCATCCTTCCTTGACATGGGACGTCATCACCTGCGTCAACCAACGCACCATCCGTTATCTGCCCGAGTTCCGCGATTACCTTATCGAACTCGGCGTCCCGAAATGGCGACTCTTCACCGTGTTTCCCTTTGGCCGTGCCGCCAGCGACAAGGAATTGCATCTTAGCAATGAGCAATTCGTACAGATGATGGAGTTTATCAAAGAGACCCGTCTGCAAGGCCGTATCCGTGCCGACTACGGATGCGACGGCTTCCTTGGGCGTTATGAAGGCGAAGTGCGCAATCATTATTTCTCCTGCAGCGCCGGCATCAATATCGCTTCTGTATTGGCCGACGGCTCCATCTCCGGTTGTCTGAGCATCAGGAACGACTACCACCAGGGAAACATCTACAAGGACTCGTTCTGGGAGGTATGGCAAGACCGTTTCAAGCCTTATCGTGACCGCAGCTGGATGAAGACAGATGACTGTGCCGACTGCAAGATGTGGCGTTACTGCCTTGGTAACGGCATGCACCTGCGGGATGGAGAAGGCAAACTGCAACGTTGTCAGTATCATATGATTCAAAACGCGAAATGAACCGCATCTACATCGTCGGATATATGGGAGCAGGCAAGACGACCGCCGCAAGGAGACTGGCAAACAGGCTAGGGTGGGAGGTCTACGACACCGATGCCATGCTGGAAGAGAAATACCACATCTCCGTCGACGATTTCTTCCATAAGTACGACGAACCGCTTTTCCGCAGATTGGAAAGCCAGATCCTGCACGAAACGGAGCAATACGACAACGCCGTCATCTCCACAGGGGGCGGGACCGCCTGTTTCTTCGACAATATGGACTGGATGAATCAGAACGGGAAGACGGTCTTCCTAAAGATCAGTCCCGCATCGGCCGTCAGCCGCCTGATGGTCTCTAAAAAGAAACGGCCACTGGCTAAAAACAAGACCGAAGAAGAGCTCCGCGAATATGTGGAATCGCATTATACCTCACGGATGCCATTTTACGATAAGGCACAGTACACCATCAAAGCGGAAGACCTTGACATCGACCAGCTGGTCAAACTTCTATTTCCTCAGATGTAACAACGTGATGTTTTCCACATGCTGCGTGTGCGGAAACATATCGACAGGCTGCACGGCCTTCACCTCATAGTGGGAGTCAAGCAGCTGCAAGTCACGGGCTTGCGTGGCAGGATTACAACTGACATACACAATCTTCTCAGGCTGGATCTTCAGCAATTGTTCCACCACATCGGCAGCCATACCGGCTCTCGGCGGGTCAGTGACGACCAAATCGGGTAGTCCGTTGGCGGCAATGAAATCATCGGTAAACACCTTGGCCATATCGCCCGCAAAGAAGGTGCAGTTTTCTATGCCGTTAATCTCAGCATTGACCTTGGCATCCTTGATGGCTTGCTCGACATATTCGATGCCGACCACGCGTCTCACGAAACGGGAAAAATACTGGGCTATGGTACCCGTACCCGTATAGAGGTCATACATCAGCTCATCGCCTTTCACTTCAGCCATGTCAAAAGCGGCTTGATAGAGCCTTTCTGCCTGATACACATTGGTCTGGAAGAAAGAGACGGGGCCGATGCGGAACTTCAAGTCATCAAAACCCGGTCGGGGAGATGCCATCGTCTCGATGAGAAACGGATCTCCCTTGAGACATTCAAAAGGCAAATCGTTGATGACGTCGTTCATCTTGTTGTTGATGATGAGCAGCAAGGACACAATCTGCGGGAAGGCCAGCTCCAAGGCGGGGACGAGCTCTTCACGCACAACATGGCTGTTCTCATTGATGACGATGATGACCATAAACTCACCCTTGGAGTTGCAGCGGATCACCAGGTTGCGCATCAAGCCCTCATGGGCACGCACATTATGAAAAGAGAGACCGTTTTTGAGACAGAAACGGCGTACAAAAAGCCTGATGTCGTTGGAAGGGTCGGCTTGAAGATAACAATGTTCGATGTCCACCACGCGGTCGAACAGGGAAGGGAGGTGGAAGCCCAAGCCTTTGCAATCGTCTTCATCATGAGAGCCTACCGGAGCGCCATCGGTGAGCCATTTGCGATTGGAGAAGGCATATTCCAGCTTATTGCGATAGTAAAACTGCTTCTCACAGCCTAAGATAGGCCTAATCTCGGGATAAGCGATTTTCCCGATGCGGTCGAAGTTGTCCTTCACCTGTTTCTGTTTGTAAAACAGTTGCCATTGGTAGTCCATATGCTGCCACTTGCAGCCGCCACAAAGGCCAAAGTGTTCGCATTTCGGCTCTATCCGTTTATCCGAAAGCTTCTTGATGTTTTTGACACGTCCTTCAAAATAGTTTTTCTTCTTCTTAAAGACCTCAAGGTCGACGACATCGTCGGGCACGACGAAAGGCACAAACACGACCTTGCCTTCGGGTTTGGCTACCGCCATACCTTCAGAGCCTGCATCCACAATCAGGACGTCTTCGATAAACTCAGGTTCTCTTCTTCTACTCATGGCGGCAAAAATACGAATTGAAACCGCTTATGTCCAAACTACGATAAAAAAAAGTTGTTCATTCCTTGGTACGTTTGCAAATACCGGCATATTTACAATAGTCGCACACGTGTTGGCCCGCCTCACATTGTTCAAAAGGCTTTTGTGGATCAGCCATTTCAAGGACCAAGTCGCCTAGCATAGCCTCCATATCATCTATGAAACGGGCATCACCGAGGAACGTTTCGTCTGTAACAGCACCTTTGAAAGAAAGAGTGAATTCGGGGTCTTTGGGATATTTCAAGCCATGGATTGCGGCCACCACCTCTTGCGGAACGCTTTTCGGATTATTCTTTAAGTACAGGTATTTATAAATCAGCAATTGCAAGGCCTTTTCCGGAATACGTCTCAGATAATCCAAACGCTTTTCATCCGGGTTTTGCACAGGAAGCACCAAATCCGAGTGATGGACCGATCCCGTCTTATAATCAATGATGCGCGTCTTGCCCAGATAGCGGTCGATGCGATCAGGGAAGCCCTTGATACGGCAACACATGCCATTGACATCAAGCATGCTATTCAACTGCATCTCCGTGCTTACAATCTCCATATTTCCTTTATCGAGTTCTTTGGACATGAACTGCAAATAATTCTCCAATTGTTTCCGGATGGTGATTTTATTCAGGTAATTGTATCCGACATCCGGCAAACCGGAAGGCAGCTCTTCCTCGATGGCCTTATCAAGGAATTGTTCCCATACATCAACGACACACGCCTTAAACAAATTTGCATCGAGAATCGGCTGTACACCATTCGGATTATGCTGATAACGCTGCAACAACAGCTCAAGGGTCTTATGGGTGATACTGCCAATGACATTGCTGCCCGTTTCTTCGTCCATGCTGTCATCATCGATTTTTTCGATATACTTCATATAAAAACGCAGCGGACAGCTAATGTAAGCGGAAAGAGCCGTCGGACTCAGTCCGTTTTTTTCACTGAACATATCGATGACTTTATCCATCACTTGACGTTTATCCGCCCAAATCTTCAACGACTTACCTAATTCCGATGTCCGATTGTCAAAAGACGTTTCAGTCAAAACAATCTTTGGATTCTTAGCAGCCAATTCTTGTTGAATCTGAAGAATGAATCGACTGGGCTCGCCACCGAAGTCCTCTGCCAAACTGTTGTAATACAGGTATATTTCTTTTCCACTTTGCAACAAGCGATAAAAGTGATAGGCAAACACGGCCTGCTTCTCCTGATAGCCTGGCAAGTTAAAGGCCCGTTTGATGAACTGAGGTATGAAACTGCTCTGTGTTTTGTCGGCAGGCAAGATCCCTTCATTGACGCTTAGGATATGCAAAGTCTCAAAATCAAGGTTACGTGTCTCGAGCAATCCCATGATCTGTAAGCCATCCGTACTGGAACTGTTTAATCTGATAGAAAACTCGGAAGAAATCAGTCTAAACAACGCCTCTAGTCCGTCAATACTATCGATATAGTTTTCATGTCGGGTCACGACCTGTTCCAAACGGTTGACCGCTTTCCCCATCTCACTGATCTGATTTAACAAAAAAAGCAGTTCGTCCTTTTTCTTGTTCTTTTGTATCTTCTTGACCAGAAACGACAATATGCCTTTCAAAGACATGAGGACCCGTCTTGGGTCTGCTTCAGTATGAAGGAGCAGCTGCAACAACGCTTGTATATCAGGCCATTGCTCAAACTCCGCAAAATCAGCTTCCTCAAAGAGAAACTTACCACGCTGTGCAGCCTGTATCTTCCATTGCGTATAGAACTGACATTCTTGATCTGTGAAGACTGCCTTAAGAATCTCTAAATCAAACAAACGATAGATGGGCCAGATGTACCAGCCTTCTATGTCGACATCCTCTTTCCCTTTTTTAATCTTCCTGGTCAGCTTCTTTCTATGGACTAGCGCAAAGAATTCTTTGACAAACTGATATACTGCTGTAGCGCGCATAGGATAGCCCATTGAGACCTTGAGCGTGGAATATGTAGGACTGTCGGGAATACTGTTCAAAACAGGAATCAGAAGGTTCTCATCGGCCAAGACAACTACGGAATCCGGATTGTCGGTTTGCTGTAAGTAACCTTGCATCGCCTTGACCTGCAAGGTGTTGCCGCAGGCAGGGACAATGTAAATGTGTTTTTCTTCCGTCATCAACCGATTGGTCAGCCCGTTTTTCATCCATTCGGGATGGCTCTTTAAATAACGGCGAGCAAAAAGCCCCGCTTCGTTGTTGTCATCATCAACATAATAACTGTCATAATCGAAAATCACCTCCGCTATTCCTGCATTTACGAGATTCCGCATGATAACGGTCTCTGTCGTCGTCAATGCGTTGAAACCCGCGAAGATAACCTTACGGTTGTCGATCCTAGAGCATATTTCTTCCGTTCCAAGATGGGCAAGATGACGGGTTATCATGCCGTAATAGCCTTTCCCCTGATGCTCAAGACGATCATGCAGCTGGGTATAATATGCATATAATGAGGCAAAAAACATCAGGTACTTGTTCTCCTTTTCCTTGTTTTTCTGTCCATCAATATGCCAATTCGAAATCACTTTATCGTCATATACCAGACCAAAAAGTGATTTTGCATCCACATCATACTGGTCGATTTCATCAAAATCTTTGGCCATCTGAGTCGCCTGGCCACCGAAATCACGCAATTCGTTTTGCCTTTCAGGATGTAGTTCTGCATCGATGTCAATCAATTCGAAGACCATGTCGATGTTATCCACGAGCTGAATGTCGCTCCATTGCGTGACGGCTTCCTGGATGGAAACCATTTGAGGGAGCCAGATGTTTTCCCTAATCTGGTTTTGGAAGGCAGAACGAAGGTAATATGCGGCACGCTTATTAGGAAAGACTACCGTCAGTTCCTCATTTTTCAAATCATAATGCGCAAGGATATGCCTGGCCAGCCTGTTGATAAAGGTCTCATCGTTCATAGCCAAGGTCTTTTAGTTGGTCTTCAGCTTTACGCAGCTGGTCCGGTTTTCCAAGGTCAAACCAATAGTTGGGTGAAATGGCAACAGATCGAATGCTTTTTGCAGCCGCCAATTTCAGATATAAATCAATTACGCTGACGGGTTGCAACTCAAATTCGGCGAAGAGGGTCGGGCGGAAGAAATGCATGCCGCTAAAAGCTCTTTCATGATAATTATCGATCGGATCGCCGACCCATTTGTATTCACCCGTCACTGAATTCTTCCAACCTATGAGTCTGTCCTCATCATCGAAAAGCAGTTTTCGGGAAGTA
This sequence comes from uncultured Bacteroidales bacterium, assembly GCA_946407975.1. Lineage (GTDB taxonomy): Bacteria > Bacteroidota > Bacteroidia > Bacteroidales > F082 > Limimorpha. Next base: position 9,585 of record CAMJQC010000025.1, read on the forward strand.
TCACGGTCCTGTGTCAAAAGCCATGCGTCATCATAGGAAGACTGAAATCCCCTGCAGAGCGCATTAAGATCGACATCGCTGATGATATCCACATTATGGGCCATGACAACCTGCGAGTTGTAAAAAAGGGGAGTGGCCTGTACAATGCCACCGCCTGTGTCCATCAGCAATTGCCGCTCATCCGAAATGTCAATTTGCATCCCAAAATCGTGATTATGCACAAAATCGATGATTTGTTCGCCAAAATGGTGCACATTGATGACGACATGACGAAATCCATCAGACCTCAGCTTCTCGATGACATGCTGCAGCAAAGGCTTGCCTGCCAAAGGAACAAGAGCCTTGGGGCGGCATGAGGTCAGATGCCTCAAGCGTGTGCCGAGTCCTGCCGCTAAAATCATGGCCGTGCTGTCTGTCAATGTCTTCATAGACCATATTCCTCCTGTATTTTTCTTTCTTGATGATTCAATTTCAGGTGGATTTGCGGGTAGCGCTCCTTTAGCCATTCATAAAGCGTTTGGGCGAAAAACACGGAACGATGTTGCCCGCCTGTACAGCCGAAGGAAACCATCAGATTGCTGAAATGCCTTTCAAGATAATTATCCACGCTTTGCGCTACGATACCTTTCACATAATCAAGGAAAACAGTTACCTGAGGCTTTTCCATCAGGAATTCCTTCACCTCCCAGTCACGACCCGTCATGCTTTTGAACCGTTCTTCACGTCCTGGATTCGGCAGAGCACGGCAATCAAAGACAAAACCGCCTCCGTTGCCGCTAAAATCGTTGGGATAGCCTTTTTTGAAAGAAAAACTATTGATGGTCACCGTCAACTTTCCAGTATTAGCGATGCCAACATCATATTTCTCTTGCAGGCCCTTCAATTGGCTCAGGACAAAGTCCAACTCGCTATACTGGCCCAACGGATGGGCTTGATGCCACCGTTCCATCTCCTTCAATGCATAAGGAATGCTCTCTAGAAAATGCGACTTCTTCTGTATGAGTCCACGGAAGCCATAGGCACCAAGCACTTGCATAAGCCGGAGGTAGACGAAACCAGGATAATAATCATCAAAATGGATTGCGTTCAAATCAATAAAGTTAGCCAATTCCGATTTATAATAATCCAAAAGTTCCTGCCGTATCGTATCGGGCATCTGTGCCTTCACCTGATATAACAAGGAGATGGGGTCGTATTGCAAGGGACCCTTACGACCGCCCTGATAATCGATGAAACAGACTTCCTCGCCTTGAATCATGATGTTTCTTGACTGGAAGTCACGGTACATAAAGAAATCTGAAGGCGCCTGCGAAAGATGATTGGCCATGGCCTCGAAGTCTGCCAGAAGACGCGTCTCGTTAAAAACGATCTCAGCATGTGGCTTTAAGAAATAGTATCTGAAATAGTTCAAATCTTCGATGATGGCTTGCCGGTCGAAACGTTCAGAAGGGTAGGCCTTGCCGTAATCCAAGCCCTGGTGACCTAGGATTTGGAACCGCACCAAATGCCAAAGCGCTTTTTTATAGCTTGAGATCAGGGGAGCGTCATAGCCTTTGAAGAGCAGGGCTCGCTGCACATGGGTAAAGAGGTTGTCATCGCCAAAATCGCTCTGCAGATAGCAGGTCTTGTCATCGCTAACGCCAAGCACGTGAGGGACCGGGAAATGCAGTTTCAAGAAGTGTTGGGTAAAACTCAAAAAGGCTTCATTCTCTTCCACATTATCGCTGTAAGTACCTATCAGGCTCCCTTTCTCTGTGAAGACACGATAGTATTTTCGCGACGATCCTGATTCAGCAATCGCCTTGATTTCGGTAGGAGTTTCGCCAATAGAACGAGTCAAATTGATAATAAAATTCTGGACATCAATTTCTTTCATAGGAATTCCTGCATTTTCCATGGTCACAAATTTACAAAATATTTCAAAACAAAAACAAGTGCAAACCGAATATGTTTTACGCTTTTCGTCGGATAAAATCATCAAGATAATCGGAAAAAACTGGTCTAAATAAGCAAATTCACACCTCACACTGAAAAAAAACACCATATTGACAGAAAAACAGAGGATAATACAAAGATTTTATCTATTTTTGCGTCTATAATTAAGCAATATGAAAAAAGTATTTCTGATCATCATAATCATAACAATGATTTCTACAACAGCATGCAATCGGCCCCGCTATTGCAAATGTGCTGCCGTGATTAATGACGAATATGTCGAGCTTAGTGATGATTACTATATGATTTTAGACCATTCCACCTGTGATGACAAGGCGAAGGAAATAGAAGGATGGCCAAATGTAAAATGCACTTCTGTCAGCGAAGAGGAAGTGACCGGAGTCCCACGCCCATGGTGGGAGTTCTGGAAAAACTAAATCCACATGGTCTTCCAATAAAAGACCAAACTTTAAACGTGCAATCATCAACACTTAATACTTTATAATATGAAGAAAGTCATTTTAGCCATTGCCATTATCGCCATGATCGGTGGCTTTGCTTCCTGCTCAAAAGTCAAGACTTGCCACTGCAAGGATACCGTTACTAACATCTGGCAACCTTCCTTCGAAATCGAAGAAGGCAACTGCAGCGACTACAACACCACTGTTGGTGGCACCACGCTTGTCGAATGCGTGAAGCAATAAGCATAGCATCTAAAACTTCTGGGCGCGCATCCTCCGATGTGCGCCTTTTTTCTATCTTTGCATCATGAATAAGGTCAAGGCCATCCTTCCGATTGTATTGAAGATCCTCCTCGGTCTGGTTTTCATCTTCTCCGCCGTGGTGAAAATCATCGACATGGACAAGTTCGAGCTGTACATCTATTCCTACCATTTCTTCAGCCTCAACTTCAGTTTCCTTGTCGCCCGTGTCGCCATCATCGTGGAATTGGTGTTAGGCATCGGACTGGTTTCAAACTGTTTCCACAAGTTGATTTGGTGGGGGAGCATGGCTATGCTGGCCGTCTATACCTTATTCCTGACATACGCCCTTGTCTTAGGTCGTACCGACAACTGTCACTGCTTCGGCGACATCATAGAATTCAACCCATGGCAAAGCATCGTCAAGAACCTCGTTTTGATGTTGCTGTTTTTGCTTGTATACCGGGTTAAGGAGTTCCGCTTTAAAGGGCGATGGCTCGCCCTCATAGGCGTGACTTTGGCCGTCAGCGTAGCGGTCTTCGTCGTTTCGCCTCCCGATAATTTCACACCAAGCTACGATCCCGAGCATAACTTGCAAGAGGAGCTCTTTGACGGAATTCTGTCAGAATCGCCTTTGGACAGTCTAAACCTGAAACAGGGAAAGCAAGTGGTATGTATTTTCTCCACTTCCTGCGAGTTTTGCCGGCTGTCAGCCCAGAAACTGTCGCTGATGCAACAGCTTTACGGATTCCCGCCCGAAAACATCACCTACGTCTTCATGGGCAGGGAAGAAGGCATCGCCCGGTTCTATGAGGAATCAGGTTCCGCCCATTATCAAGATGTGCTTTATGAAGACGCGATCCGGCTGCTGAAAGTCACCAACGGCTATTTCCCCGTCATCGTTTTCATGGAAGACGGGCACGTGATGCACGAGTACAACCTGCGCAACATGAAAGAAAGCGAAGTCAAGGCTTTCTTTCAAGAATAAAGGCCCTTATTCCGGTCTGCTGAACTGCTCGCCGTGCTGTTCAATCACAGCTTTTTTCCAGGAATCGGGATAACCCGGCTGCTGCGGTCGGGCTGGATAGCCATAGCCGTTACGTTTGAATTTGCCGTCCTCTTCCTGTTTGACGTTGCTATCCAGATATTTTACCAACAGATAATTGTCCAGCTCTTTCCAACGGGTGACCGTGTTTTGAGCAGCCTGCCTGGACATTTCGGTAAGCGAGGCGATGGCTTTCTCTGGAGATTCGTTGTAGAGTCTTACAGCCTCGCCATCAGCAAGTTGAACCAGCATCTGATAGTTTTCTTCCAACTCCTTCTGCACGGCCTGGATATCGCCTATGACACGGTCGTAGAACAGATATTTGAAATGAGCCAAGCGGTTGAACACCCAGAAAGCGGCATCTTCGCTGTAGGTGAGCATGTCGCCATTGCCAACACGGTATTCCCACGGCACCTCGTTGATGGAACAGTAGAAGGGCGTATAGACGGTCGAGTTGGTATCGTCGACACCAAACCAGATAATGCCGCCGACAGGGTTGGGCAGCCAGCTGCGGCTCTGGGCGACGAAAGAGAAGCCCGTCTGCACGGTTTCTATGCTGCGCTCATTGAAATAGGGCTTCCCGTCGTATTCCCAATATAGCGGGTTGCAACGAAAAGGCGAACCGAAAGGTCCAGCGCCGGCATCGAGGGTCTTGTCCAGTTCTGTGCCTTGGAAGTGGTCACGCTGGAAGGCCATCATGTCGCTGAGGCTGATTTTGCGGTTAGGCTTCACATAAAGTGGCATGCGGTGGGAGAGGTCCTTGCCGGTGACATAGTCCCAATACGCATCCATGCCGTCACAGACCTTGTTGAACATGGTCCACACACGGAGGTCACAGATGCGGGCGGCGCTGAAATCGACAGGAGCATAGGCAGCGCTGAAGTCGAAGTCGACATCCTTGCCCGTGAAATAGCCCTTACGACGGGCGAAATCGATGATATCGTGCTTGTAGATGACTTCTACATCCTTGTTATACAGTTTTTTCCAATCCTTATCGGTGATGGAGGTCTTGCCGTCACGCAGTTTAAAGGTCGTGATACGCGCCGCATTGGCGTGCCCCGAGACATAGCCGTCAGGGATACGGATAGCCACCCACACCGCACCCCGGTCGGCATTGATGGTGTCGCCAGTCCGCGTGACTTTGGGCGTATAACCCTTCGGCATGATTTCCATATACCAAACCTCATTGGCATCGGAGATGGAGAACGACTCCCCGTCACTGCCATAGCCATAAGCCTCGACGAGATCTGCCATGACCTTGATGGCATCGCGTGCCGAGGTGCTACGTTCCAAGGCGATAAACATCAGACTCCCATAATCCACAATGCCTGTAGGGTCCATCAGCTCGCCACGACCGCCGAATGTCGTCTCACCCAGAGCCACCTGGTTCTCGTTGATATAGCCTATCACCTTATAGGTATGAGGCGGCTGTGGCACGCTGCCACGGGGCTTATTCGAACCACGGTCATAGCAGATGCGCATGCTGCCTGCAGGCCAATCGGCGGCAGGGGTGAAGTAGAGTTCGCCATAACGGATATGCGAGTCAGCACAATAGCTGATGAAAGTAGAGCCATCTGCCGAAGCGCCTTTCGTGATCAAGAAGTTGGTGCAAGCGTAGGAAGTCATGGAAGCGCCAAGCAACAGCATGACAATCAGATATTTGATATTTTTCATAGGAAAGATTTTTCTGTAACAAAAGTAAAGAAAAATATAAAAGGAACGACATGCCCGCAATTCAACAGCTGAACGCTTCAACATTTTATAAAAAAAGCTTATCTTTGCGAAAAATATCATTTGATGAAGACTTCATCGACACCATTGGCAGAACGCTTGCGTCCCACTTCGCTTGACGACTATATCGGGCAGAAGCACATCATTGGCGAGAACGCCGTATTGCGTCGCGCCATCGAGACGGGCCATGTGCCTTCCATGATCTTCTGGGGACCTCCCGGCGTGGGCAAGACCACCTTGGCATACATCATCTCCAAGCAGGTGAAGCGACTGTTCTTCCAGCTGAGTGCCGTCAGCAGCGGCGTCAAAGACGTGCGCGACATCATCGACCGCGCCCGCATGTTACCTGAGGCACCCATCCTCTTCATCGATGAAATCCACCGTTTCAGCAAGTCGCAGCAGGACTCGCTGCTGAGTGCGGTAGAAAAGGGCCTGGTAACCCTCATCGGCGCCACCACGGAGAACCCGAGTTTCGAGGTCATCTCGCCATTGCTCTCACGTTGTCAGGTGTATGTGCTGAAGTCACTCGAGAAAGAAGACCTGGAGGTCATGCTTGGCAAGGCCGTCGAGATGCTGCAAAAAGACTACGATAAGAAGATTGTACTGCAGGAGACCGAAGCCCTGATGAAGATCAGCGGTGGTGACGGACGGAAGCTGCTCAACGCCATCGAATTGGTAGTGGGTTCCCTATACGATAATGATCCTGATGCCAAGGAACTCGTCGTCACCAACGATTTCACGACGCAGTGCATCCAAAGCAATCTGGTGAAATACGACAAGCAAGGGGAGATGCACTACGACATCATCTCGGCTTTCATCAAGTCCATGCGTGGCAGCGACCCCAATGCGGCCGTATATTACCTCGCCCGTATGATCGAGGCAGGAGAGGACCCGCTCTTCATCGCGCGGAGGATGCTCATCTTGGCCTCCGAGGACATCGGCAACGCCAACCCGAATGCTTTACTGCTTGCCAACGCCTGCTTCGATGCCGTGAATAAGATCGGCTGGCCAGAGAGCCGCATCATCCTCTCGCAGACGGCCACCTACCTGGCATCCTCGGCCAAGAGCAACGCCGCCGTGGCGGCCATCGACATGGCGCAAGCCATCGTCAAGCAGACCGGTGACCTCAGCGTGCCGTTACATCTGCGCAACGCCCCGACCAAACTCATGAAAGAACTGGGCTATCACGAAGGCTACAAATACGCTCATGCCTTCGAAGGCAACTTCGTGGAACAGGAGTTTTTGCCCGAAGCCATTGCCGGAACAAAGATCTATGACCCACAAGACAATCCGCGCGAACGAGAGATCCGCAAGAGTCTGCGCGACAAATGGAAAGAGAAATATGGATACTGAAAACACAAATAAGAAACCAGCAGAGACCAAATCGTTGAGCCTGTGGGACAGAGTCCTTTCAACCAGCCTCAAGCTGCCTTTCGTCAATGTGAACCGTGACGAGTTCTTGACCAAGGAGCTTTCCAAGTTCTGCACCCCCATGCAAATGATGACCGCCTTGGAGGTCAGTCCGACCGAGGTGCTCAACAAGAAAGAGATTGACAAGATCGCCAATCAGTGTATCAGTTATCATCTCACCATGGTGTGCGGTACCTCGGCCCTGATGGGTCTGCCTGGTGGCTGGTGGATGGCAGGCACAATTCCCACCGACCTCACGCAATTCTATGGCCACATCCTCAGTCTCATGCAGAAACTCATCTACCTTTATGGCTGGCCCTCACTGACCAATGTCAACAAACAGCTTGACGATGAGTCGCTGAACATCATGACCCTTTTCGTAGGTGCCATGATGGGCAACAAACTCGCTGTAGAGGCCTTGAGCAAAGTGGCGGGACATGTGACTAAAAACGCCAGCATCAAAATCTCCGAGACCGTCATCGCCCAATATGCGGTAAAGATAGCCCAATGGATAGGCATTAATATGACCAAGGAAGGCTTCGCCAAAGGCGTAGGCAAGATCCTGCCACTGGTCGGCGCACCTATCTCAGCCACCATCACGTACTATACTTTCCGGCCCATGGCACGGCGGCTCAAACACCATCTCGACGAACTTTACGACATGGGAATCGAGCATAGAGATGCTGAAGGAAAGGTTTAAGCGAGATACTTTACTTGACTGATAGAATATATCTTAACTATCGTCTAGTGGATTATTGACAATTATCGGCATTTATTGTTTTTCTGCCGTCTTGAAGATCCACGGCCAAGTGCCAGCAAAGGATGTGACCAGACTACAATACGCAATCAAAGAAATTGCGATAAAACTCCACTTTCTTTTCAAACGCCAAAGGATAAGCGCGTGACGAAGAGGGCAGACGATACAGGCGCAAGCCCTTGTGACTTGGAATTTCAACCGACATGCCGATTTTCGGCAAATCCGTTATTCCAAAGGTTTCACAAAGTGTCTGTACAGCCTTTCCTCCGGTAGGGGCAACAGCACGGCATTCGGGAATCCGTTTTAACAGTGCCAGAATATCCGTTGGTTCGACCACTTCAAGAAACTGATCGGATGCGTTTTCCTTTAGCCGGCGCACGCTTTCTGCCGTGTCGTAGTAGGCAATGCCTTTTTCATTCAAGAATTGCATGATTTCATCCCTACGGAAACACTTATGTTCCAAATCCACGAAATGGTCTCTGTCATCGAAGAAAACGGCACCTATAATCCTCCAATGATCGTTGATGAAATTAGGGTAATAGAAATCCATACTCCAGCGTTTTTTAGGCGGTGGAAAACTCCCAAGAAACAGCACCTTGGCATGTTGTGGAAGGAAGGGAATCAGCGGATGACGCTCTATATCAGTATTTTGTGTACTCATTACCCGAGTTTACAATTGTCATTTCGAGAGGTAAAGATACGGATTATCCAGATTTATGAGAAAAAGAGTACCTTTGCAAACAAATAAAAGCCATGCCAAGCATCAAAAATATCATCTTCGACTATGGTGGCGTCCTTTTGGACTGGAACCCGCATTACCTTTATGACCCTTATTTCGGCGATGTGGAGAAAGCAGAGTGGTTTCTTACCAACATCTGCACCTATGAATGGAACGCCCAACATGACAACGGCCGTCCAATAGCCGAAGGCACAGCGGAACTCATTGCCGAGCATCCCGAGTGGAAGAAGGAAATCGAGCTATATTACGGTCAGTTCATGAAGATGATGGGCGGACAGATTCCTGGTATGGAAGAATATGTCAAAGAATTGAAAGCCAAAGGATTCCGTGTATTTGGACTATCCAACTGGTCAGAGGAGACCTTCGCCTTGGTGCGGCCCGTTTATCCTATCCTCAGCCTCATGGAGGACATGGTGATTTCGGGTGTCGAACATGTGATGAAGCCCGACCCGAAGATTTTCCAATTGGCCTTGCAACGCTTTGGCATCCAGGCTGAAGAAAGCGTTTTCATCGATGACAACCCGAAGAATGTGGAGGCGGCCTGCAAATTGGGCATTCAAGGCATCTTGTTCGAGGGTAAAGAAAACCTAAAGAAGATTTTAAAAGATATTTATGGCATTCAACTAAACTAACTACAATAAACAATGGGCTTTTCTCTCGTACTCTTCGGACTCCTCACCGGTTCCTTGCTGGCCGTTATAGTCGGCTTGGTAGGGGCTAGGCGCAACATAGGCTTCGGCTGGGCATTCCTGCTCTCCGTCATCTTCACGCCTTTAGTCGGACTTATCTTATGCCTTCTTTCAGAGAAGCTTCCACAGGGACAACGGAAATGGGGCTGTCTGGGCAGTATCCTGGCCATCCTGGTCCTTGCCGGCATCGCCCTCTTTGTCTTGGCCGCCATAGGATTAATTGCAGTTAATGTTTGATATTTAATTAAAAGGATATCAATTAATAAATACATTTTATTTGTAGAGATACTTTAAATAAATATCTTCTGTTTTCCTTCTCATTCTACACATCTATCACGCTGGTTTTCATCATTATTTTAGGCCAGAATAGAAAAGGAAACCATATAATTGCTTAATTTTGCGGTAAACAGGTCCCAAACTGCTTATGCCATGAAAATCCTATCCGTAGAACAGATCCGTGAAGCCGACCGCTACACGATTAAAAACGAGCCTATCGAGTCCATCGATTTGATGGAACGCGCCGCCACCAAGGTGTATGAATGGATTTATCGACGCGTGTCACGGGATAAGATCATCAAAATCTTCTGCGGATTAGGCAACAACGGGGGAGATGGACTTGCCGTCGCCCGTATGCTATTCGAACAAGACATTGTCCCACAAGTGTTTATCGTACGATATGCCGAAAAAATGAGTGACGACTGTAACTACAACTACAACAAGTTGCTCAACGAGACGCATGTGCCGATGTTCGACATCATGAATGAAGACGATTTCCCAAGGATTACGGAAAACGACGTGGTGGTCGATGCCATCTTCGGCTCGGGTTTAAGCCGTCCGCCACAAGGCATGGTAGAAGAACTGATAACCTATATCAATCAGAGTCCTTGCATCCGTATTGCCATCGACATAGCCTCCGGATTATTTGCCGACCGTCCCAGCGTGGCAGGAACCGTCGTTAAGGCGGATTATACTTTGAGTTTCCAATTCCCGAAACTGGCATTTCTGATGCCGGAAAACGACCCCTATGTAGGCCGTTTTGAGATTATTGACATCGGCTTGCACCCTAAATTTTTAGATGAGGTAACGACCAATAACTTCTTCACCCTTAAGCAGATGGTAAAACCATTCTTGCATTATCGGACGAAGTATTCCCATAAAGGGACCTATGGTCATGCCTTGTTGATTGCAGGGTCGGCAGGAAAGACAGGGGCCGCCTTGCTAGCTGCAAAGTCGTGTCTCAGAACCGGTGTCGGCCTGCTCAGCGTTCATCTGCCCAAGATGGCGCAATTGCCTTTGCAGACCTCCATCCCCGAGGCCATGGTCGATTCGGATGAATCGGAGTTATGCTTCAGCGGGTTCAACGACCTTGCGCCTTATACGGCCATTGGCGTCGGCCCAGGTCTGGGACAAGCCGACGAAACGGCCCGCGCCCTGAAACTGCTTATTCAAGAAGCCAAAGCGCCACTCGTCATGGATGCCGACGCGCTTAACATCCTTTCTCAAAACCCGACTTGGCTGGCTTATCTGCCCGAAAAGACCATCCTCACGCCTCATCCCAAGGAGTTTGAGCGGCTGGCAGGCAAGACATCCAACACGTTCGAACGGCTTGAGCGTCAACGCGAGCTCTCTGTGAAACACCACATCATCATCGTCCTCAAAGGGGCCCACACCTCCGTCACCATGCCCAACGGCGCCTGTTTCTTCAACACTACGGGCAATCCCGGCATGGCTACGGCAGGCAGCGGCGATGTGCTGACGGGCATCATCTTATCGCTGTTGGCTCAGCGTTATTCCCCTGAAGAAGCCGCTGTGCTGGGCGTCTACCTCCACGGCTTGGCAGGCGACCTGGCCGTTGAGGAGACGGGGCAGGAGGCCTTGATTGCCAGCGACATCACGGAACACTTGGGAAAAGCGTTTGCTACCTTGAAAAGCAAATGAAAAACAGCCATAAAACCCGTATCTTTGCATCATGATTAAAACGAGCGTCACCAACCGCGAAATCTGGCGCATTGCCTATCCCATCATGTTAGGCAACCTGGCCCAGACCATCATCACTTTTACTGACACAGCATTCTTGGGACACCTCGGCACCATCGAGCTGAGCGCCTCCATGATGGCGGGCTTGTTTTATTATGTGTTCACCACGCTGGCGATGGGCTTTGCTATCGGCATCCAGATCTTTATCGCACGGCGTTTTGGCGAAGGCAACTACAAAAAGATAGGGGAGGTCTTCCAGCATGGCGCCATGTTCGTGCTGGTCTTGGGGCTGCTGTTGTTTAGTATCCTCTTTTTCTTCAGCCATCCTTTGCTACGCGTCATCATTGAATCACCGAACATCTATGCGGCTGGATGTGAATATCTGAAATTCAGACAGTTTGGCATCATCTTCGTGGTCTTCAACTTCCTGTTTCGCTCGTTTTATGTGGGTATCAGCGACACGAAGATCATCACTTTCTCCACGCTCATCATGGCCATCGTCAACATCTTCCTCGACTGGGCGTTGATTTTCGGTCGCGCGGGTCTGCCCGAGATGGGCATCGGCGGCGCCGCCTTAGCCTCCCTGATGGCGGAAGTCTCAGCGTTTTTCTTCTTCTGGATCGTCACTTATATCAAGATTCCTCACGAGAAATTCGGCATGTTCCGCTGGCATAAGTGGCAACCCGCCCTGATGGGTGACATCCTGAAAGTTGCCTTTCCGTGCATGATCCAACGGCTCTTTTCTTTCGGTGCCTGGTTCATCTTCTTTGTAATGATAGAGAAAATGGGAGAGATGGCCATCGGCGTTTCCTCAGTGGTGCGAAGCACTTATATGATCCTCATCATCCCCGGATTTGCCTTTGCGGCGACGGCCAACACGCTGACGAGCCGCATCATTGGGGAAGGGAAGAGCGACGAGGTGATGTCGACTCTATGGAAAGTGGTGAAAAACAGCCTTTTGTGCAGTGCCGTTCTGGTTGCAGTAGTGGCCGTCATCCCGCATCTTTTCCTTCATATTTATACGGACGATGCCGCCTTGGCACAGGCCGCCATCCCATCGGTCTATGTAATCTGTGTCGCCACCTTGTTGAGTACTTTGTCCATGACCTTCTTCGAGGCCGTCTCAGGCACGGGCAACACTACGGCGGCCATGGCTTTGGAGTTCGGCATCCTCATCATCTACATCATCTATGTCTTCCTTATGTCAAAGACTTCCACTATCGCCGGCGTATGGACCGCTGAGTGGGTCTACAACATCCTCATCGGCCTAATCTCGTTTGTATACATCTGGAAAGCCGACTGGAGAAAGAAAAAGATTTAGGCTTTTATCGGCATTTCTTCATCAAAGAAGTCTTCTAGTTCTGGCGTGGCGGCGCTTGTGAGCCATGCCAGCGTTGTGATGTCTGTCCTGACCCGATTGCCTGAAAAGGACAGTATATAAACACGTAGAGCCGCAAAATATCTTGCGGCTCTATGTGTTTTACCAACAAGGGGCTATCCTTATTTGGCAGGATAGGTCAAGCCCATGTTGTAAAGGATAAAGGCATAGATGTCAGCCTGTTCTTCCAGGACCTTCGAAATCGGCTTGCCTCCGCCGTGACCGGCTTTGGTATCGATACGGATGATCTTGGGCTCCGGTCCGGTCTGGGCGGCCTGCAAGGTGGCGGCATATTTGAAGGAGTGAGCCGGCACCACACGGTCGTCATGGTCGGCAGTGGTGACCATGATAGCGGGATAATGCACGTCTTCGCCACTTTGAATGGTGTGCAAGGGCGAGTAGGCGTACAAAGCCTTGAACATGGCTTCGTCATCCTCGCTGGTGCCATAGTCGCTGGCCCAGTTCCAACCGATGGTAAAGA